>CBIHOZ010000084.1:0-30128 GCA_966211525.1 uncultured Chitinophaga sp. | reverse complement strand
AAGAAGTAAGAAGTAAGAAGTAAGAAGTAAGAAGTAAGAAGTAAGAAGTAATTTACTCCAGCTATAGTTACTCTGCGGCTACGCGGACGCCTTTTACGAGGGTCTCTACTTCTTCGCGTAGCTGGTGAATGCGATCGGAGAGTGTACCTATTTTTTGTCCTTGTATAATCAGGTTCTCCATATCACGAAGTTTTTTGCTGAGCGATACAGCACCCATTTGTCCTACGCGGCCAGCCAGTTTATGAACGACATCGCGAATGGCATCAGTATTCAGTGTTAGCAATTGTTTGTCTAGATGATGAAGGTCGGCTTCGGTTTCTTCGAGGAACTGGTTAATCACCGATTGGAAAAGTTCTTCATCACCCATGGTCATTTTTCGTACGGCCGAGAAATCGATAACCGCAGTTTCGGCTACTATAGCCGTGGAGGTTGTAGCGGATATACCCAGTAAATTCAATAACTCATATTCGTGAAACGGTTTAGACAGTACTTTATCAAAACCTTCATCCAGTAATTTCTGTTGATCCTGCGGAAATACGTGGGCCGTAAGCGCTATATATTTTACCTGCGATGTATACTTTTTGCGCAGCTCCTTGCAAAGATCTATACCGTTGATACCCGGCATACGAATATCGATAAGCATATGCGTTACTTCCGGATCGGGTTGCTCTGCCAATAATTTTTCTGATTGCTGGTAGGTTGTATTCGCTATAGCATGCTTGTCGAAAATGAGCTTGCCGAGTCGTAAGATCATCGTGTCGTCATCTACCAGTATAACTTTACCGGTAAACGGTGATGATGCCAGTGTCGAAGCGGGTTGTGGTATATGCGCATGGTGCGGTATATCAGGCGCTTTGTCGAATGTAAGCTTCACGGTAAACGTAGAACCTATACCAGGCTCACTATATACTTCCAGGTTTCCGTGTTGTGCTTCTACCAGCGAACGCACAATGGTAAGTCCTAATCCCGAGCCACCGCCTTGTTGCTGCAGTATAGATGAACCTGCCTGTTCGAACTGGTTGAAAATCCTTTTTATATCCTCCGGACGAATACCAATTCCGGAATCTGTAATATCAAAAGCACAGGTGATCTTATCAGGATACTCGGCTGTCTTAATCGTCAGTTTTACAAAACCCTTATGTGTAAATTTGATAGCGTTGCCAAGCAAATTATAGAGCACCTGTCGCAAGCGGAACGGATCGCCCATCACATCGTGCTCGGCCGCCTGTTCCATATCCAGTAAAAAGGTGAGGTTCTTTTTATCAGCCTGCACGCGCATGGCGTTTTCAACTTCCTCTATCAACTCCAATAATTTAAAAGGCTCGTGCGCCAATGAGAAATTACCGGAAGATATGCGGCTATAGTCCAGCACTTCATTTACAATGTGCAGTAAATGTTCGGAAGAACTATGTATAGCATCAGCCGCTTCCCGGTTACTGCCCGGATGTTTCTTGAGTTGTTCAGCAAACCCTATAATGGATTGGAGTGGTGTGCGTATCTCGTGACTCATGTTTGCCAGGAAGCGCTCTTTAATTTTGCTCAGTTCTTCGGCTTCATCACGGGCATCTTCAAGCTGTTCTTTATAGTAGTTGCTTTTGCTGATATCGATCCAGATAAAATATACCAGTATAGCAGCAATCAGGAAGAATGCGAGTACAAGTATACTGATGCGCGATATACTTTGATTGAAAAGAAAACTTGCGCGATTGTTATTGTCGCGCATCTTCTGCAATTCTTCGTTTTCTACTTCGTGCAGTGTATTGAGAAGCCGGTTAATAAAAAGACTGTTCGCGTGAATGAGTTCGAGTTCGCGGTGTTGCAGTCGTTTACTCTGTGACTGCTGACTCGCCTCGAGATCCAGCATGATGCGCTCCACTTCTTCCAGTGCTTTGTTTTGTCGCGCAAAGGCCAGCGTATCAATCTTTACACTAAGTTCTTCCTGTACTTTGATATGCGTTTCAGGGACAGCTGTAGTTTTCTTTTTGCCAAACAATCTGCCGAGGCCCGAGCGCTCCTGTTCTTTTTGTACGATGGAGTCGGTATAGGTGGTAATAGTTTTGCGCTCAGTCGTTACCACACTGGTATCAATCTGACTTTGTTCGATGATGGTGGAAAGTGTATCAAGTCTTTTGGTGAACTGTTTTTTCTCGGCATACTTTGATTTGAGCTTGAGGTATGAAAAGAAAAGCTTGTTTCGTTGCGAGAGTATATCTTTCATCGAACGCAGACGTTCCAGTTGCAGCGAGTCCCACGACATCAGCATAAGCGAGTCGATCATGATGGACACTGACTTTGATTGGTTGAGAAATGCTTTATAGGGCTTGCGCGGATTCTTGATTGCTTCGGCACGTTGCAATTGATCGAGGGTAGTGATCTCTTCGAACACGCGGTTCAGAATCGTGATCTTTTCGTTGGGAGCTGAAAGTTCATCAACCGTATCCAGCATTTCGCGAAACGAAAAATGCGTTATACCCAGCGCCAGCATAATGGCCACAAATGCCAACAGGAAACCTGCCAGCACCTTTTGCTTCATGGAGGTAGGGTATAATTTATCGCGCAGATATTGCATGTCCTATTCGTTCGTAAAACGTTCTGTCTTCTCTGTAAATTTACGCATTGTAAAAATGTATCTGGCTACAACGGGCCTTTCTTTTCCGGACAGAACGCCTGAAATCTCTTTGACTGGAAGCCAGAAAAATCTGTGCTCCCTATAAAGTTACAATTGTTGCCCGAATATCCATACCATTAACGTGACAGATGCCAGCAGTATAATTGCCATGGAAAATACATCGAGCAGGAAACCGGCCCTGACCATATCTTTTATGCGGATATAGCCGCTCGAAAATACAATAGCGTTGGGTGGTGTTGCTACGGGAAACATAAATCCGATGCTGGCACTGAGTGTAACCGGAAGCGCCAGTAATATCGGATTTACATTCAGTCCGTCTGCAATACCGAACACTACCGGAACAAAAATCTGTACCAGCGCTACGTTGCTCATAAACTCCGATAGTATAACGCTGGCAGCAATGAGTATAAAAATAAGCCCGATGCCAAATGAACTCTCTTCCGCGATCATGTGGCCTACCAGTTGAATGATCTCGGCACGCTTCAGTGCATCGGCCAGGCACAAGCCGCCTCCGAACAACAGTAATATACCCCACTGTATATCTTTACTGTCTTTCCAGTCGAGCAGAAATTTTTTCTCTGTAAGATTAACCGGTACCAGGAACATAAGCATACCGCCTACCATGGCCACGTTGGTGTCGTTAAGTATATCTCTGTGCAATATGTAGGTATTGATGGCTTCCTGGAAGATCCAGAAGGAAGATGTAATGAAAAATATAGCCATGACCAGCTTTTCTTCCTTTCGTATTTTGCCTATCTCCTGAAGCTTGTCGGCAATGAGTTGATCCGAACCTTCGATCTTGTCCAGTTTATTCGGGAAGAGTAATCGTGTTACCATCCAGTACGTCATTAATAACAACGCAGTGGCTACCGGCACACCGATCAGCATCCACTGTCCAAAATCTATACTGTGATGATAGAAGTCTTCGAGCAGTCCTTTGAAGACAACATTAGGAGGGGTGCCGATAACGGTAGCGAGTCCGCCCAGCGTGGAAGCATAACCCACCATCAGCATGAGTCCCAACGCGAAGTTCCGTTCTGGTTTTGGCAGCTCGTGCGGGGCCTGATCTTTATTCTTCTTCACAAGGTTTATCACTGACAATGCGATGGGCAGCATCATCATCGCAGTAGCCGTATTGCTGATCCACATGCTGATGAAAGCCGTGGAGATCATAAAGCCGAGTATAATACCGTTGCCTGAAGTGCCGGTAATGCGAATAAGATTCAGCGCTATACGTTCATGAAGTTTATGTTTTTCGAGTCCGAGTGCAATCATAAAGCCGCCCAGGAAAAGAAAGATGATGGGGTTTGCATACGGTGCAGCTGCCTGCTCGGCTGTCATTACCCCGAGGAAAGGAAACATGACCAGCGGGAGTAGAGCCGCGATCGGTATAGCAACAGCTTCCATTATCCACCACGTTATCATCCATATACCGACAGCCAATACTTTGTTGGCCCCGGGTGAAATGAAATCAGCTGGTATACTTAGTAAAGCAATGATAAATAACAACGGGCCAAGAAAGAAACCAATGACGCGTGTTGAAAGAAATTGTTTATTCACGTAGCGTTAGTGTTTGTTGGAAGGTTAAATATAAACTTATCTTTTTATGAATACAGCGCCCTATATATTGACCTCAAATAAAAAGTCCTCCGATTTTTTTGTCGGAGGACTTAAACTCGGGAAGATTCATTCATCATTAATAATTATCTGAAGCTGCAGGCTTGGGGTTCGCCGGCTTCACAACAATCACTTTACCATCAAACTCTTTTTCGTTTAAGGCAGCAATAGCATTATTGGCCTCGTCATCATTGGGCATCTCAACAAAGCCGTAACCTTTCGATCGGCCGGTCTCTTTATCGCGAACGATCTTCGCAGAGGCAACCTGGCCGAACTTTGCAAAAGCCGCTTCCAGTTCTTCTTTACGAGTCTTGAAGTTCAATTTTGCAACGAAAATATTCATAGTATAAATATTAGGTAAATAATATACCGGTATACATGCAGGGTACATGTGTACTAAACAAATATAACGAAATATTCCTATATATGCTCGTGTTGAAACGGGTTATATACAGGTATAAAAAAGGCCTCACGTGGTAACGCGAGGCCTTGCCCATAGAAATGAATCCAGAATAACCGCTAAACACTTCTGCCGCGAATAAGACGCAGCAGTATAGCTATAATGGCAATTACCAGAAGCAGGTGAATTATACTGCCTGCGCTGAATACAAATGCACCCAGCAACCATCCTATAATCAGGATGACAGCGATGATATATAGTAAGTCTCCCATAGTTTTTTTTACAGTAGGTATATAAAAAGCAGTGCCACCCGGCAGAAGCTATACGTCAACACCGGGCGGGTATAGATTCATGGTTTTCCGATTGTGTAACAGCTGTGGGTGTTCGGGGGGATTTGGGGAATACTGTCCGCAAAACGTGGGGATTAATTCAACAGAATCATGTTTTGACACCAACTGGCAGCATTCCATGTTTTGGCATTTAATTTTCTCTGGTGACCAGTAAATTTTACTGTCTATGAATGTTTTAACGATCATTTTAACCTTTGTCGTAGCCTACCTTGCTTTCATGACGGCTACCTATTTCCTGGCTCGCATTTTCTTCCCGCTGGAAGATACCACCGAGAAGAGTCTTAAGAAGATCAGACATACCAATACCATCCGCAACATGCGCAAACAAATGTTGGAGCGCGCGTCTGCAAAGGTTTTAGTAAACAAAGCCATGGCTTAATATAGTCATGGTCTGAATCGTTACAAGTGCCTGTTTAATACAAGTATAGAAAAGAAATGCCCGGTATAGTTTACTTTTTGGCTGGTAGATAAATACTGCGGGGATATAGTTTCTGTGCATTGGCCTGTTCCGTGCGGGCAGGTCTGTCATCGGTAAAATATAGCAGGAGCGTAATGATGATGGTGAAGGCTGACCCTATCCAAAAGCATCGTTGATTGAATCTTCGTTTTATCATCATGGCGAAATTAATAGTTATCGGATGACCAAAATTTCTATGCCATAGCATGAAGCTGGTAAAACTCGAACGAAGAAGACTACTATTTATTACCTGACCCGGAAATAACCTATGATTTTTTTAAAGAGCGTTAGAAACCTGTTAAAGAAGAAACGTAGTATACATACTGCCCCGGTAAAGTTTGATGACGCGGTAAACACTTCGTTGCAGGATGAAGTGGTAAAGCGAAGACAGGAGTTACTGGATTTAATCAGGTTGCTTGATACGCTCTGATGTAAATATGAGTATATATAAATTATAAAAATGTATGAAGACTTTGTTGAGACTAATTGTTTCGGTGTTGCTTACGTATGGTCTGTTGATGATGACCGCGTGCGAGCCTGCCAAAAAAAGTGAAACGGCTGAAGCCCTGAAAGAAGATTTGAAGGATGTTAAAGACGATGTAAAAAAACAACGCGATGAACTCAGTGCTGATCTGCGTGAGCTGCGTGACGACATCGATAAGAAAATCGAAAAGGTGAATGATAAAATGGATGAGGCGTCTGAGGATGGCAAGAAGAAGCTTGAAGATGCACGTGAAGAACTCCAGGACGAACGCAAGCGTGTTGAGAACGCGCTGGAAGATGTAGAGAATGCCAGCGAAGAAACCTGGCAGGATGTACGCAAGAGCGCGCGCAGTACGTTTAAGGATGTGAAGGAAGGATTTAACGAGTTGGGCAATCGCATCGCGAATCTGTTTGATTAAGCGTGGTTGATACAACCTATATATAGAAGCCTTGGTTATTGCCAGGGCTTTTGTATTTTTAAGCAGGGCGTGACACAACCACCATGGCTGCAGACGAATATCCGAAAGTGTATCTGTACAGGCGTATCGTTCATGCCAAGCTCTTCATTGATAATCACTATGCCGGTGCGATCGACCTGGATAATATAGCGGATGAAGCACTCTTCTCAAAATTTCATTTTATACGCCTCTTCAAGAAAGTATACGGACTTACACCGCACCAGTATTTGATTCAGGTGCGCATCGAGAAAGCTATGCAGTTTTTACGCAGCGGCATGGCTGTGTCCGATACCTGCTTTGCTGTAGGATTTGAAAGTCTGAGTTCCTTCAGCAGTTTGTTCAAGCGCACAGCCGGTATATCTCCCACGGATTTTACCACCTATCACCAAAAGATGAAAGCGTTGGTGGCGCAAAAGCCCTTAAGGTTTATACCCGGGTGCTTTGCTGAGAAGAATGGCTGGCAGTGAAAAAGCAATTTTCGATAAACGAAAGAAATCGCATCGGCTCATCTTTGTGCTATACTTTAGACAACACACGCGTATGATCAACAAAATGTCGCACGTAAGCATCTATGTCCTCGATCAGGACAGTGCCTATGATTTTTATGTAAACAAACTTGGATTTAACGTAGCTACCGATGCCGCCATGGGGCCGGGTATGCGGTGGCTTACCGTAACTCCTCCCGATCAACCCGATCTTGAAATAACGTTGATGCCCATAAAATCAGGGATGATGTTTACCGAAGAGAGTGCCGAACAAATGAAGAACCTGGTGAAGAAAGGAACGTTTGGCTTTGGTGTTTTTAAATGCAACGATATATACGCGACTTACGAAGAGCTTAAAGCGAAAGGTGTGGAATTCAGCAAGCCCCCCAAGAAAGAGTTTTACGGTATTGAGGCGCTTTTCAAAGATGATTCGGGTAACTGGTTCTCGCTGGGGCAGAAAGAAGAAGGGGAGAACTAACCAAATATAGCGGACCTCCTGAGAGAAAGCATAACGGATATACTATAGCGTTTACCCGTTATGCTTTTATAGTGTTACAGCGTTTTGTTTTTCATTTTGGTATAGTCGGCACGAATGGTCTCGGCTTGTGCATCATCGATTTCGAACAGAAGTTTTTTGCTGTTGAGTTTTGAGACAGCTTTCTTCTGATATTTTACGGCCTCTTTTGTTTTGCCGGTTTTATAGAGAAGGTGTGCATAGGTATCCAGGAAGTATGGATTTTCCGGATCCAATGCCAGCGATGATTGTGACCAGTTCAGCGCCATTTGCAAGTTCTCTTTATCGGTTAAATGCTGATAGTAATGCCATGCTACATGGTTTAATACTTCGGCATGCTTGTAATAACCGTAACGTATACTTGCCTGGTCATCTATATTATACCGGTAATTGCCTCCGAGGTAATAATAGTAATTGTTGCTATAGTCGTAATTCATAGCGTCCGCTGTATTCTCATGTTTCAGTTGCTGCATAATAGCATCGCTCTTCGCGATAGCTGCCGATGCGTTGCCGCCGATTTCATTCAGGTAATCGGTTACAAATTTATCCTGCAGATCCGTATGCTGCAGCGTATCGTACCACGCTACCAGGTTGGTGATGTATAGCGGCATCTCAAGGTGGCGGAGCTGGGGGAGATGTCTGATCAGTTCTCTCTGGAACGTTAATGCTTTTTGTTTTTCACCATTGGAAGTGTCTATATAAGTGATGAAACGGTTAACCCGTTTGCTGATCAGTTCATATAATGAAACGTAGTACCCGGAATAGAGTATATAGGATAAATAACTATAGCGCGAAAGCGCGTTGTAATTTTTGATAAGATACTGAAAGGATATTCGCGGGTTAAAGACAGTATCGTTGGTAGTAAGGAACGAACTGCTGTAAAACGGACAATAGTAATCATCGAACTGATAAACTATACTGACAATGTTCGCGGCATGTGCGCTGTCAGCAGGAGCGTGTATATAGTATTTGCTTACGAGGGAATCAAGTATTGCCTGCGCAAAAGCAGTATCGGCACGTAAGGTTAATGTGCTGTAAAAATTGTCATCGGCTGCCGGTGGGTATACATAGTCATAGTTCGTGTAATTGTCGTCAGCAACAACAGACGTGAGACTATCGGGCATATAGGGTGTAGCAGCAACATCATACGCCAAGGTGTCGGGTTCAACCGGTAAAAGCGCTGGGGCTGTAACATCTACGATACCATCGTTATAGTATAGATCATTTTGGTAGTTACCTGAAAGCGGCAGCGTCTTCAGATACTGGTTAATGTATGTACTGTCATAACCACTGGCTTTTATTTTTTCCGGCAGGTAGGTAAACGTTTCATGAAGCTTCAGTTTTTCGTAGAATGCCGAAGCATCATAACCGCCAAAGCCGGGCCGTGTTAAATCAAATGTTTTACCGTGCGCTATATATAGCGGTTTTTCGTCTGGCGTAAGAATGATTGCTGCCGGTAATTCTTTTGCTCCGAATGCTTTAAAACGCAGACTGTCCTTTTCAGGAGCCATGTAAAATATATACTGGCTGTTAAACATCGTGGCAAAATCATAATAGGTATACGGATCGTTCCACGCCTGCAATACTTCCGTCACGGCATGTCTTCCGCAATCTATACAGCCTTTGGCATCATAGTACATTAATAAATAGCGAGATGAATCTTTAGCCTGTTTTAAAGCTGTTTTATAATCTGTTAAATAACGTACTGTATCTTTTTTGCCGTAGTAGTCTGCGTATGCAGTAGTGTCGTAATAATCATAGTTGTCATCATAGCTATACGTGTCTGCGGGCGGATCAATAATTTCTGCAGCCGACAGGTATGTATATCCAGCCGGAATAGGGTAGTGCTTCGGGCGTGTGCCAAACATGTTGGCATCAAAGGATATATACTGAAGCGAGTCGATGTGATTGGGGTCTTTGCTATTCTCCTCCACTACTGCAATGCCGTCATTTGTTTTCCATGCCTTTAATTGTGCTGTGAGAACATTGCTGATGTTACGGATAACGTAGATTTCATTTGCTTTTTCAGGTACTATATACGAATAGGTTTTACGACTGCCGTAATCATCGGTGAGCTGGATCTTGTCTCCGGGCAACGCTGCTATAAGTTGAGAGAAGACCGAATCTTTACTCTCGAAGTCTGCTACATAGTACGATGCATGAGCGCTGTCCTTTGCCAGTGTTGACAATGCAATGCCGTAGGTGCCAAGCGGTGTATCGTGAACAGACACTTTTACGAAGCCGGATTTTACCTTTTTGTTATACCGCGTGCCTACGTGAAAGTCCTGAAAGTAAGGATCGAGCGTAAAGCGTACTGTGTCGTGATCGATGGTGTAGTTTCCCCAGTAGTTTCGGGCAATTGTATCGGCATGTATTTGTATAACAAACTGATTTTGATCGTCCATGCAAATGTTCAGTTCAATCGCGCTGATCAACGAATCGATGTTCATTTCAAAACGATGATAGTAACAACCTTTTATTTCCTGCGGTGTTAATGTTTGTGCCCCGGCCTGAGGCGTTACGGATAAAAACAACGTCAAGAGAAGTGCATACAGGCACAGTAGCGAATATTTCATGAATTATAAAATTGGCTGCAAAACTAGCGTAAAAAAATCAATGAAGAAGGCACGAATGGTAATGAGTATATACTAGGTGTCTCACTTATTGCGGAAGCGTATCGGGTATCCTATCCATACGGAAATATACCCGTTAGGGTTTTAGGACAACGTATTGCAACGGTAAAATAAAAAAGCCTGTGAACGGATTCACAGGCTTCGCAAAGAGTATACAAATGATTAATCAAGTGCTTTTACACCTGGTAATACTTTACCTTCAAAATATTCCAGCAATGCACCACCACCGGTTGATACATAGCTTACGTCATCGTTAAAACCGAATTGATTTACAGCAGCAGCAGAGTCACCACCACCGATCAGCGAGAAGCCACCGTTCTTCGTTGCTTTCACAACTGCTTCAGCAACTGCTTTTGTACCGGCAGCAAATTTCTCCATCTCAAACACGCCCATCGGACCGTTCCATAATATAGTCTTGGAGCTTTCGATTGCTTTTGCAAATACCTGTGTTGCCTGCGGACCGATGTCAAGTCCCATCCAGCCATCTTTAATCGCGTTGTTGTTCGCTATATCCGTGTTGGCATCAGCAGCAAATTTATCCGCTATAACCGAGTCGATCGGTAAGAGTAAATCCACGCCTTTCGCTTTTGCTTTTTGTATAAGTTCTTTCGCAAGATCAAGTTTATCAGCTTCTACCAGTGAGTTACCAATGTTACCGCCCATTGCTTTAAAGAAAGTATAGGCCATACCACCACCGATGATCAGGTTGTTTACTTTATCCAACAGGTTCTCGATGATCAATATTTTGTCAGAGATTTTAGCACCACCCATAATGGCAGTAAAAGGTCTCTCAGCGTTACCCATTACTTTCTTGGCATTGTCCAATTCAGCAGCCATTACAAAACCGGCACATTTATCTTTGAAGAACTGTGCTACGATTGTTGTAGAAGCGTGCGCGCGGTGTGCTGTTCCGAAGGCATCGTTTACATATATATCACCATGCTTCGAAAGTTTCTCAGCGAAGGCAACATCACCTTTTTCTTCTTCTTTGTAGAAGCGAAGGTTCTCCAGTAAAAGCACTTCGCCTGGCTTTAATGCAGCCGAGAGTTTATATGCTTCTTCACCTATACAATCGCCACCGAATTTTACAGGACGACCCAACAGCTCGTCTGTTTTCTTGATGGTATGCTTCAGTGAGTATTTATCTTCAGGACCTTCTTTCGGACGTCCGAGGTGAGACATCAATATACAGCTTCCTCCGTCTTTCAGAATTTTGTTCAGGGTAGGAATAGTAGCGCTGATACGGTTGTCGTCAGTAACGTTAAAGCTCTTATCGAGCGGAACATTAAAGTCAACGCGAATGAGTGCGCGCTTGCCGTTAAAGTTGATGTCGTTGATTGTCTTCATGGTTTCGGATGTAGTTTTAAAATTTTACGGACAGCAAAGCTAAGATTTTTGAGTTTTTACAATCATGTCGTTCGGTAAAAAAGCCGGATTCTATTTGGTGATTTTGAATTTTTTCAAAACAAACGATTGCTGAATGGGAATTTGTTAAAGTCGTTTCAACAAATTCCCATCATTTTTATCACGTGCTTCAGTCGCCAAAGCTGATGCCAAGTCCGCGCGCAGCCTGCACGAGATACGAATCTTTACTCACTCCGTGATAGTCTTTGGTTGCTTCTTCCAGCGATACACCTACAAACTCATTGTTCTTGAGTGCTACCATTTTGCCAAAGTCACCGGCCAGCGCAAGTTCAAAAGCTTTCACGCCAAACAACGTAGCAAGTACACGATCGTAGGCAACCGGTGTTCCACCACGTTGTACGTGTCCTAATACTGTCTCACGTATCTCCGCTTTACATCCGGCATCTTTGAGTTGTTTTGAAAGTTGATACGCAACACCACCGAGGCGTACATGTTCAGAACCTTTTTCTCCGGCAGTCGAAGTGATGGTGCCTTCCTGTGGTCGCGCACCTTCTGCCACCACTATATTTACAAAGCCTCTGCCTTTTTTATAGCGCAGGTTTATACGCTTCACGATCTTGTTTATATCGTACGGTATCTCCGGTATGAGACAGATCTCTGCACCGCCTGCTATAGCTGTATGCAAGGCGATCCATCCGGCATCGCGTCCCATCACTTCCATGATCATGGTACGATGATGACTCTCTGCTGTTGTTACAAGTTTATCAAAGCTGTCCGTACCAATCTGCACCGCAGTTTGAAAACCAAATGTAACATCGGTTGCTGACAGATCATTGTCGATTGTCTTAGGCACACCAATCACGGGTATACCTTTATCAAATAATACTTTCGATATCTTTTGAGAACCATCGCCTCCTATATTTATCACGGCATCAAACTTCAATGCCTTTAATTTTTTTACAAGCTCATTGGAGCGATCAATGAATTTAACAGTGCCATCCTTTTGAGGTACGGGGAATTTTATAGGATTGGACTTGTTCGTTGTCTTTAGAACGGTACCACCACGCACATGTATACCGGCAGTAAATTTACTGGTGATGCGGATGATTTCCTGCGGTTCGTTGAGTACACCGTTAAAGGCTTCTATACTGCCATATACTTCCCAGTCTTTTTCCTTGCGAGCCCGCTTGGCAACTCCTCTGATCACAGCATTTAATCCCGGACAATCACCGCCACCGGTGAGGATGAGTATTTTTTTTGGTTTCTCCATACTGTTATGCGTTCATGGTTTACTATAAAAAAACTAAAAAGTAAGCAGCAAGCAAAACCGGCTGCAACCTTTTTCAAAGCGATACAAGCTATACTTGTTAAAAATGAATTTGCTGATGTGATGTTTACTCGGCAGCGGCACGTCTTAACCGATCGTTGATGGCTCTTCCCAGTCCTGTTTCCGGAACGAGTTCTGCAAGTATATAGTCGATCGGCATCTTGTCGAAAGCACGCAACGCAGTGAACAGGTTTTGTGCGGCTTCATCCAGGTTGCCGGAAGGGGAGAGGATAAATTGAAACGGTGAGTTGAAATCATTATGAAACGTAAGCAACCCGGAAGCATGTGCCGGGTATTGCTGAAGAAGTTCTTCGATGGTACCAAGTATAACTTTTTTATCCGGAGCATAATGACTCTTCAGTTGTCCGGGTGCTTTGGGATTAGAAGACGAGTGTGCCTGCACCTGCACCGGTCCTGTGATGCGTTCAATCTGTTCAAGACTCAGTCCTCCCATGCGGTATACCGTGGGTATATCATTTTCAAAACCGATAATGGTAGACTCGATGCCTACGCGACATGCACCGCCATCCAATATATACTGTAGCTTGTCGCCCAGTTGTTCGTTAACATGTTGTGGTGTTGTAGGACTAACATAGCCGAATGGATTTGCACTCGGGGCTGCCAGCGGAAATGGAAGTTCCTTCAGTAATTGTCTCGTCAACGGGTGGTCTGGACAACGGATACCTACGGTGTTAAGACCTGATGTAACCAGGTCAGGAATTATATCTTTCTTCTCTAGTAACAGCGTGAGCGGTCCCGGCCAAAAGTAATCTGCGAGTTGTCGCGCAGCATCGGGTATATTTTGTATATAGTTCTCGGCCGTGCCCAGATCGGGTACGTGTACAATAAGCGGATCGAACTGCGGTCTGTTCTTCACATCAAAGATGCGCGTTACAGCAGCAACATTCAATGCATTTCCCGCCAGTCCATATACGGTCTCCGTAGGTATTGCTACTACATCGCCTTGCTCGAGCAGGGCTTTCGCATATTGAATATCGGTTCCGATCGCTGCCATCGACCGCAAAGCTAAAATTTATTTGCTACCCTGCGGTAAAGCAGGTAAGTTGTATTTGCTAAATTTTACAACATGCGTTTACAACTTATGGTGCTGCTTTCGTGCTTGTGCCTGGTATGCGAGGCTCAGACGACAGACAAGATACTCGAACAGAAACTGCAGGCTCTTGTAAAAGATTTTAAAGGCGATGTCGGTATTTATGTTCGCTATCTCAAAACCGACAAAGTAGCCATGCTCCGGGCGGATACTTTATTTCCTACAGCATCCATGATCAAAGTGCCCATCACCATTGGTATGTTTGATAAGATCGAGAAGAATGAGATCAGTTATGATTCTACATTAATCTATAAAGATTCACTGCTATATGAAGGCGATGACCTGCTGGGTTCTTTTAAGGATGGTGAAAAGATAGCATTGAAAGCTGTGATGATGCTGATGATTACCACAAGTGATAATACGGCAAGTCTGTGGTGTCAGTTAATGGCAGGTACCGGCACTACGATTAACAGTTGGTTGCAACGCAATGGCTTTGCCAATACACGAGTAAATTCACGAACCCCGGGGCGTGAAGCGAATAAAGCTAAATATGGCTGGGGACAAACGACACCTCGTGAAATGGCTGAGCTTGTTGTACGCATCCGGCAGGGTAAAGTAATTAATCCGCGGGTAAGCGAACGTATATACCGGAACATGGTGCGCATCTATTGGGACACCGAAGCGCTCTCGCAGATACCCCCCTATATCCAGACAGCTTCGAAGCAGGGTGCTGTTAATCAGTCGCGATCGGAAGTTGTACTTGTAAATGCACCGCATGGCGATTATGTATTCTGCATCATTACCAAAAATCAAAACGATGAGAGCTGGACGTTCGACAATGAAGGATGGGTGTTGATCCGGAAGGTTTCTAATTTACTCTGGAATTACTTTGAGCCTGATTCCAATTGGAAACCGGCCAAAGGAATCGAGGAATGGTATTGATAGTTCGGTATACCCCTATAAATCTGAAAGTATATTTATAGCTTTGCGGGAAATCCAATGGCACAAAGGTCACGAAGAAGACACAGAGGCCACAAAGTTTTTATCTCTGTGTAACTCAGTGTCTTCTCCGTGTTCTCTGTGCAACGGATTTTAAGATTCACAAATAACTTGTAACCACTAACGACCAATGAGTAACAAAACCAGATCTATCCTCAAAGCCATTGCTGTTATACTTGTACTGCTTGCCGTACTCATGCAACTCGGCTGGGTATCCATTGCCGTAATTTCAGTTTATAAATTCTGGCTGGTGGTGATTGCCTTCGGGTTGCTTTTAATTAGTAGTAAGTAGAAAAATGGAACATTACAAGATTGTAAAATTGGAAAATTTAAATACATCGAAGCTAATCTTCCTATTTTTTCAGATACAGGGTATAGTTAAAGAGAAACTATAAAGATTATCTGAATAAAATATTAAATATACCTTTGTCATACCAGTAGCTAGCAGCTAGCAACCAGCAGCTCTTCATGACGATCATGTTCATGTGCAGATATACTGATTAACGTCCTTTATGCAGCATTCGCTGGATGGAGTTGTTGGATGTATACTCGGACAACTGGTCCAGCGGTATCCACTTCAAATCCTGCGATTCATCGGTGATGACTAACTCTTCATTTGGATCAGCTTCGAACATAAACCGGATGTCGTAATGTAAATGCTCCGGAAAATCCTTTCGTGCCGGTATAGTATGGATGTCGAGATCAAATATACCTTGTTGCAGTAGTTTGAAATTTTTCAGGCCGGTCTCTTCTTCGGCTTCACGCAATGCCACACCTAAAACATTTTCATCGCCATCGGCATGTCCGCCCGGTTGTAACCATTTGTCAAGTTTAGCATGGTGGGTGAGGAGCACGGATGTTCGGCTGGCGTCAACAATCCACGCAGAGCCTGTAATATGACCCGGTAAATGATCGCGGTGAAAGGCGCGTTCATGTTCCAGCAACTTCAGAAAGTCAGCAACAAATGGTTTCTCTTCTTCAAAACGTGTGGTATAGTTTGTTAATGCTTGTATCAGCGTTTGGCGGGTATAGTTCATGCGTTTGTCAGGTCGTACGATTGTTTGATCCACTCGATAACCGGCTTTGTAATGTCAGCAGGTTTCTCCAGTCGCGCTGCATGCAGTACGCGTTTCTTCGATTGCTGCAGGGACGTAAAGATGGGAAACTCTTCGGTTTTTTCGGGAAGGAAAAAACTAATATCGAGATATTTCTTTCGGGGCTTGATCGTGAGAAATGTGCTCTTGTGTTTGAGCATGATATAGTCCTTGATAGGACTTACTGAAAATATACCGATCTTCTTCACAACGTCCAGCAGGCGATCGTGTATTTCAACGATCACCTCCGGTTGATTTTTTAATTGTGCAGCGGCAGTAGTGCGTTCGCAGTGATGCCGCTGATTTGTATTCTTAAAACTGCGTCCACACTTCGGACATTTCCACATATATAGTTACTGAATGACGATCGTAACTTTGTTGATGCGGTTTGCCTCAAGCTTGCCGGTTTGTTCTCCGCCACCGGAGTTGTCCTTATCATCTTTACTCGCTATAACAAAATAGGTAATGGCTTTCAGTTCCTTGAATTTCACAACTCCTTTGGCATCGGTCGTTCCTTCGGCAACTGCATTGGTCTCAGCTTTATAGTCGTCTTCTGTTTCAAACAGTTTAACTGTTACACCCGACTCGGTGTTGCCCAACTCATTGCGAATAGTAATCGTAAGTTGTGTCTTGATCAGCTGAAAGCTCATGAGTGCTAACAGAAATAGTACGGCAGTGAGTGATCTTAGCGTTGTCTTCATGGTCGTTATAAGTTATTCGTTATCCGGAAATCGTGATATAGGGTAAAAGCTGGAAATTTAGGCTGATTTCGGGTTTTTTACAACGGGTAGGTAACACTGAAGTAACATACTTCCCCTAGTTGGATTTAATCCGGCCTAAATGGTTCTAAACTGCTTTGTGTTTGATGGGGTTTCAAAGTGATTTGAGAGCCTGTTGTAACACTGCCAATACCTCAAAGAAGACATGTCAAATATAGGAAAATTTCCTAAAGCCCCCTCGCCTAGAGTACAATTTGGAAAAGATCAGACACAGAAGCAAGTATATAGTGAGGAGAAGGTTATGATTACTTTCATCGTTCGGAAAAAAAAATAGATGGTTCGGAAAGTGATTTGATCTATTGGGAAAAATAGATATTAATACTCGTTCCTTTTTGGTAATGTTACCAAACACATAAACCTATGTAGAAACCTCTGAAATATCATGTGCTTCCTTCACCGGATTAGCTTCATCGAAATGCTTTCAAATGATAGCCGAATTAGCAATGTAATCAGATATGTATGACGTTATGCCCAATTTAAGCCAAATATATTCGCTCAGACAAAGTTTTCATACACTGAACTCTAATGATGTATTGGTCAAGAGTTTTCTTGAAAAGACAGAGACAAGGATTTTTTTAGAAAAGGCTTTTCGCGAAGGTAGAATAAATGAGCAGTTAGGTGAACCCAAAGGATTTCTTCTTGAAAATCTTAATCCAGAAACACCCGAATTAATAAAATACTTTGAAGAAGGAAATGAAGAAGATGTAGCATTGTTGTTTATTGATATTACTTCATTCTCAAAAAGGATTTCAGGTTTTCCCAACGGAAAAATCAAAAGTTATTTGGATGACTACTATAGGCAAATAATCCCAATAATTTATGAAAATGACGGTGAGATTGAAAAGTTAATGGGTGACGGAATCATCTGCGTTTTTGGGAAACCTTTTTTTAAATCGATGATTCCCTATAACTATGTCTATAAAGCAGAAGATTGTGCGGAGGCTGTGATTAAAAAGTTCTATGGCACTGACAAGAGTGTTAAAGTAGCAATTCATAAAGGAACTATCAATTACTACAAGGTCCCAGGTGAGCATTATGGAGAGTATACAATTATTGGCCAGCCAATGACCGATTTGTACAGACTAGAGAGTGTTTCAAGACCAAATGCAATAAATTTTTTTACCGAATCTCTATACGACAAATTAGGATGGATATATAGTCAATTTGATAATACTATTGTATACTGTGATAGCTTTGATATTGCTCCGCTGCAAGGCGTAGGTTTTAAACAAGTAAAGTATATGATGTTTCCAGACTATAAATAATTCAATTTATGGAAGAAATTTTGAGACAAATTAATCAAGACGTTGTAGATATTTTTAAGTATAACATTGAGACAACGAGTGCTTACACTGTTCCATCCAGAAACGATCCAGGATTAACATTTCCTATAGGTGATAACAAGAAAGGAAAGATAATCGAAACATGCGTGCTCATGGCGGATATGAGAAATTCAACCAAAATTTCAAAACGGCTAAGCGGGGATAAAATTCGACTTGGGAAAATCTACTCAGCTTTTGTTCACGCTATGGCAACAGTGGCTGATGAGTATGGTTATGTGAGAAATATAATTGGTGATAGAGTAATGGTGGTATTCGACCCTAAAGATTGTTATTCAAACGCATTGACTTGTGCAGTTCTTATGAATACCGTAATCACAAAGATACTAGCAAGACATGTTCGGCTTGATGACTTCAAGGTAGGTATCGGAATAGACTTTGGTCAAATGCTTGTCTTAAAAACTGGAATAAGAAAAAAGCATGAGGAACAATCGGAGTATAAAAACCTTGTTTGGGTTGGTGATGCCGCCAACATCGCTTCTAAATTAACAGATGCCGCTACAAAAGAAATAAAAATTGAAGCTTATAAAGTAAAACACGAGCCATATAACAGCGCAAAGTTTCTAGGCATTGATAACTCTCGTCTAGGAGGCTTCTATCCTAAAACTAAGTTTTCTAATGCTGTATCTGACTATCTCCCCTTAACGGAAAGTATTTTTACCAAAGAAGAGATTGCTGAAAAACTTCATATAAACTCCGATGCTACAGGATTCAATCTACTTGCGGGTAAAGTGCATACTATCGAGAAACTGCCCATTCGAACTGAAATGCTTCCAAATATTTTAATGACTGAGAATGTCTACTCTGTTTTAAAAAACAAACATCCAGAAAGAATTACTAAACAACAAACAGGTGAATTGAAGCTTCGACAGCCATTTTACTCTCTGGTGAGTCACCCCATTAAGGACGTGAACACCAAGGTTTATGGAGGTAATGTATACTATTCTGCTGTTGATAAAATTATTAAATAATGGAAGAACGTTTAGAATTTATTTTTGCAAATGTCAATGAATGGTTAAAGTTTGCAGAGGCTAAAAATGGAGTCCTGATTGCATTTAACGGTGCTGCAATCTGGGGAACTCTTCAGAGTTTTGAAGATATATGTAAAATCAATCCCAGGTTGGAATTCCTCCTCTGGATATATATAGGCACTTCGTTAACTTCTATAGTCGTCTCTTTTTTTTCTTTCATGCCAACTCTTACGTTGAGTAATAAACCGGTTAAGCCTATTGCTCATGAAGATGTTAAGAATCACAGTCTAATTTTCTTTCGTCATATAGCGAGATTTAATCCGGACGAATATTTAAGAGTTATTTATCAAAGATCCAATACTCCATTACCACAAAGCTTTGATAGAATAGAACTTGATATTTCGTATCAGATAATTTCGAACTCAAGGACAACTTGGTTAAAATATCAAATCTTCTTTTTGGCATTAAATATCACATTGATTGGAATGATCTTACCTATTCCGTTTTTAATAATCTTTTGGCTAATTAAGTTGAAAAAAAAATAAAGCAGAATACCCATGTAAGACGAAACCTACCAAACAAAAAACTTCGAGTTATGAATAAACAAGCTTCACGAGAGCTATATAGAAATGCTTTCAAAAAAATGCTGTCTTTATCAGATGAGGAGATTGAGTGGAGATTAGATGAAATGGAATATTCCAACCGTAATCGAAAATCTGGAGACAACGTTGTCTCGTTGGATTACTATGGCAGGTTCTTGCCTGAAGAAACGATAAAAGAATTTGAAAGGAATTTAGAAACATTAAACCTCCAATTAAGCTCTTTTGACAAGACACGTGTCATACAGGCCTCTGTCATCGACTACATAACTCATGTATATATAACTACCAACATTCAGGAGGAAATACTCAAAAATATAGCATGGGACTTTTTTGTTAAAATTCTTTCAACCGTTTTTGATTCGGCCAAAAATGTAGTACTCAATAGAGGACACGAGATGGTTGGAGTCACGTTTGATATTGAAACAAACTCGAAGGAAAATAATCGTAAACTCATACTACACATTAGCCCTACCATTGATAAGGACGTGGCTATGGCCGCTGTTAAAGCATTTCCTCAAATTGTTAAAATAATGACCGAAGAATCAAAAAAAAGTCCTCAAAAGTCAAAGTATAAAAGCGACACATTAACACTAAATGAAGATGGAAAGTGGGGCATCAAATCATTCGAAAGCCCAGAGTACCTAGAGAAGAAACAGAAAAAAAGGAAGGGGTCTAAAAAATAGGGGCTACTGAATACCATCATTTTCGGAGGCGTCTATGCTATAGCTGTTACTCTCGTAGGCCATTTTCAAATAGGATACGGTTGTTCTTATAATAAAATATAGAACTACAATAGCCATCACCTCTTACTTGTTGGTGTCAACCTGCCCTTTGAAAGATTGGGTAGTTATATTATTCTTTTTCGAAATGAACAGGAGTAGTGATAGCCTGTAAAAGCATTTCAATATCATGGCATATATACATAAAATTGTACATGAGAATCCAATCATAAGGAGAAAAGTTGGCTTTTTTGCCGACTATTTTCACTTTGCTGCTGAAACAATTGGGCAAAATGACAACATTTCGATTGACAATCCTTTGTCCTTAGTGGACAAAATAATTATCCAAATTGAGGGTAACTTAGAAAACTCTTCCAAATACATTATCAGCTATCTGTCTAATCCATTACTTAGCGACCATAACCCCTTCCTTAAAGAGATAAAGACGTTTTCATGCATTAGTCCTATACTAACCCAATACAAAGATGTATTACGAAAGAAAGATAAGGTGATAAAAAAGTGGTACAGTGATAATCCTGATTTTTTACAATGTTTGAAGGAATTAAGAGACGAGCTTCAATCGAGATTCTTTGACATTGTCATGAAATCCATCCTAAGTCACTTAAAATGCGAGCATGACATTGAAGTACACAAAGACATTTTGATCCTAGCAGTAAATTGCCTTGTGAGCGAATTCCTCCTAAATAATCGATCAAAGAAGGACGTAAAAAATCTCTTTCAAAAAATTTTAACCAGTGATAGAACAGGGCTGCCCCTTCTGTATAACCTTGAACCAAATGATGATGCTAAAGCCAATTTTATAGGTAATAGAACACTCCATCAACAGTTTTTAGGGATAACTGATTCATTGGCAGAACCATTCAAAGAATACTTTTTAATATTTCAAGTATGCAATATGACTGTCCCCGATGATTTTGAATTTACCTATAATAAGGTCACGTTCTATAGCCCGAACCATGGATTAATCAAAATGCTACAGTCTTCAGATACCAATAACTTCAAGATTTTCCTGAATGACTTTTTAAGTGAGAACGTAGGTATGTTAGCATGTGTACGTAGCCAGTTCTATAGTCTGGAGGTAGCGAAAAACAATGCACTGGGACTGATTAAACAGGAATTGAAATTCGTAAACCATAGTTTGGGCAGTAACTGTTCAGTACGCTCGTTTGCGTTTTTCGGTACAGCTAATTTTAAAAGTTTGGATATAATATCTCTTAACGAAAACAAAGACGAATTAGAACCAGGCAAAGACCTCGTCAAGTTAGAGGATAATCCATTTAGTATACTAATGAAATTTGCACCTATTTCGAAAGTACATTTTCTCAATTGCGAAAAAATCTATGTTGAGGCAATGACAACAAAGAATCCTGGTGATTACTGGCATTACCTGGAAACTCTACTTACTCCAGTAAACCTTCGGACCGGGAAAAAAATACAAATAATAGACACTGTATCAACAATCTTGACCCTCAATTCTGAGTATCATCACAAAGTGAAAATTTTGCTTAGCTATATTCGAGATGGGATAATGACTTCCGATCGTTCAACTTTAGGCATTCCTGACGAGTATAAATTAAAGAAAATATATAGCTGGGAGTATGAGATTGAAGAGCTTAACGGAATAATCAACCATCCCTTCATGAACTATATTATTTCTGATTATTTAAGACCATTTGGTATTGATGATATAAACAAGATACGAGAACATTATAGTAGGGTTTTATGGGAAACACAATCAGAAAGGAATTTTTACATCCACAGAGGCTTACGAAATGACAAGGCTTCTATACATCTTGAGGGCACTATAGTTAGATTAGGTACAAGATTAAGATGGCTTATTTTCGATGCAATTGAGAAGAATGACGGAATGCCATTTCACGACATTATTGAAAAATTATTGATTAAAGCCAGAGTACAGTGTCAAATATAGAGTTGAGTTTTCTATTTGATTATTAATCCCTATATTAGTTTATCAAACTTTGAATTATACAAACTTAGCTACAACTATAGTAAACATACCTATCAATGGAGACTTCAACAAACTTTGACTATGGAAAAGTGTTGTTCAATATACAGCGTTTTCAAATTCTACAAACAAAATTAAACAATCAAACATTCTCTCTAATACCAAACTCTTATGCTTTCGCTTGGTATGCCAGTGTATACCCTCTCCTTGACCGTAGTGATCTTCATGCTGATCTGGAAATGTATTTTACCATTTCTAAGGAGCAGGTGAACAGTGTAATCGATTATTCAGATAAAGAACTTTTGGCCGGGCGATTATATACCTTTTACGAATACGAAGACTATTTTGGTTCCAATGAAAATAACATTGCAAGACTGGAATTGGCGGAAATTTTTAGATATGCATTTTTACATCGAATTTTTAATAGCAAGGGTTTTTGGGAGAAACTACTCGAGCCCATGAGCTATCCAATGGAGGTTGGATATATAACACAAGAGTTTAATATCAAGGATATAGAATTAGTATAATTTTCTCAACGTGCTCAGGTTCGATACTTTTAAAATTCATACTTGGGAGGAAATTCGAGACGATTTTACATCGCCTGACTTGTTCTTAGGTAACGGTTTCTCTATTTCCATTGATCAAGGTTTCAATTACAGGTCGCTTTTCAATAAATTTCTAACGTATTGTTCGCCCGCACAGCAAGCGATTTTCAGGAAGTTTAATTCTACCAACTTTGAGGCCATTCAAGAGAATCTACAGTCAGCGATCCAAACAAATGCATTTTTTAATATTGGATCAAGACGCCTTCAACTCGCCACCAGACGACTACAGGAAGGTTTAATTACATCGGTGAGTGATTTACATCCTTCTCACACTGTGTTAAGCCCAACGAGATTAGGAAGGATATGTAGACAGTTAGACCAATTTCATAACATCTATACGACTAACTATGACACCTTTCTTTATTATATCATTCTTGCAGTTAATGAGCGCTGTCATTTAAGGAATATTAGGCGATTTCAAGACTTCTTTAGAAGAAGAGATGACCATCTGAAATTTGTTCACGAGTCATCGGACTCTATATATAGGAATGTTTACTATTTACATGGAGCTTTATTTTTTTTTAAAGACAGCGAATTTCCATTGGGTACTATAAAGATTGAAAAGCAGCCTAACGTAGAATTGCTTAACGTTATTCAAAATCAAATCGCTGGTGGTGAAATTCCTATTTTCGTTTCTGAAGGTACTTCCTTAAGAAAATTGTACACTATTAATAGTAATACATATCTGACCTTTTGTAAGAAAAAATTCGAGAAGAGTCAACGCGATATGGTCTTTTACGGTTTCTCATTCTCTCGTCCTGATGATCACTTGATAAATATACTCAATACTAACTTTAGAAGAAGGACACTGGCTATTTCGATTCACCTTGATGGTCGGACAACGGCTGAGATTGTAGGGTTTATTCGTACCGTGCAATCCAAATTATCCAACTTCGCAAGTCGAAATGTGAAATTTTTCGATGCATCTACATTATTCAATTAATTACACTGTCTTCAAGTAAGCTATGCGCTGCAGCTAAATATTTGAAACGAATTAACTTCTGAAAAATTTTAGTGAATGCTTGCGCTTGAAGTATAGCACACCGTTAAAAGATTGCAATACAATATATAATATTTTCGATGGCCTAAAAAAAGTTTAAAGCACCTCCCAATTTTCAGGAATAAGTTTATTACCTCGCCTCCAGATTTCGATTACAGCATCTTTAAATCTACCATTGTTTAAATACGCATGATCTGTAATTATTACTTGAAAATTAGGTGTCAGTGAATCAACAACATCGAGTATAAATGAGAACATTTTATTAACAGCGACATCATCAGAGCTTTCTCCAACTTCTATAATTTCTTCAGTTCTCTCTGGTGGATAATATACTTGAGTTGGTTGATCTAGTATAAGGAAATTTGGTACAGGCCTATTGTTTTGAATAAAATGCTTATGCAGTCCAAACAGAATTAATAAATGGTAAGCTACCCAGTTTGCTCCACTTCCTATTTGAGGTAAAGTAATTGGCTTCGAGTTCGTGTCTACTAATATTGTAAGTCTTGATAGATCGAATCTAATTGGGGCTTCTTCGTATTCAACATCCAATTGAGTTACCCATTTACTCATCTGGAGATTTACTTTGTTAAGTATTGACATCAATCGGTCTTTCTCGCTTTCAGAGTCAACTTGCTTTTCCAGATCGTTGATCATTCTTTTAAGCTCCTCAATTCTAACATCAAGGGCTGAAGATTCTTTCGCTGATCCGACACTCTCAAGAAAAAGGCTTATCCTACCCAATATTTTACCACGTCTTATATTCAGGTCACGAAGTGTTTTTGCCCTTTCGTTTTCCTGATATATCAAAGATATACTGTTCTCTATTTTCCGCAGCTCAGTTCTTATAGAATCGTTTTGTGTCCTTAAACTTTCTATATAAGCTTGAAGCCTTGGGCTTTCAACTTTTGTACTTTTTAAATCTTCTCGAACTTGCCTTAAAGAATCGTTAATTTGTTTGACTGAAGGCGTTGGTGTTTTCATCGTGTTCATACATAGTGGGCATGTTTCGTGTTCGTTATTATTGTCGTCAATTCCAAGAATTTCGATAGTCGATAGCCTCACTTCTTGATGTTTAATCTCGCTGTTGTAGCCGAGTGTAGTTCTTGCAAAATCAGATGCTGCTTTAAGGTTATCTTCAATCTTACTTAATTCAATCCGATAATTATTCCTTGCCTCTATGAGTTCCTTCGTAACATTGTTTTCAGATTTCACTTCTAGCGGTTTATACTCCCAAGTTGAGATCTCTTTCAGTAGTTCATAAACTTCCTCCTCAGCAACAGGCTTATCCGTGTCATTAATCAAGCCGATTTCACGAGCTTCTTCTATCAATGAATAAGCTTGACTAATCCCTTCTGTCATGATCTTTTCCGACTCTCTCTTCTCTCTAGCAAGTTTATTCAGCTCTCGCTTTAATTGTGTTATCTCTGACTCTATGCTTAAGCTTTCTTCATTTATAGCGCCAAGAAAATATGGAAGGGTATCCTTAATTGATTGTGGTACAAAATCTTTATTTTGATTATAAAATAACTGATATGGGTCGGCAATTAAGTATTGAGGTTGATAGCAATAAAATCTTGAATGTTTGAAGTTCGCTTTTAATGGTTCCCTTGTCAATGAATCTGGGATGTGAATGTTCTCGTTGATGCCAATTTTTCGAGATAAAAAATCTTTCAAACTATCATTATTAAAATTTGAATCAATGTCTGTCAATTTTGGAATTGTCTCTCCAACATTCCTGATAAGACAAACTGTAGTTACAGCACTTACGCCTTTTATGTTAGGATTCTGTCTTGCGATGAATGCTTTTTCGCCGTCCTTAAACACAACAATTACTGCAAAGTATGTTACAGTATCCTTAATCCTTCCCTCTGAAATATCACAACTGTTACTTCCTAAACAATAATCAATGATGCCAATTATTGCTGTTTTTCCTGATTTAGATTCTCCTGAAATGATATTTACTTTTCCAAGGACAAACTGGAGCGATCTAACTTCCCCGGTCTTGTTATAGAGTATGATTTTTTCGATCTGCATAACTATGGCATTATTCTGAAAAAGGAGTACACTGAGTTTACATTGCTATTGTGAGATAGCCATTTACCTAGCATTGTAGCCTTGTTCATTATAGATTCAAATTCATCGATTTCATCATTTTTAAGTTTCTTTTGTCTCTTAATCGGGATCGGGACAACTATTCCACCTCCAGAATCTATTGTAACTAATTTATTCTGTGTTAGAAAAATTAGAGATTCTTTTGTGTACGGAACCATGTCCTTCGCTCGTTTACTAAAGTTGAAAAATAGATCGTCATTATTTTCTACCCATGTAAATAAATACGAAGCAGTACTTTTGGGCATTCGTTTCCGAGTTTCTTCGTGTAGTAGTATAGGCAACACAAGAAAAGTAAATGCAAATGGAAAATTCGTATTTGTATTTTCGTTGAATGACTTTGCTGTTCTCCTTATAACTTCTCCGCAAAAGGCAGGATTAAGAAGATTAGCAACTATTGGATTCCTAGTAGTCCATTCTTGTCTCATTATATCAAGTTTTCATAGTTCGGATGCCATCCTATTTTTTTGCAATCAGAGAGTATTTGAAAACTGCCTCTAGTAAGGTAGTCCTCATTGAATCTATCTCTTATTCTTATCTGCGGACACTTTCGTATAAATTCATTCAGATAAAATTGCTTCGCAATTTCTCTGATCTGTTCCACCGTCTGATTTTCACACTCATCTTTTACAATAGCGAAGAGGGTAATCCAATGGTCGTAAAGCTTCTTATCATATTTATCTTGATCATCTGTGTCTAAAAGCTCAAGGCGTATCCATTTTGATCGTTGTTCAAAAGCTCTTCTAAAATCACTTATTGCTCGCTTCGCAACATTTGATGAGATACTAATCGAAATTATCTCCAATTGTCTAAGGTAATTTTTCTCGCTCTGGGTTTGAGCCTCCTGGTCTGAAATCTCCAAAGGCTCATTAAAGTGATTTGGTAAATTATCATGACTAAATGAATCTCTAATATCCGATACTTTAAATTGTAACTCATGGAATGTAACACCTATCCGGCTTCCGAGAAGTATCAATATTGAATTTTGAAACCACCAACCCTCTAAAATTTCCAGAAATGATTCGATATGGTTAGGCGGTGATGAGAATGCCAATTCAGCCTGTATTTTCTTTGTTACGTCATTTATGTTAAGAGCAGAATCAATAACATGTATATTTTTTACAAGTGATTTTTTTTGGTTTACATTCAATGATAGGTATGCAGTATAAGAGGCTTGGCTGGCTTCGTTTTTAGAAGATGTTGCTACCTTATCTAAATTACTTATGATAGTAGATAATTGTTTCTCAGTTCTCAGTATACTCTTCAAATCAAATATCAAACTATCTGAGGGAACAGCTTCGGTTGTTATCAATGTGAAAATGGTAGTAGTCGGGTCGACTAATTGATTTTTAACACCCTCACTCCATACCCTCATTGTTTTCCAAAAATCCACACTTGCATCGGTCAAATTCGCCTTTGATTTTACCTTTAATTTGGTTTGAAATAATTGCGTCTGATTGTTTGCTTGAATTTCAATATCATCAAGACTTTCAATTTTCAAAATTGGATTACTGAATTCTCTATTTGAAAGCAATAAGTATAATGCATATCGTATTTGATAGAAGTAACCAAGGGCAGGCTCCCTTGCCGCGAACTCCGACAAAGTATCATTCATAGAATAATCTGTTGATTTGGACGTACAAAATTCTGGGATATATTTTTCCTTGTCTTGCTAAATTTGATCATATCTATACAATGGAACTTGATCACAGGCTAAAGTGCCAGTTGTAAATATTCAGCGATTCCAAGTGGGCTAGGGATCGAGTGGATCAGGTAGGGCATGGAACCTTTCCCAAAATAAAAAAAAATCCGTTAAGTGACAATTTTCCTCCAATACAGATAGTTTGTAGACGCTGCCAGGCATAATTTAAGTATTATTATTAATGTTCATTTACTTTCAAACAACAGGATAGTAAAAAGGCAGGAAATTTTTCCTGCCTAAATTTTTTACGGCTAACGGCTACCGCAAGTATATATTTAAAATCATTCTAAAACATCCCGGAAAAATAAGGTGGATTGAAAATATATTTTCAGCACTATATTTTACTTTCCTTCATACACATTAATCCACCACAAACCGTATATACTTCTTACCCTTCTCAAAATCAAGACGAATCACATAGGTTCCAGACGTCAGCGGTTTAAGATCAAAGTATAGTGTATATTGATTGCCTCCACTCTTTTGAACCTGCCTGATCAATATTCCGGAAGGTGAATGCCATATACTTACCGTGATGGGCATTTCTTCCGTAAGTTCTATACCTACATAGAACGCACCATTGTTAGGGTTCGGATATAGCTTGAACTGCTTTACATATTCTTCATGTCCCAGACGGCCACCTTCGGAAGATGAACCTTCATCAAGTACCAGAATTGATTTTGTCATCTGGTCGAAGCATTCTCCGAGGTGTGCCGCAAGGCTTACATCATAAGTACCTGCATCCTTAAACTTTCCATAGAAGAGTTCGCCTTCATCCTGCAACAACGTCATCTCCGTTGGATAATTCCATTCCACTTTCTCTGGCAATGGCCACGATATATCAATCACCACTACGGTATCACCTACAAAGGCAGTGTCCTGAAGCAAGAACGTGGCACGTAATAGATCATACGATGTTTCCAGCAGGAAGGTATCCTGCGCCATACATCCCTTATCGTTGTATACTTCAACCCAATAACGGCCCGCTTCATTTACGACTACCTTCTGGTCTGCACTTGACAATCCGGTGCTGCTTCCCCACACCACACTTCTCCAATTGGTTCCTGCATCCAGTGTATACTTTTGTCCTACACACAATGTAACGCCACCACCAAGATCAAGCGGTAAGGCTAGCGTGTTGCCGAGGGTAACCGTGTTTTCGCCTTTACAGCCCTTTACATCCGTTACAGCAACAGTATAGTCTCCGGGACATATACCCGCTTTGATATTCGAATTTCCTCCCGCTGCCCAGGTATACGTATACCCTCCGTTGCCTCCATTGGCTTCTACTTCCAGAGTTCCGTCACATCCATCTTTACAGGTTGGCAGGATTGTGTTTACTACTGTTATCTGTATTGGTTCAGGATGCTTTAACTCGACCTCCTGATTCAACACACATCCATTGGCATCTTTCAATACAACTGGATATACAGCGGCACAAAGTTGTGTTTGAGTTGCACCTGCCTGACTATTCCATTGGTATACATAACCACCTGCACCGCCGGTCGCTTCGAGCATTAATTGACCATCGCACACTCCGTTACAGGTTGGTATTGTTTCGCTTTTAACGTTAAGAGAAAGGGCGTCCGGAGCCGATATATCGACCGCCTGCACAACCGTACAGTTGTGACTATCTGTTATCAATACATTGTATATACCTTTCTTCAGATTTGTTCCCTGTAAAGCACTTTGTCCATCCGGCCACTGTATAACAAAAGGGCCATCACCTTCGGTAATGGTAATCAGGGCGCTTCCATCTGATGAATCAAAACACTTTGCTGCGATAGCAGTGTATGTTGATTTCGCTCCATCATTGCTTGTTATGGCAACGGTGTTTGTCATGGGACACGCGTTGTTATCAGTAACAAGTAGGGTATATATACCGCTCTTCACATTGGATAGAATGTCGTCCGTATCAACTACAGCGGCTTTGGAATCTTGCCAGCTATAACTATATCCACTAACACCACCGCTTACAACGGCAGTAGCTGTACCGGTTGGATTGCTGCAAAACGCTGGTTGTACATCCTTGAAAGAAATGTTAATCTTCGTTGGTTGTGTTAAAGTAGTTGAGGTTGACTTTTCACAACCATTGGCATCCTGTAAAGTTATGGTATAGCTTCCTTGAGAAAGGGCATTAAATATATTCCCCGCTTGCCACGTAGTCTTATTATCCTTTGAATAAGTATAGTTACCCGCTCCACCAGATGATTGTAGCTCGACAGTGCCATCATTGCCACCAAAGCAGGAAACATTCTTTTGCTTGGCCACAGAGAACGTCAACGCTGCTGGCGAGGTGATTGCCTGAGTGGTGGGTTGCTTGCAGCCGTTGTTATCCGCAACTGTAACTGTATAATTACCGGCAGTCAGCGAATTAATTGAAGCAGAAGTTTTTCCATTAGACCATGAATATGTATACACGCCTGTTCCGCCTGCTCCCTCTGCTGTTATTGCC
>CBIHOZ010000083.1:0-30302 GCA_966211525.1 uncultured Chitinophaga sp. | reverse complement strand
TACATAAGTCGTTGCCAACAATGTATACGAACGATACGGATAACCGAACTTGGCACCTTCACCACCGAGATAAGGTCCGAAATAAAGGCTTTGCAAACTACCACCGTTGCTTGCATCTGACAATGATGTCTTATCGTACTGAACTGACCATAGCACTTCAGTATTATTTTCTTTTCCGGGCCAGAAGAGATTCTCATAAGAGATCGTTGACAAATTATAGCCACTGATAGCATCATCTGCATACGCTGCTGCTTTGGTAAAATCATCCGCTGCTGCAAATGTTTCATAGCCTCTTGTCAAATGTACCTTCGCGAGATAGTGTTTTACCGCTCTCGCAGTAACACGGCCAAACTCCTGTCCTGTAGCGGATGACAACACGTTTAGTGATTGTTCCATTTCGGAAATAATGAAAGCATATACTTCTTCTGCAGAATTTCTTCCGAAAGAGGTAGTAGGTGTTGTTAGCATCTCTGTTACAAGACTCACGCCACCAAATGACTGGGTGAGCAGGAAGTAATAATATGCACGTATAAATCTAACTTCTGCGAGTCGTGTAGGAGTCTTTGCTGTTTGCTCCGTAAGATCGCCATAGTATACCGCTACATTGCAGCGTTGAATCGCTTTATAGGCAGCGGTATAAAAATTGAGCACAGACGGTTCAGTTGGTGCCAATGTATTGTACTCGCTGATCCCTTCCGGTTGTGCGTTACGCCCCTCAACATACATATCCGTTCCGGCCATAAAAAGCCAGGGCTCTCGGTACATATCGCGCAACGTAGAGTATACGCTCTTCACCAGGTTTTCGTAACCATCGGCAGTTCTATATACTTCATCCGATAGTGCGTCTGTCTTATTATCTTCTTCGAGATAGTCATTACAATTGGACAGCGTAAACAAAACCAACGCTGCCAGGAGTATATTTCTGATTTTCATAAGTGATCTGATTTTGGGTCTTAAAATTTCAGGTTAACACCTAACTGATAGGTAACTGAACTGATACCTCCGTTCGCATACGATGCATCCGCCCACTCCGGATCGAAGCCATCGTAATCGGTAAATACAAATGGATTCAGCACGTTTGCATATATTCTCAGGCTGGAAATTTTTGCGCGGCTCAGAATTTCCCCCGGCAGATTATAACCTAACGTAATGTTCTTCACCTTCACAAAGCTCGCATCTTTATAGAAGCCTACATTTTCTGTGTTCCAGAAACGACCGCCATTTTTAGGTTGAGGATATTCGTTTGAAGTGCGTGTCTCGGTAATCGCGTTCTCCTGCATATACCAGTCTACATTCAGCTTCGCTCTTCCGCGATCTTCAAAGTTCAAAAACTCCTGGTGAAAAGGACTCAATACCTGCACACCCTGACGTGTATATAGCGAAGCTGTAAGATCAAAATTCCTATAGGTAACAGTAGTTGTAAAACCACCTGTCCAATCCGGCATAGGTGAGCCTATAATTCTTCTGTCATCCGGTCTGATGGTTCCGCTGTCATCAAAATCCACTACGCGCGCGTGCCCTGGCAATTGTCCATACGACACAGCAAGTTCCCTTTCACTCTCCTGCCATATACCATCAAATACATAGTTATAGTTTACGTTGATCGGCTCACCGTAGAACCATTTGGGAGGAAGATCTTTACCATCAATGAGGTCAACGATCTCGTTATTATTCTTGGCAAAGTTAAAAGTAGTTGTCCAGGACAGGTTATCGGTACTAACGTTCACGGTAGTCAAACCAATCTCTATACCTCTGTTGCGTACGCTTCCTATATTTTGAACAATGGACGTATAGCCTGCTTCCAGTGGCAGTGGTCTTTCGATGATCAAGCCATCGGATAACTTATTGTAAAAGTCAAATGAACCGGCAATTCTTCCTTGCAGAAATGAAAAGTCTAAACCAAGATCAAGCTCTTTTGTCTTTTCCCATGTGAGGTTTCGGTTGGCGATGCCATCCGGAGCTACACCCATCGCTGAGACACTTCCAAAATCATAATAGGTAGACGTGCTGGCAGTTGGTTGTGTATCGTACGGTCCAACGTTCTTGTTGTTACCAGTCATACCATAACTGGCTCTTATCTTCAAGATGTCGAGCATGCTGACATCGGTAAGAAATCCTTCTTCCGAAATTTTCCATGCTACAGCGGCTGATGGAAATGATGCCCACTTATTTCCTTTTGAAAGAACAGAAGCACCATCCCAACGATTGGACACTGTTAACAGGTATTTATCTTTAAACGCATAGTTCAAACGCAATGCATACGATAATATAGTAGACTTGCTATAGGCAGCTTCGGTTGTTCGGTTGGCTGCCGGAGCGAGACCTGCGTTATAGTAACTTTTAGCATTAGAAGGTAATTGATCGCCGATCAGCTTACTGCTTTCATCTTCAAACAAGTTCAGGGAATATAGTCCCATAAAGTTGAAGCTGTGATCGTTAAACGTTTTGTTCACAGACACCTGGTTATCCCACACGTATGAGAATGATTCTGTGTTAGAAATGGTAGCTTTTGCTTTACCACCTACGCGTCCTTCAGAATCAACACCGAGGAACTCGCCATACTTTTCATATTTATAGCGTGGAGCAAAAGTTGTTTTTACATTGATCCAGCTTGCCGGAGAATACTGCAGGTATACATTACCGATAGCATAGAAACTTTTTGTTTCGCGTGATGCGCGTTCCATGTCCAATAACGGGTTAGACGAACTGGTAAAGTCTATATGCGTGATCTGGTCAGGCTTACCAACATTTACTATATCTTTTCCAGGTTGTACCAGTAATGCACCACCATCGGTAGCATACGGCTTAACGAGTGGCGACATTCGAAATGCATTGACCATGGCGTTAGGACTGCCCTGCTCGTTATCAACAACCGCGAAGTTCATGTTAGCACCTGCACTCCAGCGTTCGTTGAGTGTGTGATTTATATTCGCTTTAAAATTATAGCGTTTGTAATTTTCATTTATGATGTTACCGCTTTCCTGCTGATAACCTACACCGAAATTATAGCCAAGCTTGTTATCGCCCATACCTGCGATTGACACCCAGTGGTTCTGTTGTATACCATCTTGTATGAGCAGATCAGGCCAGTTGGTAAAATCTTTCTCTGCAATTCTTCTTGCGAGCTCGGTACTGTTCTTGGAGTTGTCACCAGGGTTAGCGGGTATAGGTGTACCTTTCACGATAGCGTCAGTAATGAAAGAGTCTTGTCTGAAATTCCACCATTTATCACCGGGCATAAAGTCAGGCATGCGTACTGATTTACGAACGCCATAGTATCCATCATAGGAGATAACTGCTTTTTGTCTTACGGATGCTCCTTGTTTGGTTGTTACCAATACAACACCGTAGGCGCCACGTGATCCATATATAGCCGTTGATGAAGCATCTTTCAATATATCGATACGTTCTATATCCTGCGGGTTAAGGAAATCTATACCGCCGGTAATGACACCGTCTACTACATACAACGGTTCACCACCTTGCAGTGATTGCTGACCCCGTATCTGAATTTTAAAACCTGAACCGGCACGACCCGTGCTGTTAGATATATCTACACCGGCTACTTGTCCCTGTACAGCTTCCATCGGGTTAAGTGCACCTCGCTTGGTAATTTGTTCTGGATCAATAACACCCACGGAGCCTGTCAGGTCATTCTTCTTTACAGTACCATAACCAACCACAACAACTTCTGAAAGTTCAGTGAGGTCAGCCTGAAGACCAACATCTATAGATGTGCGGGAACCTACAACTTGTTCCTGCGGTGCATATCCTATAAATGAAAACACCAGTGTTGCGTTCTGATCGGGCACCGTTAATTTATAGGCGCCATCTGTGTCGGTAGTTGTACCAGTTGTAGTTCCTTTTACCAAGACAGACACTCCGGGAAGTGAAGCGCCATCGTCCGTTGATGTAACTTTTCCGGTTACAGTAATTTGTGCTGAGGCCTGGAAAGATATAGTCATTCCCAGTAACAGGTAGCAAACACACCAGCAAGTATAGCGCTTCATGCGCAGTGCCGGTGGTAGTTTGGTTTGTAAAAAACGAATCATATTGGGTTTGTTGAAATGGGTATTATATAGTTTATAGAGAATGCAAAAACAGTAATTTTCAGGCGACTGCAATCGACTCCGATGCGCAATCGATTGCATTTTAGGAAGGAATTTTTAGCTTACCAAATGATCTTTCAAATATTTTTGAAAAGCATGTTTTTGACTGAATTTAACAAGCGTACACACTATAAAAAATGGTTAGACATCGATTCCGGCCAAATTGTTAAAAAATACTTCACGACTCGTAATAGCACATTAAATTAATTTTCTTTTATATTGCGCAACCGATTACACATTATGTTGCACACTTCTCGATACGCTATCCATCCATCGCAGTACAGAACTTTTACAACCAGTCAGCTGCGTGAGAACTTCCTGATAGAGAATATATTTGTCAAGGATGAAATCTCTTTAGTATATACACACTACGATCGCTTGATTGTAGGTGGTGCCAACCCGGTTTCAAAACCTGTAACGCTTGAGACAATTGATTCTCTCAAAGCCGAATTCTTTTTGCAACGCAGAGAGATTGGAATCATCAACGTAGGCGGTAAAGGAACCATTACGGTCGATGGCACCAGCTATACACTGGAAAACAAAGAAGCCCTATATATAGGGCGTGGCGCTAAAAATGTAGTCTTCAATCCCGATCAGGCTACCAGGCCGCTATACTATTTTAACTCAGCCCCGGCCCATACAACGTACCCTACACGCAAAGTATCGTTAGACCAGGCGGAGACCGTAGAGATTGGATCTTTGGAGACATCCAACCAGCGGACTATACGTAAACTGCTTGTGAATAGTGTACTGGAAACATGCCAGGTACAAATGGGACTTACCGAACTGAAAACCGGCAGCGTATGGAACACCATGCCTCCGCATACACATGACAGAAGAATGGAAGCTTATTTCTATTTTAACGTTCCTGAAAATCAAACGGTCTGTCACTTCATGGGTGAACCACAGGAAACCCGGCACATCTGGATGCAAAATCACCAGGCAGTTATATCACCTCCGTGGTCTATACACAGCGGTGCCGGCACAAGCAACTATGCTTTCATCTGGGGAATGGCCGGTGAAAACCTGGACTACAGTGATATGGACGGAGTAAAGCCAACGGAATTACGATGATTAAACTTTTTGATTTATCTGGTAAACGTGCCCTTATAACAGGCGGCACTCATGGCCTTGGTATGGCTATGGCGAAAGGTATTGGCCTTGCCGGTGCTAAACTTATCATCAACGGGCACTCCCCTGATAAAATGAAGGATGCACTGGACGTCTATAGGAAAGAAGGTATAGATGCTACCGGTTATCTCTTCGATGTTACCAATGACCAATCGGTACGCGAAGCAATCGACAAGATTGAAAAAGAAGTAGGACCGATTGATATACTGGTGAACAATGCCGGTATCATCAAGCGTATACCAATTCTTGAAATGGATGTAGCGGACTTCCGCCAGGTAATTGATGTAGACCTCGTGGGGCCTTTTATCGTATCTAAGCATGTAGGCAAGTATATGGTGCAGCGCAAGGCCGGCAAGATCATCAACATCTGTTCGATGATGAGCGAACTCGGCCGCAATACCGTTACTGCGTATGCTGCCGCCAAAGGTGGCTTGAAGATGTTAACGAAGAATATGGCTACCGAATGGGCCAAGTATAACATTCAGGTAAATGGAATAGGACCGGGATATTTTGCTACGGAGCAGACTGCTCCTATACGCGTAAACGGACATCCCTTTAATGATTTTATTATAAACCGGACACCGGCTGCACGCTGGGGCGATCCGGAGGATTTAACGGGCACGGCTATATTTCTTTCCTCTGCAGCAAGTGATTTTGTCAATGGACAAATTATTTATGTAGATGGCGGTATATTAGCCACCATCGGAAAGCCTGCCAACGAAGTATAGTCTGTGAGGCCGTACGTAAACACGGAGCCGACATGAAGAAAGAAAAAGCTACCATACATGATATAGCCCGGAAGCTGAACATTACAGCATCAACGGTTTCGCGCGCGTTGAAAGATCATCCGCGCATCAGCGCTGAAACCAAAAAGGCTGTACAGAAAGCGGCTCAGAAATTAAACTATCAGCCTAATAACATTGCGGCTGCACTTCGCAACGGCAAAAGCAATATCATCGGTATAATTGTTCCGACTGCAGACCGTACATTCTTCTCTTCGGTGGTGCGTGGTATTGAAGAGATCGCCAACACTGCGAAGTATAATGTGATGATCTGCCAGACGTATGATAACTTTGAGAAAGAGGTATCAACGGTCGAAGCATTGCTGAATGCACGTGTAGACGGTATCATCGTTTCGCATGGTAAAGAGACACAGAACTTTGATCATTTTCTCAAGGTAAAGGAACGGGGCATACCGATTATACTCTTCGACCGTTCGAATGACGAGCTTGAGGTAAGTAATGTTGTGATTGATGATTTTCTGGGGGCCTATAAAGCAACGGAACATCTGATCCAGCAGGGATGCAAGCGCATTGCGCACTTTACCAATGCCCGCAAGATCAGCATCTTCAAAGAACGTCTGCGCGGCTATCGTGAAGCGTTACTCGACAACGGACTGAAGTTCGATGAATCACTTGTAGTGGACAGCAACCTGCAGCTTGAAGACGGTCGTAACAGCATGGAGCAATTACTGAAACGTAAAGATATACCGGACGGTGTATTCTCTTCCAGTGCATACGGTATACTGGGTGCCATGCAAGTGCTGAAAGAGAAAGGATTTAAAGTACCGGAAGATGTAGCCCTGGTGGGATTTAGTAACGAACCTTTTACATCTTTTACTGAGCCACCTTTGTCGACAATCGACCAGCACCCGATGCGTATGGGCAATGCGGCTGCCGAGATTTTTTTGGAAGAGATCGCTGTAAAGGACAAAAAATTTATACCTCAAAAGATTGTTTTGAAACCGGAGTTGATCATCCGCCAGTCTTCCCTGCGAAAAAAACCGAATTAATCGCTGTCTGATACCGAGCCTTTTCAGGGGAAAGGTGTGTGAAAAACGTCTTGCCTATAAAGTATATACACCATCGTATGAAACATTTTGTTACTGAAGATTTCCTGCTCACCAATGATTTCGCCCGGAAGCTGTATCATGATTATGCCCAAGATCTTCCCATCATTGATTACCACTGTCACCTCTCGCCACAAGATATAGCCAACAACCGCCAGTTTGAAACCATTACAAAGGTATGGCTGGAGGGCGACCACTATAAATGGCGCGCCATGCGTACGCTGGGTATAAATGAAAAATATATTACCGGCAATGCGTCCGATGAAGACAAGTTTAAACAATGGGCATACGCAGTACCCTATACGTTGCGTAACCCGCTGTACCATTGGACACACCTGGAGTTGAAACGTTACTTCAACGTGGACGATCTGCTGACCGAAGACACAGCAGACAAAGTATATAAAAGCAGCAATGAACAACTGAAGTCATCTTCGCATAACACGCGTGGTCTTCTTACCGGAATGAAAGTAGAAGTTGTTTGTACAACAGACGATCCTGCTGATTCGCTCGAACATCATCAAAAAATCAAGAAGGATAATTTCAGTATTACGATACTTCCTACATTTCGTCCGGATAAAGCGTATGCTGTAGAGAATCCTGAAACGTATATATCGTATCTCGAAAAGTTATCATCCGTGTCAGGGGTTGCGATCAGCAGTTTTGATAAACTTATTGCTGCACTCGAAAACCGTATCGAGTTTTTCCATTCGCTGGGATGTAAATTATCCGATCACGGACTCGAACAGCTTTATTACCCAGATAACAAACAAGCCTATAACATCAACATACTCTTCGGTAAATTACTGAAGAAAGAAAACCTGGATCGAGGTGAAGTACATTTCTTCAAGTATGCTGTGCTGATTGAATTGGGTCGCCTCTATCACAAAAAAGGATGGACTCAACAATATCACCTCGGAGCACTGCGCAATACCAATGAACGTATGCTGCGTATACTCGGACCGGATACGGGTTTTGATTCCATTGGTGATTTCACTCAAAGTGTAGCACTCTCGAAATTCCTGAATGAATTGGACAGCACCGATCAGCTTGCCAAAACTATACTATATAACCTCAATCCTGCCGACAATGAAGTGATGGGCACCATGATCGGTAACTTTAACGATGGCTCTACCAAAGGGAAAATACAATTTGGCTCAGCGTGGTGGTTCCTCGATCAGAAAGATGGTATGGAGAAACAGATCAATGCATTGTCCAATTTAGGATTATTGAGCTGCTTCATTGGTATGCTTACCGATTCACGAAGCTTCCTCTCCTACCCTCGTCACGAATATTTCCGCAGAATACTTTGTAACCTGATTGGTAAAGATGTTGTGAGCGGTGAACTGCCAGCGGATGAGAAGTGGCTCGGCAAGATTGTATCGGATATATGTTACCATAATGCAAAGGCATATTTCAAATTCTAACAGATATATAGTTTGTCATCGGCAGATCTATACTTTTCAACCTGGTGATAAATAGAACGACTAAAACATTACGCTCATGCTACAGAAATTAAATCGCCAGACAGCCCATACGCCACAAACAAGACCGGTTAAAGTATTGCAATTCGGAGAAGGTAATTTTCTTCGTGCCTTTGTGGATTGGATCATTGATATTCTTAATGAGAAGGCTGACTTCAATGGTGCTGTTGAAATTGTACAGCCGATTAGTAAAGGCATGGCGAAGATGGTGAACGATCAGGATGGCCTATATCACGTTGTGCTAAATGGATTACAGCAGGGCAAAACTATATCCGAGACACGATTGATCACCAGTGTAGCTGGTGCATTCAATCCGTATGATGACTTTAGTCGCTTCTTAAAGACAGCAGAAAATCCGGATCTGAAGTTTATCATCTCCAATACAACAGAGGCCGGTATAACTTTTAATCCGAGCGATACAAATATAGCTTCCCTGGGCGACAGCTTCCCAGCAAAAGTAACGCAGTTGCTATACCACCGCTTTCAACATTACAAAGGTGCGGCAGACAAAGGGTTGATCCTTATACCCTGCGAACTCATTGAGAAGAATGGTGATACACTGAAGCAAACTATACTACAGTATATATCACTCTGGAATCTGTCAGACGATTTCAAGAACTGGGTAAATACCGCCAATACATTTTGCAATACACTGGTAGATCGTATCGTACCCGGTTTTCCAAAAGATACTATACAGGAGATACAACAATCCGTTGGATATGAAGATAACCTTGTGGTAACAGCAGAACCCTTTCACCTGTGGGTAATTGAAGCAACGGATGCCGTGCGCGCTGCCTTCCCTGCCGAGAAGACAACCCTTCAAGTGAAGTTCGTTAAAGACCTGACACCGTATCGTACGCGCAAAGTAAGAATCCTCAATGGCGCTCATACAGCTCTTGTGCCGGTAGCATACCTGCGTGGATTGAGAACGGTACGCGAATCCGTGGAAGATCAATATGCAGGGGACTTTATCCGCAAAGCTATATTTGAAGAAATTATCCCGACACTCGATCTGTCCAAAGAAGAATTACAGCAATTTGCCAACGATGTGATCGAGCGTTTTCAGAATCCGTTTATTCGTCACGAACTTATCAGCATTGCATTGAACTCAGTGTCCAAGTATAAAGTGCGTGTGCTTCCTTCCGTATTAGAATATCGCAAACGCACTGGTAAACTTCCTGAGCGATTACTACATTCTCTCGCTGCGATGATCCGCTTCTACAAAGGCGATGCACGCGGAGAAAATATACCATTGAATGACACGCCCGAAATTCTCGACTTCTTCAAGAAAGCCTGGGCTACCAACAACCCGGTACAGGTTGTGAAAGCAACATTGTCCAATAAAGCATTCTGGGATCAGGACCTTACTCTCGTGGATGGGCTTGAGAATAAAGTACTTCATTTTGTGCTGAAGTATGAGGAGCAGCTGTCGCTGGTTTAAAAACGTTAAGTAAACTAAATATTATTCTGCAGCATATACTAATCATTGATCCATTTTGCATGTGATTAAATCGCTGTAAAATGAATTTTCTTGATTTTATGTATATTGGTCATAAATATGACTATGCCATCCGTTTTTATATCTTTCAATCCAAACTCTGATATAGAGCAAACGTTAGCCATCAGACTTAATACAATTGGCGCTGTTCACGGCTTCAATATGCTATTACCCGATAGGTCTCCCCTTCAAAAAGGTATATCAATCGAAACAAAGAGCCGTATATTGCTTGCGGATTATTTTATTCTGTTTTCAACCTCAGCTTTAAGTAAAGAAGTACTAGGTGAAATAGAGGTTGCATACTCAAAACTTCAAGACAAGACGAAAATACTTGTTGTTTACGACAAGCGCATAGGCAAGAATGTAAGTGGATTGGAAACATGCACAGAAGTATACATAGATCTGAATGCTGACGTGCCTAAAATTCTTTCTGAGATATTGAACCAAGTGAAGTTCACCCAAAACGGAAAGCATGATTCACCCGATTGGAGTTGGATCATTCTAACCGGCTTAGGCCTTTTCGCGCTTGCAAGCATTATTGAACCTGGAACAAAAAGAAAAAAAAATATCCCCGCAAAAAAAACGTTAGCTAAAAAGAAGACCGTAAGGTCTGTGAGAAAAGTTAAAAAGTGAAATGTTACGAAGAACAGCCGTTGTAGATAATGATGCTCTAATCAATTTTACACATCTTAAACAATTCAACATCTTCAACTCGTTGAGACTATTGTTTTCTCAAATTCATATTCCTATGGAGGTATTGAAAGAGTATGAGGTAATGAAATTAAAAGAGCCTGACAGAATTTGGTTTCTGGAAAAACTTAGACCCGATCAAGGCTTCTATTCATTGTGTACTAAATATGACTCTATAAGTCTGGTGATATTAAAAACAATAAAAGATATAGATGCAGGAGAGGCAGAAGCCGTAGCACAACATCAAAAGCTCGGAGCACATTATATTATCTCTGATGATAGACTATTTAAAATTGCATTGAGCAAAAAATTCCCTCGCATAAAGGTTTTTTCCTCGCTTCACATCATAGCAATGCTAGACCTGAATAAGTTTATTAATAATCGTTACGAACTCCTGCAAAGACTTCATTTAATGAGTCCAATCAACAGAGAAACTTTAATAAACGTATACCAAGAATCTGCAACCGAACTTGGCATTACGATTACCAAAAGAGAAATATATAGTAAGATAAAAATATCGAATCAATAAAACCATAACTGCCACTCCTCTGTCACCTTTCAATGACAGAGGTTATAGCAGCGTTTAGGTTAAGAATACTACGATCTATTGCAATACGAAACCCGCTGTCTTCACATCGCGCGAGTTGCCGCCTACATATACTTCAAATTTACCCGGCTCCACTCCAAACGACATATCCTTCCGGAAGAATGATAAATCATGTTGTGTTAATGTAAAGGTGATATCCTTTGATTCGCCCGGCTGTAACAATACCTTCCGGAAGTTCTTAAGTTCTTTTACAGGACGTGTTACACTTCCTACCAAATCACGGATATATAGCTGGACAACTTCTTCCCCCGCAAACTTACCGGTGTTGGTTACCTTACATGTAACGGTTAGTTCGTCTTGCTGAGAGATCTGTTGCTTACTCAACATCACATCGCCATACGAAAATGTAGTATAGCTAAGTCCGTAGCCAAACGGATATAGCGGATCGTTCGATTCGTCAAGGTATTTGGAAGTATACTTATTATTAGCATCCATCGGACGACCGGTGTTTTTCATGCTATAGTATATTGGTATCTGCCCCACCGCACGCGGGAACGTAACGGTAAGTTTACCGGACGGATTGTAATCCCCGAACAATACATCCGCCATGGCATACCCTGCCTGTGTTCCTAAGAACCAGGTCTCAACGATAGCCGGTATATTTTTATCGATCCAATTTATCGTAAGAGGGCGTCCGTTGGATAACACAACAACTATTGGCTTACCGGTTTTCTGTATCGCCTCGACCAATTGTTGTTGCACGCCCGGTAAACTTAGTGAAGCACGGCTTGCAGCTTCGCCCGTCATCAGTGCAGCTTCACCAATGGACAGCACCACTACATCAGCTTGTTTGGCCACCTGAACAGCCTGCGCTATATATTGCGTAGTATCGTCATTAATGTTGCAGCCTTTGGCGTATAGTACCTGCGTTGCAGGACTAACTGCAGCCTTTATACCTTCGAGCAAAGTCACTGCTTTTGTCCAATCTCCGGCAGCAGACCATGATCCGATCATTTCTTTGCGGGCGTTGGCCAACGGTCCTATTACGGCAATGCGTTTTGTATCTTTAGAGAGCGGCAATATATTCTTCTCGTTCTTTAACAACACGATTGATTTGCGGGCACCATCACGCGCTGCATCCAGAAATTCTTTCTTCATCACCGTAGCTTTCTCACGCTCTGCGTTGCTATAGCGGTACGGATCCTCAAACAATCCCAATTCAAATTTCTTTTTCAGGATTCTTCTAACTGCATCATCAATGAGACTCTCTTTCAGCTTGCCGTCCTTCACAAGTTTCTGCAGTGCATCGTTATAAAAACCGGCTTGCATATCCATATCAACACCCGCCTCCAATGCAAGGGCAGCAGCTGACGCAGTATCTTCCGCTATACCATGTGGTATCATTTCCATAATGGAAGTGTAGTCTGTAACAACGAAGCCTGTGAAGTTCCATTCTTTTCTAAGAATGTCAGTCATCAGGTACTTATTACCCGTTGCGGGTATACCATCGAGTTCGTTAAACGAAGTCATTACCGTTGCAGCACCTGCATCAACAGCAGCTTTGTAAGGTGGCAGGTATACTTCGCGCAATACTCGATCTGACATATCCGTAGTATGATAATCTCTCCCCGCTTGCGAAGCGCCATAGGCGGCAAAGTGTTTTACGCAGGCAAGTACAGCGTTTAACTCACCTATACCTTTTCCCTGAAATCCCTTTACACGTGCTTCAGCTATACGCGAACCGAGATATGTATCTTCACCGGCACCTTCAGCCATACGTCCCCAGCGCGGATCACGTGCTATATCACACATGGGTGCGAATGTCCAATGTAATCCTTCAGCGGATGCTTCTTCAGCAGCAATACGCGCAGACTGCTCCATAATACTCAGATCCCAGCTTGAAGATTCCCCCAGTGGTATAGGAAATATTGTGCGATGTCCATGCACCACATCGTATCCGAAAAGCAACGGTATATGTAGTCTGGTCTCCTTCACAGCAATCTCCTGCAGCTTACGTGTATAGTCTGCACCGAAAGCATTGAAGATGGCTCCTACCTTTCCTGCCTTGATGTCATCTTTATACCCCTCGCGTATGGTCGGGCCGGTTACATCGTAATCGCTCGTGAACAAAGTAAGTTGTCCTATTTTCTCTTCCAGCGTCATGATACCCAGCAGCGAATCGACACGGGCATCGTATCGGTCTGTGCCAGACGATGTGTTACTCCCCTTCTTGCAACCCGTAAAAATCAGTGTAACCACCAGCGTTAGTATATATATTCGTTTCATAACATTATAATATTCCTTCATTTCAAAATTCATTCGTAACACCTCAGCAAGTCTCTCAAAGAGAGACTATGCTAAAGTGGGGCTCCTCCTCAGGAGTATACTTGTATCAAATGATTTTTATTTCATTTGCATTTCATCATGTCAACTATATCTCAATTACTTGTAAATCCAAGCTTCGTACGCGCGGCTTGCACTTCTGGTGCAGACTCAAACAAATTCCACAGTAATCCGCTTCGGTAATTTTCAATCATGATGATGATTGGCCCCTGGTCGATTGCCAGGTAGGAATCAGCTGTCCAACCCTCCGTGAGATTGAACGCATCGTAAAATCCATATTCTCCCCACAGTCTGTCGCCTACTGTATAATAAAAGAACTTCAGCGCCTTCATCGATTCTTCCGGTGTATAAGGAAAAGAAGAAAGAGCCGCAGTCGGAGTAATTACGCCTTTGTCGTTAGCAGGTGAATGAGCGTCATATCCGGTTGAATTATCGCTCGATGTCAGTCCCCAGCAAGCATCGCTATACCCTATATACTTCTTCGGATTTGCAATACAATATGCATGGTTGATCAACGTAGCATTAACATTCTGCTGCCAGTAATTTGCAAACTCATCTGAAAAATGCGGATTCATTCCTGTATACGAGTAGTGCACCCAGAATAGCGGACTTGGCGTTCCCAATGGTAAAGTATATCCATAGTGCGTGCCGCCTGTTTTTATAGCACCATTGCGTCCATAACCGTTGGTATATACACTCTTCGGTATGCTGTGCGTTGGAGAAGCGGCCGCGAGAAAATATGTGATCTGCTCTTCAAAGTAACCATACATTGGAAAGTTCATGTCCCAGTTATAGTTGGGCGACCAATGCCAGTATAACACTTCTTCGTTATTCTTCTGGTACCAGTCCCACTCTACATCTTCCCATAACGTGTTGATGCGGTTGATCAGATTATTACCGGCCGTATCAGATGCCTGCAAATATTGACGGAACGTAAGCAACCCTTGTACAAGGAATGATGTCTCCACCAGGTCACCACCATCATCTTTGGTACTAAAAGCTATAGCCGTACCGTTGTTTCCGTTGATCCAATGCGACCATGCACCATGAAAACGATCCGCATTTTCCAGGAAGGTTACAATCTTGTTCATGCGTTGTATACCTTCATCACGTGTGATAAAGCCGCGCTCGACTCCAACAATGATGGCCATGATTCCAAAGCCCGAACCTCCACTGGTAACAACATTACCGGAAGTATTACGCTCGCGTGCCATACCGCTGGACGGCTCGGCTAAATCCCAGAAGTAACGAAACGTTTGCTTTTGCACAAGTGTGAGAAGCTCATCATCGGTGATGACTGGAAAATCCGGAGTTTGGTCTATAGCCGTATAAAATGTAAGACTTCGTTCACTCAATGTACTGCCATTTACTCCTGCTATACCTGTAGAAATCGTAAGTATATATTTAGTGAGATCTCGAAGTTTATTGCTGACGGTGATAACAACTTTTTTATTTTCTTCCAGCGTAACTGTAGCCGGCATAGCATTCCCCGCGGCATCGGCAATTGTAAAATTCTGAGTATTAACGGTGAATGGATTCACTGATTCTGAAAATACAATTTCAGCTACAACATTATCACAGGGTATATCTGCAATTGCATTGGCAAGTGTAACGTCCTTCGTTGCAAGTGTCCAAGATTTGATGATAAGCGGATCCGGAAAATCTATCTCCTTGTTGTCACTATCACCGCATGCTACCAACAGGAGCATGCACGCGATCAGACTCATTGCACTTTTTAGCATTCTGAATTTCATGATAACCAAAGAGGCTTCCGGACAAGCCGGAAACCTCTAACCAAACTAACCTCTAAACCTAAGTATCTGCTAATATCCGTTGTTTTGTTGCAGGGCTCCGTTGGTGATATCAACCATCAACTGAGGAATCGGAAAAACTTCATTTTTGCCAGTTTCGAAGCCCTGTGATGCAAGTACGGTAGTGGCCTGACCGGTGCGTACCAAATCAAAGAAGCGGTCGCCTTCCATTGCAAGTTCAAGTCTGCGTTCATTCCATATATCCTCAAGTGTAGGAGATTCAATTGGACTAAGTTCAACACGTTCTCTTACGAGATTCAATGAAGTTGCTGCGCCTCCAATATCACCTTTGCGAACTTTAGCCTCTGCATCTATTAACAATACTTCTGCATAGCGAAGCACGCGGATGTTTTGTTCGGAGCCTTCATTTACACCGCTGATCTGTCTGCTACGCGGTACGTAAGACTTACCGTTATAGCGCGGTACATTTACTCCTTCGAGCTCGCCGGCATTAACTCCTTCGATCTTATCTCCATCTTGGGTAACGTCATCTTTATAAAGTATAGTCACCTTTTTTCGAACTTGATCACCAGCTGCGTCAAATGCTGCTGCCAAATCATCGGAAGGTATATTAAAGCCCCAACCAAAACCATTGGTACCCCTCACTCCTTGGACTTGAGAGTACTGGCTATTACTAAGATCTCCGTTACCACCTACAGATGAGGCTTGTATTTCAAATAATGATTCCTTCCCATTTTCGTAAGGTATACGGAAAACATTGTAAAAATTGTCCTCTAATCCATATCTATTAGAGCTGATAATTGCAGTTGTTTGCTCTATCGCTTTATCCCACTCATTTCTGTATAAATATACCTTTGCCAGTATGCCACGAGCTGCGCCCTTTGTCGCACGACCTACATTAGAAGCATCGTAGTTATCGGGCAATACATCAATTGCCTCCGTCAAGTCCTGAATAATCTGCGCATATACTTCATCTTTTGGAGTACGTACAACAGAGGCTTCTTGCACATTATCTATTGACGTTGGCATTGGTATATCACCAAAGGCACGTACTAAATCAAAATAGATCAATGCTCGTACAAATTTAGCTTCACCCAATAAACGAGCCTTTAGGTTTTCATTCATTTCAATCTCCGGCACGTTAGTTAAGGTTTGATTACAGAGGTTAACGATCTCATAACGACCATTCCAATAATCATTTATAGTACCTTGAGTTGCCGTAAAATTGAATTTATCGAAGTCATTGATGAATGAGGCATCACCCTGTGCGCTACCTTTTATTGAATTGTCGGATGTTACCTCCTGCATTATCACATAAGCGAAGGCAACCATAGGCCATGAACGCATTCTTCCATAAATTGCATTTACTGACGCTACCGCATCGTCTGCAGTTACAAAAAATTCACTTGCAGGACGCTGTGATTCAGGATCTATATCTAAGTAATCACCGCACGAAAAGAATGTGAGCAATACACTAAAAACTAATATATACTTTTTCATAATTATATACTTTACTATAGGCTAATATTTACACCAAAATTATAAGTTGCAGCCATGGGATAAACATTCTCGTCAACGCCCTGACGAAGTATATTTACAGTATTTGATTCATTAACTGCCGGGGTGGCGGTTGGTATCTCTGGAGAAAAACCGTTATACTTAAAAAACACTAGTGGATTAGCGGCATTTGCATACACCCTAATTTTGGAAACACTGATCTTGCTCGTTATAGTTGATGGTATTGTATAGCCGATCTGAATGTTACGAACCTTAAAGAAGTTTCCCGACTCAAGATACCAGGAATTCGGTTCCTTATTTGATTGCGCAGACAGGTCAGCTGACGGATAATCATAAGACGTTCCCTCGCCATGCCAACGATTCTCATAAAAATCAAGGTCATAATTTTCATTACCTATCTGCCGGAAGCGTTTAGCATTATATATCTTATTTCCACCTTGCGCATAGAGGTCTAGAGAAATATCAAATCCTTTATAGGCAGCAGTAAGGCTTATGCCAAAGTTATACTTAGGAAGTGAAGCCCCTAAGAACACTCGATCTTTATCGTTGATCTCTCCATCATTGTTTGTGTCTTGAAATTTAAAGTCTCCTGGTTTTGCATCTGGTTGTATAACAGTTCCATCACTAGTGGTCTAGCTTTGTATCTCCTCTTCGTTCTGAAAAATACCGACTACCTTTCTTCCATAAAATTCACCTACGCTGTGTCCTTGCATTGTGTACGTTGTACGTATTGCATTGACAACACCACCGAAAATTGGAACTGTGCCTGGTGCAAGCTTGTCTACTATATTTTTGTTGTAGGCAAAGACACCCCCTATACCGTACGAAAAATCACCGATCTCATCCTTCCAGTTAAGGGCAACTTCAACTCCCTTGTTAACAACTTCGGCACTATTATCCAAATAGTCAGTATTCGAGGCTCCATACACTCCTGATACCGTTACAGGAAAAATTGCGTCTGAAGTTCTGCGATTGTAATAGTCTATTTCAAAATTCAATCGGTTTTTAAGCACGTATCCTTCTACTGCAAGATCAACTTCGTTAGTAACTTCCCAGAGTAAATCTTCAGGTACAATTACAGTTACACTTGAGCCAGGCTGCGCTATACCGCCGAGTATAGGAGTATATATACCTCCGGTACTAACACCAAGATTAACAGTGTTTGCTGGAATTCGGTTGTTTCCCATTTTACCCCAGCTCGCACGCACCTTTAAAAATTGAAATACGTCCTGGTTATCCATAAACGACTCGTTAGACAATACCCAGCCAAGACCTACTGACGGGAAATAATCTACACGATTGTTTGCATCGAAAACAGAAGTACCGTCACTCCGTATAGTCGCAGTTAAAAGATATTTTTCACGGAACGCATAACTAAGGCGTCCAAAGTATGACAATGCTCTTATGCGATAGCCTTGGTCGGTATTGGATTGAGTCGAAGGATCAGGATCTCCTAAATTAAGATACCAGCTGTCCTCTCCGAAATCCTCCACACCTTGGCGCTTTGCTTCCATTGAATAAAATTTCTGCTGCTGAGCGTTCATCCCTGCCAGGATAGTGAAATGATGATCCGCATTAACGGTAAAATCATATGTTAATGTGTTGTCCCAATAGTAGCTAAAGTAGTTTTCAATCTTTCTTGTCAGCGATTTTGTTGTATCACGTTGTGCAGTTGAAACAAAATACGGAGGAACATACTTTCTATTTTGATTGTAGCTTCCATCTACACCGTAAGCTGTCTTGAAAGTTAGGCCTTTTAGTAAAGTAACATCAGCAAATACCCCCCCGACGAGGCGAATGCCTCTTGTCTCATCATTATTATAGTATTGTGTTGCAGCAGGATTTCCAAAATCACCAAATGCCTGAGGTGAAGCAAATGTATTTTCATTGATCCGTACCGGAATAGCCGGAGGCGCTATATATGCCGATTTGAAAAGTGATGCTGGCGCATTATCCGACTTGTAGTTCGACAAATTTGCATTAACTCCAACTTTCAAAAACTTGGTCACGGTAGATTCAACTGACGTCCTCAGGTTCAAGCGCTGATAATCTGTCCCTTTCGCCAAACCCTCTTGCTTGAAAAAACTTCCTCCCATCGCATATACACTTTTTTCACTTCCTCCGCTTACACTCAAGTCATGACTTTGAATAGAAGCACCGCTTCTTAAAATTTCATCATACCAATCTGTTGAGTAAGGATATGCAGAGGCATCGCGTGGTGTGAACGTTGTTCCGTTACGGCTTGCAGCGATAGCATCCTTCTCGTTCAACAATTCTATATACTGTGAACCGTTGGCCATATCAACCATGTTGATTGGCGTTTGTACACCACCGTAGCCTGAGTATGCTATACGGGGTTGCTCGTTTTTTCCGCGCTTGGTGGTAATGATTACTACACCATTAGATGCGCGTATACCATATATAGCGGATGCCGATGCATCTTTCAGAATGTTCATGGATTCGATATCGTTGCTTCCAAGGAAGCTGATGTCATCTACCAACACTCCGTCCACTACATATAGCGGTTCTACGCGAGAGCTCACAGAGCCCAATCCGCGAACGCGTATCGTTGGTGCGCTTCCAGGGGTACCGTTGGTTGTTACCTGTACACCGGCAACTTTACCCTGCAATGCTTCTGCGGCCGTTGACGAAGGGATCTTGGTAAGATCTTCTGCCTTCACGGTAGCTACAGCACCGGTAACATCTGATTTCTTTGCTACACCATAACCAATCACAACGACTTCACCGAGTGAAGTAATATCAGAGCCCATCACCACATCGATCACCGTTCTGTCTCCAACCTCTTCCGTGATGGTTGAAAAACCTACAAACGTAAAAACCAATGTATTCTCTGTGGGAGCAAGCTGAATGCTGTAGTTACCTTCAGCGTCTGTAGTCGTACCCTTTGTCGTTCCCTGAACAACAATATTCACTCCTGGTAACGATGTGCCATCCTCTGCGGCTGTCACCTTTCCGCTTACTTGTCTGTCTTGCGCCCAGACTGTTGTAAGCAACAAACTGTGCAGCAGCACCGTAAATAGTAATTTTCTGATCATAAACTTGCGTTTTAGTTGGTTTCGCAGAGCCGAATTTTACACATGTCAAGCTCTTGCCAGAAGATTTTCTAAAAAATAAGACCAATTGCAATCGTTACAGGAATGTTTTCGCGTGTTGTTTTTTCCAGATAAAAAACATTGATTTCAAACGATTCCATGCATTATTTATGGAATATCAATTCACCTTTTCCAGAATAAAAACAACAGATTTGATACTACCCGTTTATGGGTGACAAGACGAATACCGAAGACGTAAAAAAGTGAACCCGAAGAGTACGCTCTTCAGATGATTGATTCACGAAATGTGCGATATAACTATAGAGTAACATTGACAAGCTCAGGCCACCGGCTTCGACACTTTCCCGGAACTCGATTTGCCTGGTGCTTTGCCGTTGGACTCCGGCAAAAGAATCACCTCCTCCCACCGTGATGCGTTCGGCTTGTGACCTTTCTTTTCAAGCTCGCTGATTCGATCTGCAACCTTATGACGGAAACCCCAAAGCGTATTGACACGAAGGTCAAGCTGCTCGGCCAGGTTTTCCAAGGTATAATCTTTATGACCTACAACGGTGAGATAAGCGATGTAGAAAGCTTTCTCAATCGGAAACTTGAGACTATGAAATATAGTATAGGCTGTGATCGACTCATTATATCCACAACGGGTGCATCGTCTGGAGAATTTTTGTGCCCCATCAAAATACTTTTCATTATCGCACTTGCGACACCGGAAGCCTTTGGTCCATTTCAGATTTTCGAGAAAGCGATAACAGGCGAGCGTATCAGGATATAGTGTTTTAAACTGACTATAGTCCATCGTCTTTTCCATGAGGCGCTCATTCAACACTTCCTTGATGCTGTTCTTCAGTTTCCAGTTATCAAGATCGAGCATGGAGTTGATCTGATTAATCTCGAATGACTGTCGCTCAAGTTTCGCATTGGTATCTTCCAGCTCTTTGTTCTTCTCGTTCAGCTCGGTTGTACGTTCGTGCACTTTTTGTTCCAGCTCGCGGTTCACCTTGTCTTTGAGCTGCATGTTAACTTCATGCTGGTGAATGATGCGCTTCAAGGCACGATCGCGCATGTCTTTCAGAATCCTGATCCTGTCACCAAGCGCGAAAGTCAGGAACAACATCTCCAGCACAAAACTGAAATGCAGACTGTAATGCAAGGGCGTTGTAAACGGCAGTACATTGAAATATACCAGCGTGCGGATAAAGAATCCGGTAAACAATATACCATAGGCAATCACAAAGAATCGCGCGGGCCGGTAACCACGCTTCCATACTTTTATACCGGTATAGAATATCAGCGAAAGCGGAATGATCTCAATGTTCCGATACGTAAGCAACTGTGGCAGAAAAAACAATTCCACTGCGAACCAGATGGATCGTATCACAATCATCCACTTCAAAGCAGTGTCCAGCCTGGGTGCGTGAGCACGGGTGCGCAGGAATCGCCTGGTAAAAATCAATCCCCACACAATAACAGAAAACAACGTTACGCCTACTGCATAATTATTCCATTCGGGGTGCCCGGGCCAGAGGTATTGAAACCCGATACCATCGTAACTCATGGCGTAAGCCGCTACACTTAGAATGTAAATTATATAGTATATATTCTTGATCTCACGGATCGCCAGGTATACCAGCAGGTTATACAGACTGATGATGAGGATCATTCCGTAAAAAGTACCAAACAGAAAATACTCGTTGAGTGCGTAGTATATAAAACGATCTACCGAACGGAACGCAATGCGTATATCAGCAAACTCGTGCGAGCGAACATTAAAGTAATAATACATCACTGTATCAGACTTTATATCCAGCACGATCTCAAAGTTCTTGTGCCTGATGTTGCGCAGTGTAAAGGGCTGATTATCGCCCATGAGTATATTTCGATACGAGCCATTTTCCTGCGGCACATACGCTTCGATATAATCTATAGTCTGGTCGTAAAACTCAAGCAACCAAACTTTACTACTCTCCTTATGTCGTATCGGTAAGCGGATCCAGTATGAAGCATTGGGTTTGAAATCCTGGTTATGATAATCCGGATGTTTCTGAAAGCGATTCGAAAAACTATTGGAAGAAATCTGAAAAAAAGAAAGTGTATTGGTAGTATCCAGGTAATACTCCAACTCATACGGCATGAAGTTACGCTCAATGTAACTGTCGTCCACCTCGAAGACCTCCTGCGCACAAACGCTTCCGCCATACAATAGCAGCAACCATGCGAGGAAGAACGTGTTCAGGTGTTTACGTGTGTACGTGTTTACGTTCATAGCTGAGGAGCTGCTGGCCTCTAGCTACTGGCTGCTAGAAAAAGGCAGGCTCGTGCAAATGTAAAAAAATAGCAAGTGAAATAGCTACTGGCTTCTGGCTACTGGCCACCGGCTGTCGATCCCTGGAAAATGTGACCACTAAGCAGAAATCATATCATTTAAATGAAATCTTCTAGCAGCCAGCAGCTAGCGGCTCGCAGCTTTATTCTATAGAATTGCCATATCCAACGATCATAACAGAAAGTATGATCACAAAAATTCCCAGCAGTATGGTTGAAAAAGTTTTTTTGCTAACACCTCGCCATTCTTTTAACAACAAGCCCCACATACTCGAGATCAGAATAATAAAGGCCATGTGCAATATCCAGGAGCTTGCACCGTTGCCTAATTTACTTTCGCCCATGCCATAGAAGAAAAATTGAAGGAACCAGGTTGTACCTGCGAGGGCTGCAAATATATAGTTGTTGAGCAGGGGTGTAGATGCATTGGTATAATCACCGAATGTTTTGTTGCGCATGTTCAATAACATGCACCATACGAAGTTGGTTGTTAGTCCGCCCCAGAGCAGTACTACAAAAATTACATTGTTTTGGAACAGCGGATTACTGCCTTGTTGTACCGCAGCTTCTGCCATGGGCTTGCCAGCTTCTATACCAAAATTAAAACAGGCGCTGAGTATACCGGATATAATAGCCACTACCAATCCTTTGGAGAGGTTGAATTCCTGTATACTGTTTTTCTTCTGTTCGTCAGTAAGTTCTTTTTCTTTTAATATACCGGCACGACCGCAGATGAAAATTCCGGTGAGACAAACTACAACACCTGCTAGCACAACTTGTCCACCAGTACTATTGACCATGGCGGTAAATGTATGTTCTGTGCTGTTGGTAAAAAGATCGCGATAGATCGGAGGTACGAGTGAACCAAACGCAGAAGTCAATCCAAGTATAACGGACATACCTAATGAAAGTCCGAGGTAACGCATGCCGAGACCAAATGTTAAGCCTCCAATCCCCCACAACAATCCCATGAAGAATGTCCAGAATATAATTGAGCCATCCGTATTGCTGATGATCTGCATGAAGTTCGGCACGGTAAGATATGCGGCCAGTGTAGGAATGAACAGCCATGAAAATAGTCCTCCGACAATCCAGTAACTTTCCCACGACCATCCCTTTACTTTCTTATAGGGGATATAAAAACTTCCTGAAGCGAATCCACCAATGAAGTGGTAAATAATACCTGCGATAACCTGCATACTTACTATTTTATTTTACCGAAAGATTCATTTCTATTGTGGGAAACTGTCCTGAACTATCCTGCCGGCATAGCATTCCGCCATAAGCATCAGGCTTTATACCACCTGCATGAAAGCATTAGGTATTGGATGTTTGAAGAAGTATTTTGCTTTACAACTTACAACCTGCTTTCGGATGACACACCAAGTGAATATACGAAATACCCGCGCTTACTCAATAACAGCAGCACTTCTCCTGGTTAGTATACTCTTCACGATCAGTGCATGCGAAGAGAAGAAAACAACGGCTTCATCAACAGAGAATATTGCTATTAAAAAGATAAGCAATGCAAAACCGAGAAATGTAATTTTCATTTTGTCAGACGATCATCGGTACGACTTCATGGGATTTACCGGCAAAGTGCCGGGTCTTAAAACTCCGAACCTCGACAGACTTGCACATGAAGGCGCGCATTGTGTAAACGCATTTGTAAGTACTGCACTGTGCTCACCCAGTCGTGCTTCTATTCTTACCGGACAATATGCACACACGCATACTATTGTTGACAACCAGGCTCCCATGCCGGAAGGACTAAAAATGTTTCCACAGTATTTACAACTGGCGGGCTACCAGACGAGCTTCTTCGGCAAGTGGCACATGGGTGATCAGGATGATAAACCTCAGAAAGGATTTGATCATTGGGTGAGTTTCAAAGGACAAGGTGTATACTATAATCCAGTATTGAATGTAAATGGAAAACAGGTAACCTATAGCGACAGCAGCTATATTACGGATGTGTTGACAGACCATGCATTGGAGTGGTTGAAGAAGCGCGAGCAGCAGAAACCGTTCTTCCTATATCTTTCGAACAAAGCGGTTCATGCCGAATTCATGCCGGCCAAACGACATCAGGGTAAATATAAAGATCAGAAGATCGACTATCCTCCTTCCATGTTTCTTACTGCTACTGATACAAGTAAAACATATGCTTTGGGTAAAAAACAATTACCTTCAGAAAAACCGCTCAGGGTAAACCTGCGCGATATACCGGAGTGGGTACGCAGACAACGGTATAGCTGGCACGGTGTCGATCATATGTATAACGGACAAATTGCGTTCGATGATTTTTACAGACAATACCTGGAAGTACTCCTGGGCATCGATGAAAATATAGGACGCATTCTTGAATACCTGAAAGAAACGGGACTTGATAAATCCACGATGGTAATTTACATGGGCGACAACGGTTTTTCATTTGGCGAACACGGCCTGATCGACAAACGCCACATGTATGAAGAATCCATGCGCGTACCGCTGCTCGTGTGGTGCCCGGAGATGATAGAACCCGGAACAAAAATTACACAGCTGATCCAAAACATAGATATAGCGCCTACTATACTCGAACTGGCCGGTGTTGAGAAGCCCAAGCAGATGCAGGGCATGTCGTTCACAAACTTGTTGCAACAAAAACAGGTAGCGTGGCGCGGCAAAGTGTTTTATGAATATTACTGGGAAGATGCCTTCCCGCAGACGCCCACTATATTTGGCGTGCGAACCGACCGATACAAATACATTTTCAATCACGGTGTGTGGGGCATCAATGAATTATACGATCTGCAGAACGATCCGCTTGAAGTAAACAACCTCATTCGCAATCACGACTATGATTCTATTGCCTCAGGCTTACGCAATGATATGTGGACCTGGTTAGAACAGACTGACGGGGAACGAATTCCACTGAAACGAATTACCGGCCGCAAGAACGACCATCTATACCAGGGCACCTATTAAATGTAAAATGGTACGCGGAACGATTAATATCATCAATTAGTTTTATCTTTCGAATTACATAAACCGCACCTAACCGCATAACGAAAACATGAACAGACGTCTGGTTTTAAAACAACTTGCCATGGCCACTGCGGGAGCCATACTTTTACCCGCGTGTGGTGTGGATCCCAAAAAAGTATCCATAGCACTTGATCACCTTAATGTTAACGGAGACGATGAAGAACTGCTCGCAGAAATTGCTGAGACGATCATCCCCGCAACGGATACACCGGGCGCCAAAGCTGTAGGTGCTCATCTCTTTACATTTGTGATGATAGACGACTGCCTCGATAAAGCCGAGCAGGAAAAATATCTCAAAGGTCTGCGTTCATTTAATGACACCGCTAAAAAGATAGGAGGTAAATCTTTCCTCAAAGCCTCTCCGGAAGAACGCCTGCAGATTCTTACCGCCATCGAAAAAGATAAAGACAATCTCCCCGAAGAGATTAAAACATTTTACTCGCGCACGCGGCAATATACCGTGCAAGGCTATACAGCCTCACAACATTTCTTAACCGACATAAAACCTTATCAGTTAATTCCCGGCCCTGACTTTAAAGGATGTATACCGGTAACTGAACAAAAACCTGCATAAGCTCATGGCGAATCTGAATATTGACAGCAAGAAAGAACGCACCTACGATGCGATCGTGATCGGCTCTGGTATAAGCGGTGGCTGGTCTGCAAAAGAACTTACCGAGCGTGGATTGAAAACACTCGTGCTGGAACGCGGACGTGATGTAAAACATAACGTGGATTACCCGACTACCAACATGATGCCGTGGGAATTTAAACACCGCGGACAAATTCCATTTGAGATACAACAAGAGAACCCGGTAGTAAGCAAATGCTATGCGTTTCGTGAAGATGCCATGCATTTCTTTGTGAAAGACAAAGAGCATCCTTATGTTCAGGATAAACCGTTCGACTGGATCCGTGGATACCAGGTTGGCGGTAAATCTTTACTCTGGGCGAGACAAACACAACGCTGGAGTGAATTTGATTTCGAAGGGCCTAAGCGCGATGGCTTCGCGGTTGACTGGCCTATACGCTATAAAGATCTGGCACCGTGGTATAGTCACGTTGAAAAATTTGCAGGTATATCTGGTAACAAGGATGGTCTTGCAGAATTACCGGATGGAGAATTCCTTCCTCCGATCGAACTAACCTGTGTTGAAAAACATTTCAAGGAACAGTTAGCTAAGCACTACGGCAATCGTCACGTGATCATCGCACGTTGCGCGCACATTACCGAGCCGCAGCCTATACACCTGGAACAAGGTCGTACGCAATGTCAGCATCGCGTATTGTGTCAGCGGGGTTGTCCGTTTGGTGGATACTTCAGCAGCAATGCTTCTACGTTACCATGGGCAGCGCGCACCGGTAAACTTACACTGCGTCCTAACTCGATCGTACATTCGATCATCTACGATGAGACAAAAGGTAAAGCTATAGGTGTACAGGTTATTGATACGCTGACGAAAGATGCGGTTGAATACTATGCACCGATCATCTTCGTAAACGCTGCTGCACTCAACACCAATCTTATACTTTTAAATTCCAAGTCAAACCGTTTCCAGAATGGTTTGGGTAATGATAACGGTTTGCTGGGTAAATATGTAGCGTTCCATAATTATCGCGCGCGTATCTCTGCTGAGTACGATGGTGAATTTATGGATTCAACTACGAAGGGCCGCAGACCAACGAGCGGATATATACCTCGCTTCCGGAATGTATACAAACAGGAAACTGATTTCCTTCGCGGATATGCTGCGGGCTTTGATTCGAATCGCTACAACGAAATGGACAATGACGGATTAGGCGTTTCATTGAAAGATAAACTGGCACAGACTAAATTAGGTCCGTGGCGTGTAGGCTCGCACATGATGGGCGAAACTATTCCGAAAGAAACGAACTACGTTGCACTCGATCCGACTGCGAAAGACGAATGGGGAATGCCTCAATTGAAAATTTCGATCGCATATGATGACAACGATGAGAAGATGATAAAAGACTTCCACGAACAATTATCAGAGATGTATACCAAAGCTGGCTTCAAGAATATACAGACATTCGATTCGAAGCAGGCACCTGGTCTCGACATCCACGAAATGGGCGGTGTTCGTATGGGACGTGATCCGAAGACATCTTTGTTGAACGAATGGAATCAGCTTCACGCGTGCAAAAATGTTTTTGTAACCGATGGATCCTGCATGACGTCAACATCAACACAAAATCCCTCGCTTACCTATATGGCGTTGTCAGCACGTGCAGTTGATTATGCCGTGAAGAATGTGAAAGCATAAGCGATATATACTTAAAGCGAAAATCCCCTGTGAGAACCACGGGGGATTTTTATTTTTCAGCTACAGCGAAGCTATTAGTAATCCAGTTTACGAAAAAACAAGAACCGGGGCGCTAACGAATTAACCTTTTCTTTTAAACTACATGAAGTATGAAGTATACTCAGCGTATTTACTGAGCCCCGGCCTTGCTTCTATAGGAGCCGCCATATAGAGGTAAAGAAAGCCGGGACTATCCCTAAATCATTTCAGGAATAAATTTACTTCTTCGGTTTTGCAGTCATGTAGAATGTAAGCTTGCCGCCTTTCACAATATCATCGTGGGTAAGAAATGGTCGCGTGAGTGGCTTATCATTCAGCAATACTTTCTGAACATATACATTCTTGTCGCTCTGATTAACGGCTTCAATCTCGAATGTCTTCCCATTCTCCAATGCCAGTGTTGCTGATTGTATTCCAGGACTTCCCAAAGCATATTGATCGGAGCCGGGAGCCACCGGGTAAAAGCCGAGCGAAGTAAATATATACCACGCGCTCATCTGGCCGCAGTCATCATTACCGCCCAGGCCATCCGGTGTGGGTTGATATTGCTTCTTCAGAATCATGCGCACCCGCTCCTGCGTCTTCCACGGTTGGTCAGTCCAGTTATAGAGATATGCAGCATGATGCGCAGGTTCATTCCCATGAACATAATTACCAATGATGCCCTCGCGTGTTATATCTTCCGTATGGGCAAAGAATTCATCCGGCAGATTCATGGTAAAGAGTGAATCGAGATGCTGCACAAAACGTTTCTTCCCTCCCATCACGCTGATCATCTGCTCCGGATCATGCGGCACATATAAACTATAGTTCCAGGCGTTGCCTTCTATGAAACCTTGTCCGTGTGTGCTCAATACATCAAACTCCTTTCTGAATTTACCATCGCTTAACTTCGGACGCATATAGCCTGTTGATGCATCATAGACATTCTTCCAGTTCTGCGAGCGTTTCATAAACTCTTCATATATAGCAGGGCGGTCAAGCTTTTTCGCCATCTGTGCAATACACCAGTCGTCATAAGCATACTCCAGTGTTTTTGAAACGGATGAACTGTTTTTATCCTCCGGCACGTAGCCGAGTTGCATATAGTATTCTATTCCATCGTATGATTTATGACGTGCCGTGGCCACACATGCTTCCAACGCCTGGTATGCATCGCCCTGGTAATTTCCTTTGATCACTGCATCAGCAATTACGGATACACTGTGATACCCGATCATACACCAGTTCTCGTTGGCATGATGCGACCATACCGGTAACATTTTATGAACACTCTGATCATAATGCACCATCATCGAACTCACCATGTCACCGTTTCGCTTTGGCTGTATAACATTGAACAGCGGATGCAACGCACGGTAAGTATCCCACAATGAAAATGTAGTATAGTTTACGAAACCTTTCGCTTCGTGATTGTTCTGATCGAGTCCACGGTATGAACCGTCAATATCCATATAGGTTGTAGGGCCCAGGAACGTGTGATACATCGCCGTATAAAAATTCACGAGATCATTTTTGTTCAGTGCTTTTACTTTCACGCGTTGCAGTTCGCGTTCCCATTGCTGCTGTCCTTCGCGCTTCGCTTTTTCAAAATCCCAATGCGGAAGTTCGGATTGCAGATTCGCCAAGGCACCCTTTGTACTTACCGGAGACAATGCAAATTTGATCTTGATCTTCTCCCCTTCTTTCGCCTGAAAATCAAAATACATTCTGATCTGTTCGCCTGCTATATCCGGGAAGTTTTTCGTCTGATCAAATTTCCGCCAAAAGCCTTTATATACATCCGGCTTCGAGAAATCTTTCATGCCGTATTGTTTTACCGGCTTTGAAAACGTCATGGCGAAATATACCGTACGCGTGCGGGCCCAGCCGTTGGTCTGGCGATACCCCGTTACCAGTGTATCATTCTCCACCCGAACAAACGTCCATACGTTCTTGTCCGCATGATTATATATACCATACATCAGGTCGAGTATGATATGAGCCTCATCACTCTGCGGAAAAGTATATTGGTGGAAACCTACACGATTGGTTGTAGTAAGTTCAGCGACAATGTTATCATCGTCCAGTTTCACTCTATAGTAGTTTGGCGCAGCCTGCTCGTTACTGTGTGAGAACGAAGAGCGAAAACCACTTTTCGGATTTTGCTCCGTACCCGGATTCAGCTGCAGTTTACCAACGGTAGGCATAATCAGAAAATCACCGAGATCGGAATGTCCCGTACCACTAAAGTGCGTGTGACTAAAACCAACAATGGTAGGGTCATCATATTGATACCCCGCACAGTATTTATATACCAATGGATTATAGTGATCATCCACTTCATAGGGTATTGTATCTGTCTCCGGACTCAGCTGTACCATTCCAAACGGAACAGTAGCTCCCGGATAAGTATGTCCCATCTTATGCGTACCGATCAACGGGTTCACATACTGGATCAGGTTGTCCTGCGCAACGGCACGGCCACACGCAACAACCACAAAGCATACAAAAACCAATCTTCGCATCATCATCACAAAATATATAGAGACATTTTGGTATAAAATTACTTCTTATTTCTTACTTCTTATTTCTTACTTCTTATTTCTTACTTCTTATTTCTTACTTCTTATTT
>CBIHOZ010000082.1:0-30566 GCA_966211525.1 uncultured Chitinophaga sp. | reverse complement strand
TCTCCACTTGTCCATGATCAACGTACCATCGATCCATACTTTAATATAGCCTGACGAGTATACCAGGAATTTATGAGCACCGGCTGCATCAGATGTAAATGATCCTTCCCATATTACTTTTCCTTTGTGAGAAACATCTTTCGGGAAGCTGTCAACCTGTGGTGTCTCCAGAAATTCATATTCGATCTTATCTTCGGTTTTAGTTTCCTTGATCTTATCTTCTACATAATAGTCTGCAGTAAGACCACCTTCTTTACCATCCTTCGTAAAAAGCTTGAGTGTATTTAATGGTTGATATTCTCTCGGATCACCAAACTTACTGATCGAGTAGTTGTCCCACAGCAAACCATAGTTCTTGCTTGAGTATACAAAAGGAACTACGTCTACTATATTATGCTGTGTAAGATCTACATCTTCACCTTTATAGTTTACTTGTCCGTTTTGATGACCGCCTAATCCATAGAAGGCTTCGTCAACAGGCGATTCAAAAACCTGGCGAATAGCGTATGATTTGAGATTATCAACCGTAACGGGCGTGAAAGACTTGCCTCCTCCCTGGCGCTCCTGCAGAATTACCTGCCCGGTTGTATCCGTGAAAGTAACTTCACCCGAAGCAAGTGATACTTTTGCGCGAAGTGTTTTTGTGATCAACGAAAGTGCATCGGCCGATTCTTCGAGCTTCCAGGATGTTGATCCTTTTACTTCCGGAAGAACGATCAGACTTTGCGCTGTTGAAAAGGTATCGGCCGGAGTAGCCGTTACATGAATAATGTCGTCTGAAATAACCTGGAGTTTTACGCGTTTCGCACCACCCTCTTTTGTATTGAGCGTGACGATAACGCCATCCTGAAGTTTTTCATAATTTGATTTGGTTGAACATGCACCTATTAAAAGCGCAAGTAAAAGGTTTAGCAGTAGTAGTTTTTTCATTCTCAATTTGTTCTTCAATGCAACCGGTTTCCAAGCACAAAAACTCGTAATCGATTGCAGTAAAGGTAGGCTGAGAAGAGGCCATGAAGGGGTATTAAAATGTCTGATCGTAGAGGCTCAAACGTTTTCAGAAGGGGTTAAAATGTTGCAAAACACGGGTTGAAATCGCTTCAAAGAAGGAAATTTTGTTTTTGCGTTCATGGCAACGCAAGAGAAGTCACTCTGAACAAACAGCGTACCGTGCAAACACGGAACACCCCTTCGCCAGAGACATTTGTCCCCTAGCCATGTCGTTGTTTCACCAGAGTTGATCTGTTGAATTCAACCTAAATAGATATCAGGATTTTTGGAATCCGGACTGAAAAGCCCAATCGATCAATAAAAAATAATAAAGGACAACGAAGCTGCAATAGCTATATAAATCGCGATTTCTATGGCAAGCATAATCCTGCCGAGCCGTTTCAATTTCTCGTGTGACATTCCCTACGTTAATCAGTTCAAATCTACTAACTGTAATAGCAGGCGAGGGTCACAGAATCGCTTCGATTTAGGTTCAAAATGTCTCTTTTTGGGTGATAATTATACAGCTCGCCTCCTTTTGCCTGCGGCATACGCAGAAGGCAGTACGTGATATTGCTCTTTAAAGTAACGTGCGAAATATTTTGGGTTGTTAAAGCCGACCTGGTACGCAATCTCGGCTACGGTTAACTGACTTTTCTCCAGCAACTGTGCGGCCTGTTGCAAGCGAATGGTTCGGATAAACTCCAGCGGAGATTTGCCGGTAAGCGCAATAATCTTCTTATATAAATGCGCACGGCTTATGCCCAACTCACGACTCATGTCTTCTACCGAGAAGTCTGCTTTCGATACGTTCTCCTCCACACACTTCACTGCATTCTGAATAAACTTCTCGTCCAGCGGAGTGATGTTCAATTCACTTGCTTTTACATCAAGCTGTTTCGGAAATGCGCGATGGAATTTTTCGCGCTGCATAATCAGGTTCTGTATACGCGATGCCAGTATCTCAAAATTGAAAGGCTTGGTGATATAGTCGTCAGCACCTGATTGAAAACCCTCCACCTTCTGCTCTTCTGCAGCACGCGCTGTTAATAGTATTACGGGTATATGTGATACACGCTGATCGGACTTTATCTTTTTACAGAAATCAATACCGTTCATATCAGGCATCATAATATCACTCACAATCAAATCAGGCAGAAGGTCCTGTACTTTCTTCCAACCTTCTTTTCCGTTCGGAGCCTCCTCGATCTGGTAATCTACTTTCAGGTTATCTTTTAAATAGAATCGGAAATCTTCGTTGTCTTCTACCAACAGCAACAGCGGTTTCTTTAACAATCGTGCGCTGGCATTTTCGTGTATAGGCTCCTCGTTCTGCCGTACAGGTTCTATAGCTTCCTGCGTTACCGTTTCAGATTGACTGGCAGCATCCTGCAACGGCAGCCGTACTGTAAAACGACTTCCTTTACCCGGCTCGCTTTCTACTGATATACTTCCGCCATGTATGCGTGTAAATTCCTTTGTAATGGAAAGACCTATACCACTTCCCTGGTTTACCATGCTCTTGGGAAGTTCATTCTGAAAGAAGCGTTCAAAAATTCGCTCTTGCTTATCGGCAGCTATACCTATACCTGTGTCTGTTACTTCGATGCACAGCCACTTACCATCGACTTCTGTTTTTTGCTCTACCTCTACCGTTACAGCACCATGTTCGGGTGTAAACTTGAATGCATTGCTTAATAGATTAAATAAAATCTTTTCGAGTTTATCCTGATCGAAAATAGTTACCAGTGAATTTACCGATGCATTGAACTTTAACTGGATCGCTTTTTTCTCCGAGAGATCTGAGAAAGAATATACCGCCTCCTTTATAAAATGAATAATGTCTCCTTCTGAAGGATTGAATTTTATCTCCTGCACCTCGAGCTTTCTGAAATCAAGCAACTGGTTTACCAGATTTAGTAATCGCTTGGCGTTGCGTTGTATCAACAGGAATTGATTTTGCTGCTCCGGATCTTTCACCTGTTTCAAAATCTTTTCAATCGGTGTAAGAATGAGTGTAAGCGGAGTTCTAAATTCATGACTCACGTTGGTGAAGAACTTTATCTTCATCATATCCAGCTCATGCATACGCATCGCTTCCTGTCGTTCCTGCTGAATAATGAACTTCACCTTTTCGCGTTGCTGTACAAGTCTTCGTGTAATGAGCAATCCCGTAATGATCAGCAAGAAGTATATAACCAGGGCCGTGCGCGTTTTCCAGAACGGAGGCAATACAGTTATCTTTAGCGTAGCACCTTTCTCATTCCAAAAGCCATCGTTGTTGGCAGCGATCACGCGAAATGTATACTCACCCGGATCAAGGTTAGTAAATGTTACACGTCTTGATTTACTGTCGGCCGGCAACCAATCGGTATGAAACCCTTCTAGTTTATATTTATACTTGTTCTTTTCGGGGTGAAAGAAATTAAGCGCGGCAAACTCAATTGAGAAAACATCTTTACCCGGTGGAAGCTTGATTTCGGAAGTAGTTGATATATCGGTTGGCAACAGTATATTTCCATCTACAACTTCTTCTGCTTTTATACTTTTATTAAAAAGTTGAAAATCTGTAAAGACAACTTCAGGTACATCTTTATTTAATCCTAACTGTGACGGTTTAAAAATATTAAACCCGTTAGAACCTCCGAAAATAAGTTCACCCCGCGAAGTCTTAAAAGCAGCATTCTCGTTGAATTGTCTTCCCTGCAAACCTTCTGCTTCACCGTAGTTGCTAAAGGTATAGATTGTTTTACCATCAGGTGCTGCTGTAATTTTTAATTGTGATAATCCATTCGGTGTACTCATCCAGATATCACCGCGATCATCTTCCAGTATAGTCAATATAGTATTGTGGGGAAGACCATCCTCTTTGGTAAAAACCTGGAACGAATTATCCTTACGATTAAACAGATTTAGTCCACCGGCAGTAGCAATCCATATACGACCTTTTGAATCTTCACGAATATCAAGTACAGCATTATTGCTAAGACTTTGTGGATTGCTGCTTTCACTTTCGTAATGTATAAACCGTCCGCGCTGGCGACTTAGAACGTCTATCCCGGCCGTTGTGCCGATCCACAAATCACCTTCACGATCTTCTGTTATGGCCGCTATATAATCCGAGCCTACTGAATTGAGATCGGTTGCGCGGTAATGCGAGAAAGATTGCGTGCGTTCATCAAATAAATTAAGACCTCCGTTAAGTGTTCCCACCCAAAGCCGGTGTCTTGAGTCTTCATATATCTCCCAAACACTTTGGTTGGACAAGCTTGAAGGATCAGCAGGATTGTTATTATAGCGGGTAAATTTAGTACCATCATAACAGGTGAGGCCACCATAGTATGTGCCGATCCATAACTTTTTGGTGTGATCTATATATAGACTTACAATAACATCGCTACCGATACTATTGGCATTGGCCGGATTATATCGATACTGCGTAAACCGCCCGGTAGCGCGATTGAAATATAGCAGTCCTCCGCCATTCGTACCGATCCATATATTACCTTTATCGTCTTCTACAAAACGATTCACATCTGCATAGGGAAGTCCGTAGGGGTTGGTGGGCGAGTGTTTATATAGCGGAAAGCGAACAATGTTTTCGTGGTAGTAACTCACGCCGCGTTTATAGGTGCCTACCCAGATTATACCATCGGTATCTTTATAAAGTGTATTAATGCTGTTCTGACTGAGACTCTTTTCATCTTCATCATCGTGTGTGATATAGCGAATGGAAAAATTTTGTTTATCGATCAGGTTGATACCTCCATGATCAGTACCAACCCAGATAAGGCCTTTATTATCCTGCTCCATATCGCGCACGATGTTAGTATTAAGATGCGCGCCTGGGCTATCCTTATGTATATGTGTAAATGATTTACTGACGCTGTTGAAATAGAAAACTCCCTGGTTATCATCTGCTATAAAGATCCAGAGGTCGCCATCTTTATCGGTTAATAAACGATACTTGCGTATAGCACTTTTGTTCTCTTTAAAAAGATAGTCATTCCTGTAGGTAACATAATGCTTGTTACCTTTTACACCGATCTGTTCAATAATACCGTTGGCGTGAATGATCCAATGACTTCCTTTTACATCCTGCACCAATGAGACTACCGAATCGGATGCTATACTTTGTGTATCTTTTTCGTGATGTCGTATCGATACAACATCACCATTTGATACGGTATAGCGTACAAGTCCCGCAGAGGCATGAATAAACCAGTAGTTACCTTCATAATCTTTTACAATATTGCTTAAAGCTCCTTCGGGAATATTGTAGGTATCATAAAAAGCAGAAAGGTCTTTTTGAAATTTTTCAGTCTGCGGATCATATAGCGTAAGTCCGGCCGTAGTGAGCACACCTATACGCCCATCGGGAAGTTCAAATAAATCCTGTACAGAATTGTGAATGAGTGATGTTGTATCGCGCGAGTCGTGCTGAAAAACTTTAACGGTATAGCCATCATACCGGTTGAGACCGGCAGCTGTTCCGATCCAGAGAAAACCACGTTTGTCTTTCAGAAAAGACAGAACTTCGTTATGTGAAAGTCCATCGTTAACATTCACATACATAAACTTGTAAGGCTCGGGCTGCGCTATTACCCGGGCTGCACAAGCAAGCAAAACTATAATCGTGCAAAAAATCCTCTTATCCATCAGCCAGTCACTAACCTGCATGCAATTTACAGAATGCTTGCTATTAAAATTATATGTGTTATGCCTCTAAACTATACATGAAATCTTGAACAGACAGTTATCAGGCCGTGAGTTTGAGGATTTTTGAGATCAACAGATCAAATACTTCTACGAGAATCAATACTATTATGATGTATTCCAGCAGGCTGCTTTCGCGCTGGTGAATAATTTCACGGAACACAGAAAGATTGTCTTCGATAATACGTAATGTATACTCTACCTCACTAAACCGTATCCGCAGATCGAAATACTTCATCAATCCCTGGTGAAGCTTATCGAGATACTCGTCTTCCCATACCAGGTCGGGGGCATCAAAGATGTAGATATTCTCAGCTATATCGTTTTGCGTATTGAGTGCTTTGCCTATGAACCGCATCATGTTATTGCGGCTGATCTTCAATTTACCGGTAAGCTCCAGTTGACGGGCAAAACTCTTCACTTCCGTAAGAAGCGTCTCACTTACCCCGTGATAGTAATCGAGTGCCACAGATTGCGCGAGGTTGAGCATAGCAATGCGAATCACTTTATCATCCAGTCGATCGAGTACAATGCGATCGAAGTCAAAAGCAATTCCGGTTCGATCTTCCACAATCACTTCGTGGTCATCGCGCATCCAGTTCAGGGATGGATTCTTCTGAAATGCTGACACGGTTTTTATAGCCCACTTCATCTCATCTTCATTGTAACCGGCAAATACCACTACACCATAATTAAAATAGTATTGATACTTGCCGCCACTGAAATTATAGTATAGCTCGGAAGATGAATCAGCCAGCGGTTTAATATCGAGGAACGATTTTATTCCCTTTATATCCAACTGACTGGCTATAAGAAATGCTGATAGTTTTACAGTTTGTGTCATACTTAACTTACTGCCTATAAAGTTAAAAGAATAGCGTTACAGTGAAAGGGCGGCTACGGCCGTGTGGCTCCATCCGTAATAAACCGATAACATATCTTTTATATAAAAGGATATTTGAAAACTGGTTATAAAATCGAGATTTGCGACTATAAAATCAATTAACCTATAAATACTGCTGTTACAGCAGAGACTTGTATTTAAATCGAACCTCCAATGAAAAAAATTGCTGCACTTTGTCTGCTTACACTTTTGAGTTACGGATATGCCCATGCCTGGGGACAAACCGGCCACCGTGCCACCGGATGGATTGCTGAAAAATATTTATCGAAAAAAGCGAAGCGTGAAATGGATCGCATTCTCGCAGGGCAATCGCTTGCCATAGCAAGTACCTGGATGGATGAAATACGTTCCGATTCTACTTATAACTACACGGCCGACTGGCATTGGGTTACAATTCAGGATGGACAGACGTACGAGCAAAGTGTAAAAAATCCGAATGGAGATGTGATCCAGACGATCGAGCGCATCATCACGGAATTAAAATCCAAAAAGTTTACAGGCAAAGAAGAAGCTGAAAGAATCAAGATGCTCATTCACCTGGTAGGTGACATTCACCAGCCATTACACGTAGGCGGGGGCAATGACCGCGGTGGTAATGATGTGAAGATCATGTGGTTTCGCGTTGACAGCAACCTGCACCGTGTATGGGATAGCGATATGATCGATGACACAAAACTGAGCTACACCGAATTGGCGCAGTCACTCGACAAACCAACACCTGCACAACTCACGAGCTGGCAGAATACTTCTGTTCGCGACTGGGCTTACGAGAGCATGGCGTATCGCAAACAGGTATACGATTATGGCGCTGGTAAACTCGGCTATCAGTATGGCTATAAACATTTTAACGTAGTACGTGCACGCTTGCTGCAGGCCGGTGTTAGACTGGCCGGAATTTTAAATGAGATCTACGGTTAATTATATTTGTTTCACGGAATAAGGGAGTGGAATAGATCGCTGAAAAAAATTTGAATAAAATATTCGCAGATTTTTTAGTGAGGATTTTGAAATTTAAACCACAACTCCGTAATATTGCACTCCCAAATTCAAACGAATTCCTCCTTAGCTCAGCTGGTTAGAGCATCTGACTGTTAATCAGAGGGTCCTTGGTTCAAGTCCAAGAGGAGGAGCAACAAAAAAGCCACCAGTCCGGTGGCTTTTTCTTTTTATATCATTTTTTACCTTATGCGTTACTGTGTGTATATTTTATACTTCTCAAACAACGCTCGGTAGCTTATGGCAATCATCATACTAAACAAAAGTATCTGTCGAATTTGTGGACAGGTAATAATGGAAGGGCAAGAAGTTGCAGGCTTTCCATCTTTGATATACAGTGAAGACGATCCGTTGTTATTCTTTTCCGATGCCGGCTTTCATGAGGAATGCTTCATGAAACATCCGGATAAAGACAAAGTTCTGAAACGGTTAAATGAGATATACTCTTCTTCTCGCTAACCTAAGTAGTATTTATGGATAACTTTAGCATTTTATCAACAACATTCTATATATCAAAAAATCAATTGCCTTATGGGGTGCACAATGTCCCGCAAGACGATTTAAAACTTCCCATATCACTTCTTCTCGCCATATATCCATGAATACTTCTCGCTCAATCGATAAGAACATCTCATAGGAAAGTAATATTCTTATCAATTCTTCATAGCTATGATCTATAGTATAACTTGAGACACGTACGAAGAATTCTTTAACCTTCACTATAAACTCATCCCTTTTTCAATTCTATTCATTGACTTTTATGTTTCACTTTTCAGATAGATTCAGAAAGGATTACTTTGCAATGAAAGACATCTCGCTTGGTCAACTGCTAAACGAAAAAATATTCCCTAAACTTTATCGTCCTGTTTGTCTATTGATTAACCTTTTAACTGATTCAAATTCGGCTTTTACTGCTTTTCGATATTCTGCAACCTCGGAATCACTTAACTCTCTCTTGATTTTATGCCATGGGTCAGGAATTGTTTCCTCAGAAAGACTATTGCAGTTGTTGGTTTCCAGTTCTCCGGTTTCTTTATTGATGTGTCCAAAAATAATATACCGTTCTCCAATTCTATAGCTGGCATCCCAGCAAGGATATCTCTTGCCCTTGAGTTTTATAGTTTTCACGTTCTTTCCTTTCCATACATACTCGACCCAAAAGATTACTTCAGTTATACCAGCATAGTCCCCTCGTTGCAAGTCATTAAACAAGTTATAAGCCGGCATGGCGGTTGCATAAAGGATAACATCGGCCTCCTTAATTCTTTTCTCTAATCCATCCTTATCAGTAGAGAACCAACAAATACATGCAAAACACTGCGTGACAAAAAACGAAAGGAGTATTGAAGCGAAAAAGTTCTTCATCGCATTAGAATAATATTATCAAAGAGTACTCTTATTTAACTTATCTTGAAAAAACAGAAACAATAAAAATGCAAATACACCTGCCGGTCGGAATAAGATGGTTGCCACCATTATATATTTTGTCTTTACATTATATTTCCTGATGTCTTGCCATATAATAAAAGCTGTGATCACGTTAAGCAATAGATTAAACGTGATCGGTATATACACCTGAATCAAGTTATTCGTCATCACCTCATCACTGAATACTCCATACGAGGTTATATATTGTAATGCAGTAACGAAAATTGAAGATACCGCAAGGATTAATGCATACTTACCAATTATATCTCTATTTATCATTGGTCAGTTTTAGTTAAAGTAATGGTCATTAAATAGAATAGCCCTCCAAAGACAGGCAACATGATCGAAAGCAAACCAATAGAGACAGCGTTTCTTTGCTGTCCTAACTTACTGAAGATAATTAATCCGAAGATGATATGCCCTATCCATTCACTATTGGCAATAAACGTGGAGAGCCAATCTCCCGGAATAATGAAGGAGGAAGCTGCGACTATTATCGCATTAAAAACATATAGCCCCACAATCAAAAGAATCACTTCACGTAGCCTACTCCAGAATTGCTCATCACTCATCAAGTCATCGGCCTTCCGTTGCACCATATCAATTATTTCATTCATAATCTATATCGAATCAGATTCAATTATCATTTCTAAATTCTTTCTTGCCCATTCGTTATCGTTGTCCAGGTTCAATATCTGATTATATATTTCTCGAGCCTCATCATATTTTCCCTTTGAATGAAATTCGTAGGCATTCTCCTCCATTTTAGAAACCTCAATTACCTTTAAATTTTCCTGCGCGAATCCGTTGTCAGGTTCTCTGTGAAGAATCTCTTTATAAATCTCAGATGCCTCCTCTAATTTTTTGTCGTTATGGAGATGATATGCTTTATGCGACAGATATCCGGTTGAAAACGGACTCCAAAAAATTGAAGACCCTATAAATAAAAGTGATGCTACTCCAACTACCCATTGTATTCGATAGGCAAATTTTGACGTATAGGCTATAGTCATTCCCCATAGCAGTCCACTTATGTGGGCTGCATTCGCCACTGCCAACGCTCCGGTTTGTGTTAAAATTATACATACCACCAACCAAATGGCAAACTGATATACGATCTTCTTCTCAAGGTAATTTTTGTATTTGTCAGTTATTCTACTCATTACAACTATAAAACCAAAGAACGCGTACACTACTCCTGAGATCCCTATGCCGGTTGATGACGAAAAAGCAAGTTGAACTGTAGAACTAACCACTGCGGAACTCACAATAAAAATTGCATAGAAAATTTTACTCGTCTCAAATTCAATTTTCTTACCTAGTATCCAAAGCCAGTAGAGGTTAAAACCGATGTGCCAGATTTCAATGTGCAAAAAATTTGATGTGATAAGTCCCCAATAGCTTCCGTCAAAAATATCGATGGATAATGGAGCGCCCCATTTTTTATAAGTCTCCCAATTCTCGCGATTATCCTCCAGATTAACACCAACAAATAAGACTATACATAGCAAACCACAGATACTTGTAAGTATGGGAATGTATTTCTTGAAGGCACTGTCTGCTATCTTCTCTGATTCAATTACCTCGGACATGGTTTAATAATTCTTTTGGTGCTGGCGGCATTAACAGTGTTTCCAATCGCCTTCCCCCTGAATCACCGTTACGATTAACGGGTAACCATTCTTTCGAATATCTATTTAACCAGCATTTAAGTCGAACCGGAAACAAAACTCCACCATTCGGAAACCAATTATAGCCTTCGGGAAAGATTTCTTGGTCGCTCGCAAAACGTCTTGGATATTCAAAGACTTAACACGCGAACCTTAACCCTTTCCAACTATGTCTCGAATATCCAGGAAGATAAATCGCCTGATTTGGACACACCTTATAGAACCCGGTGGAAACTATAGTCTTAAAATCTACAGAACACCCTTTGGTGTCTACTGGATACTGCGCTGGCGGTACTGGACTGCCGGACTGTTCCAATTCTTCTCGATGGGTAAACTATATATACGGATCCGTCAACGCTTTAAACTATAAACAAATGCAACATCTATTATACCGACTGCTCTACCGACAGTTCTTCATCAATACCGAGGGTATCAAATATTTTGCAGATCGCTGCACGAACAAGTATATCGGCACCATAGCCGTAAAGCTGACAAATATACTTACCACTTATATCAAGGTTCTAAAACAGGAGCGCGAAAAGCGAAGACAGCAATTTGCTGAATGTGAAGAACTGGACCGCATGGATGACGGCAGCTTCGCTATTCGCAGACGTAAATCGAGACGAATGAAATTAGTAGTATATATAACGCTCCTGTTCGAAATATTTCTTAACTATATATCCACGCTCATTTTTATACAGGGAGATGGGCTGCTATATATTCTTGTCCGGTGGGGACTATCAATCATTCTGGCACTGGCGGCCATGCTTGTAACCGATGGTATTCTTACAAAGCTTCTGCCAGAAGAATCCGTTCGGGTTAAAGGCAATTCTTCCAATCATGAAGATGATGAGAGCTATATTAAAAACGCCAGAACAAAACGATATATAGGTCTGGCGATTTTACCCATACTGTTGATCGCGGTGGAAGTTGCCATCGTTGGCGTGTCGCGAGAAAGAGCCATTGATATAGAAGGCGGCAGATCAGGAAATGTGCTATTCTATGGATTTATACTTCTATCCATGGCCTTACCTGTGATTGCCGGGTATTTCAAATGGGACTCCGAACAGCACGGCAAATTATTTCAGAATACACTCAATTATTACAGAGCAGAAAAATTACTACACATCCTTGACCTCATTGTACTTGCCAACATGAAAGATGTTAAAGAGGTAGTGGACAACAGTATTCGCAAAGCATGGGAAAAATTCAACCGGTTTAAACTCTACAAGGAAAACTTTAATACCCGAAAAAATATACCACGCGAAGACTTATCCGGGCATTACGTTAACGACCTGGAGACTTTCAAAGAAAACGCTCTCAACCATTTCGGCACAGAGGTCAGAGACATTCTTGATGAATTGGAACCTGTCTCGAAAAATACACCGGAAGCTATTGCGGCCGCGCGTTAACCTTAACACTATCTTGTTATGTCTATGAAAGGTTTAATAATTACCCGAACGAATATACTTCTACTATTTTTATTCATCGCTCCACTTCTTGAAAGCTGTAGTTCATTTGTAGAGAAGAAGCGAAAAGTATTGATTGTGTTAATCGACTATTCCGCCAGCAATACGGAACTCGTATTGGAAAGCTATATCAGTATAGTAACCGAAACCATTTTCCCCAATATGAAACAATACGATTGCCTCGTAGTTGTTCCTATCGATGAAGGCTCGAAGATGCGGCCGGTAAAAATTGTCTATGAAGATCTTGTTGAAAAACAGTTCAGCAGGCGAACCGATGGCTTTGCTCATGCGGGCGACAGCTTACGGAAAAGGTTTATGAACTACGTAAATGAAACGGCACCAAAAATTTCAGAGACCCTGAGAACGCAAAAACAGGTTCGAAAAGAATATACTGAATATACCGATATACTCGGAGCAATTCACCAGACAACAAACCTGATCGAATTTAATGCCGACGGTGGAACAATACGAGACATGGAAGACTTTGTACTTGGAAAAATAAGACTGAAGAGTGAAAATGTAATTATACTTCTCAGCGATATGATCCAGGACTCACGTGAGTATAATTTCAATAAAAAACATGGCGTTCCTCCCGAACAAATCACACCGCTTCTGGACGGCCTGAAGAAACTCAACAATATACCAGACCTATCCGGGTGCAAAGTATTTGCTATAGGTGCAACCGGAAAAAATTCTGCTCAAATTGACAATATCCATTCTTTTTGGACGGAGTACTTTAAACAGACAAACGCAGAGCTGGCATCGTATGGTTACAACGTAGACGGAAAACTACGCAAGTACTTAATGACAGAGGGTGATTAAACAAAGCCCCGGTTTGTTTCGGGGCTTTATATATCTGAAACAAACTACTTCACAACCGTAGCCTCCAGCTCAACTTTCAATGTCTCAAAAAGACTTTTCACTTCGAGCAACGTAGTTGCTTGTTTGATGCCGTGCTTTGCGATCCACTCTTGAAAAACATCAAAGCAAGTAAAAAGCTCGGCGGTTGATGTTGTGTATACATTCAGTCGTACTATATCCTGGCACGCGTAGCCAGCCTCTGTAATAACTTTCTCCAGGTTTCGTATTGATTCTAATAGTTGTGCCCGCATGTCTCCCGTACTGGATTGTCCATCAGCGTGTACGGCTGCTTGCCCGGAGCAATAGAGTATACTTTGAGATTGCTTTACTTCAACGGCTTGCACATAGCTGCGTGGATCTTGCCATTGCCAGGGATTAATAATTCGCTTTTCCATTTTGCTGTCATTTTTAATATACTACAAAGCTGACAACAACACACCTTCCTCGGGCGTGACAAACATCACAATTATAAACCTGACAGTAGATTAAGAAGAAAGTCTGCTCAGGGTTTCACGAGAGACACCTAAATAAGAAGCCAGCAACGACTTTGGCACGCGCTGGACTAATTGCGGATAACGTTTCAACAACTGCTCATACCGCTCTGTTGCATTAGATGTGATAAATGACAATATGCGCTGCTGTGATGCTATATGACCACCAATGGATTTCTCCAGAAAGAAACGCTCCATTTTATGAAGACCTGCACATAATTTTTTATAGTCTGCCAACGGAATACACAGTACACAAGTATCTTCAATACACTGTAACGACATCGTTGCTTTTGTCTGTGTGTAGTACGCCTGAATATCGCTTTCCCACCAGTCTTCCATAGCAAAGGAAACTATATATTCCTTTCCCGATTCATCATTATATACCAATTTCAAGAGCCCTGAGACAACGTAGTATAGATATGAGACATGTTCACCTTGTCGGATCAAAAAATCTCCCTTTCTAAAATTTTGTATAGTCAAATGTGAGTGAACGAAGGCAAATTCATTGTCAGTGAGCGGCACCAACTTCTCTATATGACGCCTGAACGCTTCGTACATGAAAACATCCTCCATCCTTTCTGATTTATAAATCGTTTTTCAGTCCTCTTTTCTTCGCTTCGATTTTCGTCCGTTTTTTCCGCGAATTAATTTCTCCGGGTGTTATACATATTGGACATGTGCAAAGAGTTTCACGCTTATGACTGTCCGGGCAATACGGCCAGCCAATAACTGACTAGCAAGATCCCCAGTACTCGAAACTTAGAGGCTTGTTATCTTTAAAAGTAAAGAAACGTTCATCATTAGTATCCTGCGAATAAAGGAGTTCAGGTTTTATACCGGGTTCTGAAAAAGTTTCTCGAAACATCCCAAACAATTCAGTAAACTCCGCCGAATCAAAGGCCACTCGGTTTTTTCATCGTCATACGATGCATTCGCAAAACGAAGAAAATTCGTCCACGCTTACACTTACCGAGATGGAACTACCAGTATTTTTCTGATATATGTATTAACCCCATAGACCTTAACTATATAAAGCCCGGCGTCAATATTACCGAGGTCAATCTCGGTTGAATTATTGTAAAGCACAGATGAAGTAATGAGCGTTCCCGTTAGTGTATATATCTCGGCTTTTTTAAGCATAGTCTGATCTTCTCCCCGGATCATCAAGAAATCTGACACAGGATTTGGGTACAACTTCACTTCCCTTGCCACATCCCCTTCTATTCCGGTCACTCTATCCGATGGCAGCACATCCACAAAGCGGTTAGTAACAATATTAGTCTGTACAGGTTCATTGAAGTCAAAATATATAAGTGCCGTATTTGCAACGGTTGTCTCGCTTTGCATGGTTGCTATAGGGGCAATTTCAAATTTCACATAACCATGACTCGCCGGCTCGTTACGTGTACTGTCTGGCAGTTTGATATTATTAAAAATAAATGTAATAGTACGTTGGTGAAGCGTGTATTGCATGGCATGACTAGCCGAAAGAAGCCGCAGAGAAGTGAGTTCTAAGGAAGGATCAAGTTCATCCTTTATTTTTACAACAAAGGCCGTATCCGTACCTGTATTCTGAAAGCGAACGGTGTATGTCAGTTTATCACCGATTCTTACGTAGCGCTCTGCCAATATACCTTCCTTTACCAGCTTATCATTTGGATCGAATGAGCCGGTAACAATTTGCTTCAGTGTATCTGTATTATCCACAACATCAGTTTCCTGAGGCAGCCCTTCCAATATAACTCGGTTTTTAAGCGTATCGCCTAATGGCACGGTTGCCAACACTGTGAAGTGGAGTCGGATTGTTTCGTTTGAAAATCCCTTTAATGACGGTCTACTCCACCGTAACTGGTTGCCACTGGCAGCTGTAACTTCCGGAGTACTTTGTACAAGTGTAAGTGAAGGATCAAACTCCATTATTACTTGTGGAGCAAAAGGCTCAGTGCCTTCATTTTTTACCGTCAAATAATAGTACGTGTCAAAACCACGTCTGGTAGCAGTGCCTGTTACATTCACGCTCCCATCAGCGACTATATTTCTTTTTAGTCCGAACTGGAAGTAAGAGCTATTGTCCTGCGGTGAATTAAACTGATACGTAACAGGAGTTACTCCTGCGTCCCACTGGGCATTATCAATCCATGAAATTGTATTTGCTCCTTCAACGGGCTGCAACGTAAAACTTCCATCTGAGGAAGAAATTGCATAGCTATCCGAAGTACCTAATCTTATAAATTGGTCGGCCAGGCCGGCTTCACCCTCATCTTGACTACCGTTTAGATTTTTATCATCGTATATCTTGCCGTGCACAATGGAAAGGTCGTTAGATGGATCATACACTATTGCTGTAATGCGATCTTTCAAACCATCTGTATCCATAGCCATCCATACATTGCCTTCCGAATCAACTTTCACATCTCGAACAAAGTCACTGGGTAGGCCAAGAGCTGTATTAATTCTTCGCCATTGCTTAGTTTCAGAATTATAGATAAGTAGCCCGGCATCAGTTGCGAAGTATAAAACGTGATTGCTATCTTCTTCAATTTGATGAATGCGTCCTATATCATTATACGGAATATTAAGTTTCGTGTAGTTACCGGTAGTTTTATTCCGGGTGAACACTAAACCGACATAGGTATTTGCCGCGAGATATAGCGTACCATCATGCGCGACCAAAAGATCTTCAACGCCCCAGAAAGCAGTATCTACAGCAAACTTCTCTTCATCAAAAGAATACACACCGTTGTAGCCTGCTAACCAATATGTACCGTCACCCGCGGGCTCAATATCTCGAATATATTCAGGCGCAGTAAAAACAGTACTATCCTCAGCAGCAGCTGTATATTTTATAATTTGATAGGAATTCGGCACTGTTAGCCACACATGGTCATCAATACTTTTCATATTGCCCAACCAATTATGTGCATTCCTCCACAAGTATTTCCAAGAGCTTCCCGTTTTAATAGATACACCATCTCCAGAAAAAAACCAATAGTTACCAAGGGCATCACGCGTAATCTGCCTGACAGAATCAACAACTAATCCGTTGGATGCGCTATAGACAAGTTTAGGATTTCCATCCACCATACGATAGGCACCCTGTGCTAAACCGAACCAAACATCCTTTCCTTCAACGAACAGTCTCCTATTGAGGTAGTAAACATTGGGAAATTCAAAAGATCGGATTGTATAGTCTTGGGCATGAGCTGTACAAGTGGACAATAACAAGATACAAATCGCAAAGAATTTATTTAGAGATAGTTTTCCCATTTTAACGTTTACTTCAACTAGCGGCAAAGATAACGAAAGACACAGCGATTTTTTGATGAATAATATATTTAATCACCCAACAAAAAGCGGTTGATTGGAAAATAGAAGTAACCGATGCCGTGCATCAACAGCAATTGTAAGTTGTTGTTTAAAGGAGATTAAAAACATAAGACTCTGTTTTATTTCCGCATGTCCTTTGGTGTCGGATTCTTCAAATATCGTTTCCCGTCTTTATTGAAAGACCACACATTTGACAGTTCTTTGATATCAGGCAGCTCAATTTCACCTTTTTTAATTTTAATCTTCGTTACTCGTCTTTGCGTTCTATTCGCCTGTCGTTTATTATCCTTTTCTGAATCTGCGGAAGTGATGCCCTTTTTCGGAGTCTTCTTGCTTGACCTACTCATATTTTCGATGCTATAATTAAATATATATTATTGACAGATTGTTGACCAGAGTTTCGGACAAAAATTCGATGATCGCGTAAAAGCCCTCTGACTTCTCTAATCTGATATATCTTCGTTGTGAAACTAAAAAAATAAGATGTAACACTCAACTACAATCGACTTACGGGACACACCCTTGTTTGCAAGTCGTAACGATAATATTTTTTACGCCACCCAAATCATTTCTATAGGTATATCTCATTTGCGTTTTTAAATTTAGTAACGCACTTCTTTAACGTTACTCATTAGTTACCCTCTAAAAACTACGCCATGAAAAAATTCTATTTCATTATCGCGCTGGTAATGTGGATTGATCTTACCAGTGGATTTGCACAGAAAGCAAATGATGTGTACGATTTCCCTGTTAAGCGGCGAACTGACCAATGGAATGCATTGAAAAGTTACCAGGAAAAGCGTGAGGCCTGCGCACTGCCCGAGTCGTTACTGTCAACGATGTCAACAAAGGGCTTGATTGAAACATTTCTCAACTACCCGTTGCTGGGAGATCTAATGGTTTTTAGCTCGCCACAGGAAGGCATACAAAAACTACAGGAAAATTTTAACGGAGCTCGTGAATTACTGAAACGAAAAGATGTTGCGCCGTTACTGCTGGAGAAATATACCTCCATGAATCCGGCAGGCGCAACACCCCTGTCGTCACTTGAGAAAAAAGGTGAGTACTCTTTCAAGATCATGGCTATTGAAATTCTATTGGCGCAGGAAAATATACTGGCAGCACTGGACGCCCGAAACAGAAAAATATTGCTTAGCCTGGCACAAGAAAAACTCAACACGAAGAAAAAGGATCAGGAAGTATACGGAGGTCTGTCGTATAGCACTACCGGTTGGATTATGGCACGCATACTAAAGCAATCAAACTATCCCCCGGCATTGAACTCCCTTCGTGATGAGAAATATAAATTCTTTACGGATCAGGGTGTAGTAGCAGACTATGCTATACTGGACAATGTTGTTAGCCAAACAAAATTATACCTCTCAAAAAATTAAGACTATGAAAAATATTTCACGTATACTATTTTTCTATCTGCTCGTATTGAGTGTGAATATAAATGCGCAGACGCTGAGTTATATCGGAACACCAAAAGGGAGCGCAGTAACAGCCTATATTGTTCCTGAGATGTCTAATGCAGATCGTGCTTTCTTCGATGCTTACTATGCCAGTCCGAACCGAACCCAATTTATTACTTCGAACGGTTATAGCTCATCCAGAACTTTTAATTGCCATGGATATGCCTGGAGTATAGCAGAAGGTGGACCAACACGATGGATCGGCTATTATGTTACAACAGATGAAGATGTATATATGACAGACGGAAGCTATATCCAGGTTTGTTCGGAAACGTATCCAGGCAAAGTCTCTTGGGGCTCAGGTGATCATACAGCGATCACAACACCAACAGCAGGAAGATATAAATCAAAATGGAATATGTACCCGTTAATGGAGCACGCGTGGAATGACACTCCGTATGGTACAACAAACCTGAAATACTATGTGGCTACAAAGATATCAGCAAGCAATTCTTTTATCTGTGGTAACACAACATACTCAGTCCCATACTTTGCCGGCGGCACCTATACCTGGACGAAGAGCAGTAACATTTCATTAAACACTACTTCCGGCAACTCAGTTGTAGCAACGGCAAACTGGAATGGTCCCGGGTGGGTTGAAGTGGTGATCACTTCTCCGTGCTCCAGCACCTCCGTTACTACCCGGCTGAATGTATCGGTTGGTCCTACGATTGGGGCTGTAAACATACCACAGAATACCTTCTATGGAGGCTATGCAAATGTATACGCAGAAGTACCGCCCGTGGCCGGTGCAGGCTATTACGACTACGAGTGGTACCTGGACGGAACGTTTCAACAAACCAGCGCTTACAACCACGAATTTACTTTTTACGGCTGCGGAAGTCACTACGTTGGTGTACGAGCCTATACAGCCAGCTGCGGCTGGACGGATATGAGTTACGCTTATTTCTTTGTGAATTGTAGCGGACTATATACTATAGGTATATATCCAAATATCGCAAATGATAACATAACCGTCAGCATCCAAAATACAAAGTCGGAAAAACAAATCAGTCCACAGCCAGGTATATCGTCATCTTCCGGATATGAAATATTGCTCTATGACAATCAGGGACAGCTTCGAAGGTCGGCAAGCCTGAAAGAAGGTTCTCTTCAGTTAAATACAGCGAATCTGCCTGACGGCGAATACTATATTCACGTACTACAGGACAAAGAACTGTTTACGAAACGGATAATAATTAAGCATTAAGGAAGTATATATTCGATTTCCGGCATAAAAAGAAGTGCGAAGTTCCGATGGCGATGCTGTCGGAACTTTTGTTTTTTTTGATCACAATGTAGATACCTACATTTGTTTTTAAAATCCTGCAACTGACAAAGACTTTAAACTGGATTCCTTCATTTTTTCTTGACAATCAATTTATACCCGATCGTCATATCAAGGAGAGCAACGATTCCAACAGCGAAGGTCAGAGTAGCATGCAAAAGTAAAGCCATTGGAACTCTGTCTGCACCTCCTACTTCCGCATGCCAAGACCTCCCTAAATCGCGAATGCCTCTTAAACTAATGAGCCAGTCAAAAGATAGAAACATCAATACTATCGTTATCAGCACTACTGCCAAAATTATCGCAGTTCTATTAATTGTCTTTGAGTGTACCCATCTCATTACATACATTACTAAGAGCAGCACAAGAAAGGTTATTCCAACCAAAACAAGTTTTGGAACAATTATGTAAGTGTCGTGATTTTGAATTTCTAAAAGTCGTCCATTAAATAGCAAATGCCCCAGAATCGAATACCAGATAAAATATGCTAACGTAACTACTCCCAGCAACCAAAGTAATTCCGTTCTTAACCTCTTTCTCATAGTCTATATATTATATCGCTGCGCTTCTTGTTCAATTTTCATTGCAGCTTATCCAGTAAATATAGTATTAATGCGACTCGCATCACTTCTTCTTTCTTTACGAATAACCATATAATCAGCAAAAAATACTGAGCCATCCAGGCAAGTAAATTGAGCCGTATGAGAAAGCTGCAATTATATACAAAGGCTGACCTTTGCTGCTGTTAATCAACTAAAATAATTGCAGCAATGACAACAATTAAAAAAATAGCATTAGGTAAAAATGGACCATCTGTGTCCAAACTTGGCCTCGGGTGTATGCGTATGTCGGCCGTGTGGGGTGGCCCTTTGAATGATGAAAATGAAAGTGTTTTAACGATTCAGAAAGCGTTGGATGATGGTATCAACTTTCTGAACACCGGAGACTTTTACGGTAATGGTCACAATGAATTACTCGTAGGGAGAGCCATTAAAGGCAGACGAGACGATGCCTTTATCAGTGTTAAGTTTGGTGGCGTTGTATCGGGTGGACAATTTATTGGTCTGGATCTTCGACCTCTGGCGATCAAAAACTATATCAATTATTCATTGGTACGTTTGGGTGTGGAGACAATCGATCTATACCAGCCTTGCCGACTTGACAACAGCGTTCCGATGGAAGATGTGATTGGGACAGTTGCAGACCTGATCAAAGAAGGAAAAGTACGACACCTGGGCGTCTCCGAAATAACGGCTGATCAACTACGCAAGGCCAATAGCATTCATCCTGTTACCGCATTGGAGATTGGTTATTCGTTAGCCGATCGCCAGATAGAAAGCGACCTACTTCCTACAGCCAAAGAGCTCGGTATAGGCGTTGTCGCTTTTGCCAATACAGCTGAAGGATTACTAACCGGAGAAATGAAAGCTCCTCTCGCTGCGAACAGCTACCAAAATCACTTCTCACGTTTTCAGGGAGACAACCTGATCAGGAATCTTGAAAAAGTAGAAGTGCTAAAGCAAATGGCCAAGAAAAAAGGATTCTCGCCAACGCAGTTAGCTATAGCCTGGGTAAATACACAGGGCGATCACATTATGCCGCTGGTAAGTATGAATCGCAGATCGCGTTTACTTGAAAATATACAAGCCATGGAGATAAAGTTTACTCCGGAAGAGCTAACTATACTTAACACGAACTTTGCACCCGGAGCGATATTGGGCAATACTTATTTGCAACGGTAAGTATATACATGCATAAGCGCGATCCGTTTTATAACTTTAAGCCATGACAAACCCGACTGAAATAATTCCCGGAGTCATTTTTTACTCGTATTACGCGACCATGCGTAAAGAGAAAGTTGGCTTCCTCAGACATCATACACTGGTGTTGCAGGTTTCAGGACACTTTACGTTGGAGACATCTGCTCAGAAAGTTTCGATGGGTAAAGGTGAGATGTTACTGATTGGCAAAAATCAACTGGGCACGCTTACCAAAATGCCAGCGTCCAATGAAGAAAATTATGAAACGATAGTTATTTCACTGCAGGAGGATTTGCTGAGAAAGATTGCCCTGGAGGAACAAATAGAGGTCCGGCAGAAATATACCGGACCTCTCAATATTCTGATTCCAACCAATGATTTTCTGAAAGGCTATTTTCAATCGGTGATACCTTATATACGCAATCCGGCAGAATCAATAGCAACAGATATAGGTATATTAAAAGTGAAGGAAGGCGTGAAATTACTATTGCACGTCATGCCGCAGCTTTCTAATTTATTGTTCGATTTTTCAGAGCCTCACAAGATCGATCTGGAAGAATTTATGCTCGACAATTTTCATTACAATCTTCCAATCGAAAAGTTTGCCGGACTCACAGGCCGGAGCCTCGCAGGTTTCAAGCGCGACTTCCAAAAAACATTCGGAATGGCGCCTCGCCACTGGCTGCTCGAAAAAAGACTAACCGAAGCCCGAAATCTCATAGAGAAAAAAAACAAAAAACCATCTGCCATATATCTTGACTTAGGTTTTGAAAGCCTCTCTCATTTCTCGCACTCATTTAAGAAAAAATTTGGGAAGGCTCCTACAGAGTGGGCAGGCAGGGTGGTTAACTAAGTTAACCTTCAAACATACAAATTAACATGGCGTCCAATATTCAAACTTATGTAGTTTGCCGCTCTTAAACGTGAATATTGCTCCATCGTCACTGTCTTTTGAGTAAAGTAATAAAGTATTATGATCAGAGTGTTTGACAAATCTATCTTTAACCTCCTCTCCAAATAGTTTAATAAAATCGTCTTCAGTGCTCATGCCACTTAACTCTCGGCCATCCAAGTATAGCTTCCAAATTCCTTTTTTATCAAAAACTATACTGTGCAAAGTGAACGTGTCCTTATCACTTCCGATATAGTTAAATCCATTGTAACTTAAAAGATAATAAGGTCCGCCGGGCTGATCATTCGCAAATGCTCCACATTCATAGTTTGTATCAACGATCCTCGGTTCACCAAACGACTCAATGATCTTTGCCTTTGTCGAAATAAGCCTAAGTCCTTTGAATGTTATTTTTTCAAATTCAATAACATCTTCTTGTGCATATGATATTATTGCAATGAATAAAAATAATATAGTTTATCTCAATTACACCATATATAGCTTCGATTTAGCTATGCGCAGAGTAAATGGTATTGTTTGTCCTACATTGCTCATCTCCTGAGATCATTTTTTACCGCATCAGATATTCTTCCTAAGCTATTTACTTTTTCGATCTGTCAGCAAGCTTGAAAAATACAACTATTCCGATCGTTATCATAAATGAAATCAAATAAATCCACAGCGAAAGGTCTCTAAGACTATCTCGTAGATTTTCATTAAATGGATTTACTCCTGAAAATAAAAGTACCAAGAGATAAACAACTTGATATATTAAAGCTAGCCTAACAATAGTAACATTGATTATCCTTTGCCTTACGAGTACGTAAATTATGAACGATATACCACCTGCAATTACCGACTGCAGGGCAACCAAAAACGGAACCATCCCTACTTCTCCTCCCGGCAGTTTGCTTACGCTAAGGTATAGTACAAATGCGACTAAATTCAAGACAGCGATCCCCATTAATGACGCAAACGCCTTTATGATTTTCTCCATTTCAGATTATCTTGACAATCCAATAAACTAAATCAGTCCTATTTTGATCGACTTTAAAAAAAACTTTACCCTATTCGCGCACTCTAACGGTTTGATTATATGATTTTCGTATGCAGAAGTTTTACCCGCCTTTGAGTTCTTGTTCATTTAAGTATATATCAACCTTGTCCCAGGTTAATGAATCAATAAATTTCAAATCCTCCTGAGTTATATTCCTTATCCAAGACACAAATGGAAAGAGTTTAATCCTGTCCACAACCCTCCTGTTATATCCTAAAGCTCCTTTGTCCTGAAGCTGCGATTCAATTGTCCGATTATATAAATGTTTGCTTTTAAAAATTACTGTTTGCGTCTTCCTATTCCGCCTCAAGTCCAGAAAAAATGCAGAAATTAAAAGAGTCCAAAGGCGACTATTGATATCGCTAGTTTTCTTGCAGTGCTCCCAGGCGTTAGTAGTAGTATGAGTCCTAAAATGAGTATATAGATAAGTCCTTTGTTGACAAAATGATTAGTTACTTCAAGATCGGTAATCCACCCATTGTGGGCCCAGCAATCATCGCATATTGCAGTGTGCCGAAGATCACCTGGATTTTATAATCAGTTACATGCCTCGAGTGGAAGCCTGTGTTGCACTATAGTGATTTTTCCATAAGACCTGCGATATAACCCAGGATGGAGGCAAGGATTTGAAGGCCGAGTAAAACAGCTCCAGTAATAGCTATATACCGGATTGCCTTATTGACTTGGACTGCTGTAGTTTCTTTTGGTGATGACGTCATACTTCACTTAACTTTATGCTGATTTCTTTGATGAGCCTATACTCTTTAAAATGAATAACGTGACTATATATACAAATGCCCATAGAAAGGCAAAGCTAACGGTCGCAATTTGAAAGTTGCTGAAGAAGTAATCCCAGAAACTACTCGACAATGGATTACCTGTATTAATAAGGCTTCTTATCAGGCACCATGCACTGTTAAAAAATATACTCAATCCAAGGGAAGCAGCCAGAATATTTAAATAGAAAGTAATTCCTTTGTTATTCATCTCGCTTTCGATCTTTGAATAAAAGTAAAAAAAAGTAATGAACCAAATGTATATCTGGCTCATTACTTTATTGAAAAACTTAGTCTTTAGTCAAAAAACCAGTTAAAGCTCCTGCTCCGTAAGCGAGTGCATATAGCCCAGCGTAGGCCGCAGCCGCGTTTAAAAGCAATGGAAGAATTCCACCATCGGTGTTAGCAAGTTGGTCGTTAGACAATTCGGTTAAGCCCGCTTCTTGCAGATTTACTCCTGATAAATTTATAGTCTGTTCCATGTTAGTTAATATTTAGGATTTAGCATCGTTATAGCCAGATTTGAAGCCTGCGACTAAACCAGCGGCCAGTGAGCCCACTATTCCAGCTTGTAGCGCGTATGCAGGTGCCAATGTCACCAGCAATGCAAGAAAGCCTCCTTCTGTTTCTTCGATTTCTTTCGTTGTCAATTCAACTACACCACTTTCATTTAAATTAAGCATACACTTTTTACTATTAAAGATTTCCAGAAAACTGTCTGGTACAGTTGTAAGCTAGCCGGCTTGCAGATTACTTGCCCAATATATAGTCCTTCCGTGCAATAGAATTGCACGGAATTAAAAAAGTGAATATTTTTTGTTTTTTTTTCTAGACACTGCAATCTATAGTATCTTTTGATTGTTGCAGAGTTCAGTTGATCGTCATTTTTACCTTGAGGAGTTTCTTATTCCCTTTCAGATTTATAACCTCATAATTGATCGTAGAGAATGCCTTGTAGTTGATAAGGTGGCTATAGCTATAGGGCATAACCGCAATCCTTTCGCGTTTATAGTATAATTCAATACAACTTGTATCCGCTTTTATCTTATGCAGGAATTCACTACTTAGATATTTAGACTTTACTTCATTGTTCAACGCTTCCTTGCCAGATAGGGTATCTAATTGCAAATCATATTTACTATTGGTTTGTGAAAAAGACAAGGTATGAATGAATGCCAGACAGATTGTAATAACTATAATTCTCATAGTTTGTGCGAGTATAACGTTTTTAAGGTAAATGTTTAATTCAATCCATGAAACGATGTAGGTAATCCGGGTAAATATATTCTATTCCCCGGACGGCCTTAGGCGTAATACCCGGATACGGAACCCATATATGTCCAGGTTGTTGTCCCGTCATCGTGAACCGTTACTTGATAAAAATTTGTTACGCCATTTTCCTCTACTCGTGCCTGAAAGGAAAATTTGCCAGCCTCAATCGTAAGTAATTCCGTGGCGTTTAATTCGGTTACGCCAAAGTTTGTGAGTTGACTTACATTCATGTTTTTGTGTTTTTAAATTTCAGAAAAGCTGTTCTGAGCAGGAACGATTACCCTATCGCACAGTTAAAAATAGTTTCCTTCCGTGCAATAAAACTGCACTAAAGCGTAATTATGGATTGTGCCACCGGAAATTGTTTCGGTTTCCTTTTCATTTATAGCCTTAACCGAAAAATTGATAACGATGTCGAATTCTTCGGGGTAAAAAAAAGTTTGTTGGCTCCTGCTATACTTGATAGTAGCACCATGTGCTTTGAAGAAGTCAAGTATATAATATAGCTGGCGCTTGCTTATACCCAGGGAACTTGCAAATGTTTTCGGATCTCCGGTACGTTGACTTTTGATTTTTGAGTTTGCCTTTCTTATTCTCTCAATTCCTTTTATAAAATCCATATCAAGACTATATATTTTGAACGATTTCGGTTGTTTTATCCATGAAAGGAAATTGCTGCCTCCATAGATTGTAATAGTGCATCTGTTTCGTTATTAGCTCCTCGTGCCGTCCCTCTTCCACTACTTTTCCATCGGATAATACTATAACTTTATCGGCATTAAGCACGGTACTTAAACGATGAGAAATAAGGATAACGGTTTTTTCCTGACTCTGAAGGTAGTTGATCATATACTGCACATGGCGCTCGGATGCAGAATCAAGAGAGGATGTAGCTTCATCCAAGATAAGGATTTCTGGGTCTTTATATAAAGCTCGCGCGATAGCAATTCGTTGTTTCTGTCCGCCTGATAGCGAGGCACCATTTTCGCCTAGATATGTATTGAATCCTTGTGGTAGCTTCTCGATGAATTGGAGTATACCGAGATCAGAGCAGATTGAAATAATCCTTTGCATGTCCGGCTCGTGATCTCCTATCGCTATGTTATCAACTACATTGCCAGAAAATAGATCAATCTTTTGCGGCACTATGCTTACTATATTTCGTAACGATTCATTCTCGATATACTTTAAATCATAGCTGCCAATAGTAATACTACCCTCTTGTATAGGATATAGATTTTGAAGAAGAGAAATGAGTGTCGATTTTCCTGATCCACTTTCTCCGATCAGGGCTGTGACTTTTCCTTTTTCAATCGTAAGGCTAATATCGTTAAAGACCTTTGTACGCGAGCCATAGCGAAACGAAACGTTTTTCATGGTTATATCGCCTATCATATCGGGAGTTAGCTTAACCTTGTTTTCCTTTTCCTCTCCTTGTAAATCCATTATTTCAAAAAGACGATCTGCTGCTATAACGGCATTTTGGATACTCTTGTCCAAACCTATTAGGTTGCTAACTGGCCCCGTGAAGTAGGCAACCAATGCATAGAAGGAAAGCAGTTCTCCGGGCGTAATTTGATTATCTAAAACAAACCCCGCTCCTATCCACAGGAGAATGATTGTAAAAACGCGCGAAAGAAATTCAGAAACATTTCCAGAGAATATACTATTAATGCCTGACTGATATACCGTTTTTAAGAGTGTTACAAACCTAAATTCTGTTTTAAGGTTGGTATAATGTTCAAGTCCAAATCCTTTTATCGTGCTGACAGAATTTAATGACTCTACCAATTGCGAACCAAGCTCGGCCGAGTTTTCCATTAGCTCTCGTTCGATTTTTTTATTGAACTTGTTGGTGATAAAATAGACAACGGCATAGAAGGGTATAATTAAAAGAATGACGCACGCTAACTTCCAGTAGTAGGTTAACATTAGTGCAAACGACATTATTATAATAAAGAAATTAACCGCGATACTGATTAACGTGTCGTTGATGAACACACGGATTTTGACTGCATCATTAATGCGTGATGTGATTTCTCCAACACGCATGGTGTCAAAAAACTGCTGAGGGAGTTTAAGTATATGCTTATAGTATCCTAAAATAAGTTGTGCATCTATCAATTGCCCTGTCCGAAGAATGAAAATACTCTTGGCTGTACTAATAAAAATCTGAATCACTAAAAGCAAGATCATTGCTATACTCATCAGATTTAACAGATTCCGATTGCCATCCACCAGTACGTAGTCAACAATCTTCTGAACATAAATGGACGTTGATAGACCGATAATCGTATAAACCAATGCACCAAGTAGCGCTTGAAGGATGACAGTTTTATGGGGTTTGACCAACGACCAGAACCTGGACAATACAGAAACCTTATTATTCCCTGACTTGAAAGTTTGGTTAGGCCATACTAATACTAATATACCCGTCCATAGCTTCTTAAATTCTTCAAGGGTATATTTATGAATGTTCCCGTCTCCCGGGTCCATCACCTGAACCGATGTAGAGGTTACATTATATATCACGATATAATGTTGCAAGACTTCGTTTACCACGACATGAGCAATTGCTGGCATTGGGATTTTGGCAAGGCTGTCGATATTTCCACGTACACCCTTCGCATCAAATCCGAGCTTTGTTGAAGCCTCGATAATACCAAGTAAATTAGTTCCCTTCTTATCCGTTGAAGCAAGTTGCCGAATGCGCGATACCGGAATTCTTAGCTTATGGTACGCTGCTATAGAAGCTAAGCAGGCGGCACCACAATCTGTAACATCCCGCTGTTTTATCTTAACTGGTTTTCTCATTTATATAGTAGGATTAGCGGCTTTACCGGAACAATATTAGGATTCATCCAATCGTCTATTCTGTCATACAGAAGCTGCCATAAGGTGCGTTCCGTTACGATGAATCTGGCCTGTAACGTCATCCCCTTTTTGAGATAGCCCTTATATCCATTTTTAAGCGATAGATGATCTTGGTCTAGTGAGCATTTGACTCTGAACATCGGCTGGTCGTCTATCATCTGTATATCGTTTGGCATCTCCACAATACTCCCGGATGCAAGCCCCCATTGATTGTAGTTGAAAGCATTTACTTGAAATCGCACTTTCATTTTATCCCTCAGAAGACCGATGTCATTTGGCGATACGTATACCTCTACAATGAGATTGGTGTCTGGTGAAATTTGGAGTAAGTCCTGGTTTGTAAAAATCATATTTCCCGGATATATACCAAGGTGACTTTGTATTGTTCCAGAAACAGGTGCCTTTATAACCAGGTTGTCGTTTTCCTTTTGAAGCTGGGAAAGCTGCGTTTCATACTCGTGCAGTTCTTCATTGTAATTCTTCAGATCAGTTTGCCATTGTGATAATTGGGCCTGTCTTAATATCTCGAGTTGATGCTTTGATTTATCCAGCTCGAATATATAATTTTCAAACTCTGAGTCCGCAATGACTTCTTCATCGTGCAATTTTTTATTGCGTGCATAGTCGCGTAGTGTTTTGCTGTAGTGTATTGTTGATTCACTTAGTTTTTGAAGAAAGCTTGCGAGTGATTGCTGAAAAAGAGAGGTATTTAATTTTTTTAACAACGCCTCATTAAAAGAGTTCGCTTCGGTTAATGTTTTTAGGTCACCGACAAAATATTGCGTTTCGCTTATTTTGCTTCTGAGATACTTTTCTTTTTCACCAGCAATATCACTCTCTACGATATATAAAACATCGCCCTTTTTAACATGCTGGTTTTCTGAAGCGAATGACTTTTTAACCCGTCCATTAACTAATGATTGAACAGAACTGATTTCTGAAGAAGGTCTAATGAGTGCGTTAGACTTTATGCTAACATCAATGGTGATAAAAGGCAAGACGGCCAAGCCTAAAAGTATTGTGAAAACGGTCACATTATAAATAAAGCGTGAATGGCTTGTATAGCGATGTAATAAAGAATCGCTTGTCAGTTCAATGATCTCAATAGGGAACAGAGATTCACCGTTCTTTTTACTACTCATGGTTACGAAACAGGTATATGCAGAAGTTAGGTTTACTTGTGTTGGTTCAAAAATGCATTTTCATTGGCTTTCTTTCATCTTCAAAATGCAAGAAACATTACGAACTTTTAAAGTGTCATCCGTACCCCATTTAGATACCTGGTATAGTCTAAATATGCCATTTGATATAGTATATTTATACTATAAAAAGGCATTACGAAACTGTGAGATGGGGTATAATCAGTTATCATCCTTTTTAAAAAATATCAAAAAGGTACATGCTGCTGGGGTTTTAAAAAGCATAACCAAATGAAAAAGGCAATGAAATGTGATTATAAGAACTTATATACTATGACAAAGAAAATCAAAGCTATAACATTGCTCGCCACTTGCCTTGTTGCTTCGCTCTTCGTATGGATTTTTACACTAAAAGGAATGATCGGTGAAAAAGAAACATGGAGAATAGTTTTCAGCTCGCTCGGGTTGGCAGGAATATTATTCCTTACGATCTGGTTTAGCAGAAAACTTTTTAAGAAAGCATAGTTTATAATTCCAGTGAAATTTACTGTATATAAGTATTCGGTATAAATACGCTGAATACTTATATCAAAGTATTTATTAAACAGCTTCACTAAGAACAACTCGCAGTTTAAAATCGGGCGATCTTCAGTTTCTATTGAGACTGCGCCTCAAACCCATATCGTATTGCTGCTTCAAGTATTTCGATGTTGATATCTTTTAGAGCTTTGAACTTAATGCAATACCCGGTTACGCTCGCCTTGCCTATTTTTTCTCCGTACGTTTTAGCTAAGTATGTCTTATCATTGAGACCAAGTATATAGATAGAGATCCCGGTTTTGTTGGCACTCATACCAATTTGATAAAAATCTCTGGTCTTTCCATCAGCATATTTTATGGTATAAAGTCCATAGCCTATATTCGGATTGGAGACAGTTTTATCTTCATCGTTTTTACCATCCAAAAACCATAACTTACATGTCGGCATTATTTCTTGAATGATGCGATGCAATTTGCATATCGCTGCGCTTGAGTTCAGGTTGACTCGAAATATACTCCTGGATTTGTTCTTGTACGTTCATATAAAACTATAGGCTGCTTAACGTACGCAATCTAAAAAATATTAACCACTAGCGTTTCTCTATGGAAACTTGTCGATATTATTTTTTAACAGCTCGTAA
>CBIHOZ010000081.1:0-30733 GCA_966211525.1 uncultured Chitinophaga sp. | reverse complement strand
ACTCCCTAAATACTATCCTCTCCTCCTCAGAATCCGCTCAACGCGTAGTAAACGTAGATAGCAACCTCCTAAACAACTAAAGAGAATACCTGCCACCAAGAAACAACACACCTCCTCTCGGGGTGGCTTTAGGGGCAAAGTGACATTGAAGTTATCATCTCAATCCTCACTGCAAAACAGAATCCGTAATTGTAAGCGTGGAACCACTTAAGATAGTTTCGTAACGTCTGAGCGGACGCCAGGCAACACCACCAGTAGGATTACCATCAAATCCAAACATAGATCCACAGCAGGGATCCGTCAGATATAAGTTTGAAGAGTGTATTTCAACCGTAGAGCAAACATTATTGGGTTGGTAAGAACAGTTGCGCTCAAAGGCATAGTATAGATTAGAATTAACCTGGTGAACGATGATTCCTTTAACTCCTCCGCTATTTATATACTGATGCCCTGTTGTTTTCAGCGTGTTGTATTCCGGGAGATTTAAATTAATAACGATGTCCTGAAAAGCTACATAGGGAATGGAGTCGTCACTTAAATCGGAAGAACATCCCAAAAAAACAAAAAGTATTACCGCTCTCCAATGCATTTGCTATTCCTTGCTTTGATATGTGTAAAAACCTTTGCCTGACTTTCTTCCTAAAAAGCCCGCTTCAATCTTTTGTTGTTGAATTCTGCTAGGTCTGAATTTAGGATCTTGATGGAATGAATTATACATAGATGAAGTCACTGCATAGTTAACGTCCATGCCAATCAAATCCATTAATTCAAAAGGTCCCATTTTAAATCCTGTAGCCCGCATTAATCGGTCAACTGGTTCGAAATCAGAAACATTATCCTCCAGAATTCGCAGAGACTCTGTATAAAAATGACGCGCAACCCGGTTGACTATAAAGCCAGGTGAATCTTTAACCAGTACTGCCGCCTTCGAAATCTTATGACTAAAATCTTTTAAGAAGTTGATCGTAGGCTCATCGGTAGCAGCACCTCTAACGATCTCTACCAGTTTCATCGCTGGGGCCGGGTTAAAGAAATGCAGGCCAGCAAACCTACCGGGATATTTTAATACTGATGCTATCAACGTTATTGAAATGGAAGAAGTGTTGCTGATCAGTATGCAATCTTGCCCGTTGATCTTTTCGACTTCCGAGAAAATTTTTTGTTTGACATCAAGCTTTTCTATTACCGCTTCAATTGCTAAATCGACCTGGAGAGTTCTGAAATCACCTGCAGGTTCTATCCTGCCGATGACTTCGTTTTTATATTGCTCCGTTATCTTACCTCTTTCTACATGCGACTCAAGTGTTTTTCGAATTGTCGCGATAGCAGTTCTGATTAGTTCAGGTTGAATATCATATAGCATTACAGTATACCCGGCCAATGCGCATACCTGGGCAATTCCTTGTCCCATGGTGCCAGCGCCAATCACTGCAATCCTTTTTATATTCTCAATTGTCATGCAATATCACTGGTGTGAAATTGTTTTAAGAAACGTATATCATTTTCTGAGTAAAGTCTCAGATCATTTACCTGGTAGCGAAGCTGAGTAACGCGTTCAATACCCATCCCGAAAGCAAAGCCTGTATACTCTTGCGGATCAATGCCACAGTTACGCAATACATTTGGATGAACCATGCCGGCACCGGCAATCTCTACCCAACCACTGCGCTTGCAAACTACACATCCTTCGCCTTTACAAATAAGGCAAGTAACATCGATTTCAGCACTCGGTTCTGTAAAAGGAAAGAACGATGGTCTCAGGCGAAGTTTTATGTCCTTGCCATACATCTCTTTTGCAAAATGGAATAATGTCTGTTTCAGATCTGAGAAGCTTACATTTTTATCGACATATAGTCCTTCAACCTGGTGGAAGAAGCAGTGAGCGCGCGCAGATATAGCTTCGTTACGATACACACGTCCGGGCATGATCGCGCGGATCGGCGGCTTCTGTTTTTTCATCAGCCTGATCTGCACGTTGGAAGTATGCGTTCTCAATAATATATCCTGAGCATCTGAAGCACCTTTCTTTTTGATGAAGAAAGTATCCTGCATTTCTCTTGCCGGGTGATTCTCCGGGAAATTAAGTGCAGAGAAATTATGCCAGTCATCTTCGATCTCAGGCCCATCCGCTACATTAAAACCTAATCGCTCGAAAATCTCGATGATCTTATAACGTGTTAATGACAGCGGATGAAGATTGCCTAATGCATTCGGAATGCCAGGAAGCGTAAGATCAATATCAGTTTGAGCAGACGGATTGGATTCAAGCTGCTCATTCAATGCTGCCAATTTATTCTCTGCAGCTTGTTTGAGTTCGTTCAGGATTTTGCCGACCGTTTTCTTTTCTTCAACAGGCACCTGTTTTAATTCTTCAAACAAATCACCAACAACTCCCTTACGACTTATATAGCGGAGTCTGAAGTTCTCAACTCCTTGTTTATCATTCGCTGTAAAAGCTTCTACTTCCTGAATAAGTGATTTAATTTTCTCTTGCATTGGTATCAAATGAACGACACCAAAAATACAATATAGTGTTGTATTGCCCTAACGTTGTTACTCTTCGAGTTCTTTGGGAGACAATCTGCCCAGAATTAATCGGTCGAGCGTAACACTAAGAACAAAAGAAAGTACGATAACCCCGGTCAGGATATATCGCTCTGAAAAATTATGGAATATCAAAGCCAGTCCAATATAAAACAGATGAGCACCCGCAAGAATTAGTGTAGTTTGACTGTGAGTCATACCCAAGCGCATTATCGCATGATGTATATGGCTCTTGTCCGGCTTGAAAGGTGACTGTCCTTTTAAGATGCGTAGTAAAACAATACGCAACGTATCGACCAGCGGAATAATTATGAAGCAGGCAGCCGTACCAACAGAAGCATTGAATCTGTATGGATAATGCTCCGGTAAATTATAGTTAAGATCAATAAACCGGATCGTGAGCATGGCGAGCATCATGCCGATAACCAGCGCCCCTGTATCGCCCATAAAGACTTCAGACGGCTCCCAATTAAAAATAAGGAAGGCAAAGATCGCTCCAACCATGGAGAACGACAGAATGGAGAAAATAAAATCATCGATCAGAAAGAACCATACTCCAAACGCAATGAGAGAAAGAGTAGCAATGGTTCCTGCCAATCCATCCAGTCCATCAATCAGGTTGAATGAATTTGTTATAACAATAATGGTAAAATACGTCAGCAGATAACTAACGATATCCGGTAATTCGTAAATGCTAAACAGACCGTAGAACGATTTGATTCTCAGGTCGAAAAGAAATATCAGGAGCGAGGCAGCCATGATCTGGCCCATCAGTTTAATCATCCATCGCAAAGGCACAAGGTCATCACGAACGCCGATGAAGAAAATAACAGACAGCGCCACCATAATAAACTTTATAGTGCCCCAGCTCTGTATATCAATCCATATCAGTGATGAGATGAAGAAGCCGATGAAAATGGCAATTCCGCCCATAGAAGGCGTTACTTTTTTGTGGATTTTTCTCCGGCCCGGAATGTCCACCAGGTTTTTTTGCAATGAATATTTGATGATCACCGGGACGATCAAAAAAGCAATGACAAAAGAAGTTGTAGCAGCAGCAAGCTGAATAGCCATAAAGCACAAAAAAGTGTGTAAAAATAGTGTAAAACCTTAATTAATTTAACAATAGTGTGGAATTCATTTGCCAGGCGTACAAGTAACAGTCTTGGCTTTGTGCTGATTTGTAAAGATCGATTTATTAACCTTTCACGTTCTCCAGGCATTTTAGAAAAAGAGATTCGTGAGACTCTATGATTGTTTTCCAGTTATACTTCTCACGAATAAGGTCTATATTTCTTTTAGCGAAGACACTATAATTTTGATCCCTTTGTTCTTGAACTTTTGTGATTGTAGCAGCAAGGTCGTTAACATCTGCAAAGAACAGAGCATTGTCCTCGAGTACCGAGCGGTTAAATTCATTGTCATGTGCTATAATAAAACTCTCATCGGCCATGGCTTCAAGAAGCGAGGGATTTGTTCCTCCAACAGAATGCCCATGAAAATATGCTTTACTATAGAAGCGAAGTGAGTCCAGTACTTTTTTATCATATATACTGCCCAGAAATAAAATCTTCCCTGAATCGCTATACTTTAAAAGTTCTTTAGCGTGTTTAGTTTTAAGCCCCCCTACTATAGCGAGAGTATCCGTTGATTTTGATAGTATAAAAGCCTGAATAATCTTTTCAATGTTATTCTCAGGCTCGAGTCTGGCAATCACTAAAAAGTATTTCTCTTTCGTAAGTCCTAAAGAATCAAGAGAGGAAACATTGTGACTTACCTCAAGATCGGCTCCGTAAGGAATGAAGTATGAATCTTTGTTGTACGTTCTGAGGATATAGTTATGAATGCCAATATTATCAGCAATAAGTATATGAGATTGATGTACCGCTAATTTCTCTGATCGTAATGTGAGCTTTTGAACAAATTTATTCCACTTATTTCTTTTCCATTCAAGGCCATCCATGTTTGTAAAAACAAGGGGCTTTTTTTGTTTGGACCTGAAATATTGCAATGATGGAGCACAGCTCGCATAGCCGGCTTCATAAATTATATCAAAATCATTATTTTTATAGGCATCGGATAGACAAAGATGGTCGTATATAAAATGTGCACCTCCCCCTAAAATGCTTTCCGGACAAAATATATGTTTTATCGCTACTCCCTTGAAATTGGATTCCTTGTAGGGATGAAAATGTGGTGAGTAAACAGTTACTTCATGGCCTCTTTCTACCAAACCTACAGACAAATATTCAGCAAATTGTTCAAACCCTCCATATTGATTTGGTATTCCCTTAGTTCCTAATATTGCGATCTTCAAAGGTTTGTAATTTTAGACAAGTTTAACTGATTGCAAATAAAATCAAAAATGACATTAGGAAGGTCTTTAATGGGATATCTTAAGGGTAAAGAAGCATTTTTCTTAATTCTGACTATCAAACTGGCTATCATAGGAATTTTCCTGCCTATAAAAATTAGTAATGTTTTCATGTTCATCTTTGTTGCGTGCACGCTTCTCTTCGCAAGAGAATACGGTGCCGTATGGCACAGACTCAAGAGCGGCGTCCTTCTCTATTTCCTGCTGTTCTACTTACTGCACGCTGTCGGAATTTTATATAGTGAAAATTATTCAGGAGCCGTTCGGGAATTAGACAAGAAGATACCTTTCCTTCTTTTGCCTGTTGCATTTAGTCTTATAGACCCTAAAATTCTCTCGAAAGAAAGAAAGAATATCCTGGTTTTTTTTGCAAAGCTTACCATGGTAATATCTATAGCGCTGGTGGTGTGTTCTGTATACCGTTATGCTGAAAGTCAAGATATAAATGTCTTTTTCTATACGGGGTTTACAGACCCTATTAAATTTCATCCCGTTTATTTCGCTGGCTACTTAATCTTCGCGACAATTATACTTCTGCTAACAGCAAGTGATCATACAAAGAAAAGACGCTTCATTCGAGATGGTAGTACCATAGCGTTCTCTTTTTTTGCATTGATTTTAATCTCGTCTAAAACCGCATTGTTCGTATTTCTTGTTTTGATAGTATATATACTCTTTGAGCGGGCAACTTCAATTCATTGGACACGCAAGGTTTTGATTTGCGTAAGTTTTGTCATGGTAAGCGGGGCGGCCATCTACAGCTTTCCTGTTACACGTGCCAGGATCCAGGACTCATTGAATTCGAATTGGTCAGGAATACTGGATGATGAATACACCCAAAAGGCTTCCACATATACCGGAGCTACCTTGCGATTTTCTTTTTGGAAGGTTACGGTAAAGGAAATTTATAGGGACAATAAAGTATTTTTTGGTGTGGGGACAGGTGATCAAACTAACTACTTGAATACAGTATACGATAAGTACGGTCTTCTGGATGTTGGCTACGTTAATTACAACTTGCACAACGTACTCATGGAAGTTGTAATAGAGTTTGGTTTGCTTGGTCTGGCCTTTTTTGCTGCTCTAATTATCAAGCTGTCAAATATAGCGAGGAACCATAGTGATAACATCCTTGCTTACCTTCTGGTAATTTTCCTGCTGTTGGGTATGACGGAGTCTCTTTGGAATATAAATAAAGGTATCTTTTTCTTTACCTTCTTTTTTTGCTTCCTCGGCTCGTCATCAATTAAGGCTGAGCCTGAAGCGACTTAGTAATCATTTGGGAATAACTGTACAACACGTGCTGTGAAGTTAGATGCTATCAGCTTCCAGTTATAGTTGTCGAAGATATACCTGGATAAATACTCTCTTCTCCCGAGGTCATCTGCTTTTAGTTTTGCGATCATTTTTGATGACAACGCTCCAATATCCAAAGGAGTAAAAAGATCGTTTTCAAAGAACACAAAGTCTGACATGGCAGTGGTATTTGAGCATAGCGTCTTTGTTTTTAATGCAGCAGCTTCCAGGGGTGGTATTCCGAAGCCTTCAGCAATAGAGGGATAAACAAAAAGGGCAGCTTTTTGGTAAAAGCTCATCAGTTCTTCAAAGGCTATATTTTGGAGTTGAATGACGTTTTTTCTAATATTCCCGGGTAGTTCGTTTAAGTAATGATCGAACTCTTTTACGGCTATATCTTCTCGTCCTATCAAGACAAGTTTCGTATCTGTTTTCCAGATTTCACTTTCTACATAAGCTTTAAGGAGTGTGATATGATTCTTTCTCGGCTCAATTCTACTCACATATAAGATATATGTTTCTAGGTTGTATTTACTTTTTATGTCTGGTAATGGCGTTCGATTGAAATCCCTAAAAAATTCTTTTGATACTCCGTTTGGAGTCAGTAGCATTTTATGTTGCGATATGTTGTAGTGTTTGACAATGGCGTTAAATGAATAATTGGAGACCGTGGTAATGAGGTCAGCACGTTTTGCTGAACGGCTGAATAAAAAATTTTTCACTGTGCGATAGTGCCAGGGAAATAAGTTGGTAAAGTCAAGAAACAGGAGATCATGAATTGTAACAATCTCCTTCGTGTTTTTAATTAGCGGAGATGTATACTGGTAGTGCGCTATATCTATTTTATGCTTTCGTATTAGTCTGGGTATGTCGATTGCAAGTCTATAGTATTTGGAATGCGAGGTATATTGCAGGTAGTTAATTTCAGAATTGTTGAACTCCTTTTTTAAATTCTCAAGGTTAACAGCCCCCATATAGAGTTCAAACCTGCTGTCGGCGGCTATCTCACTATACAGGCCCTTTATAAAAACAGCGGTGCTTTGAAAGGAGTCATCAAACCAATGGGCATCAACGAATAATTTAATTTTTTTCATGTCTCAAGTATAACAGGCATCAATTATTTAAAGGTTTTTCAAAAGCCGATTCTGCGCGCATGTTCTTTTTATAGAATTTCAGAAGAGCAAAGCAGGTAATCGCGAACCAGAATAATTGAGTGTTGAAATTTGCATTTGTCAGCATTAAACAAATTACAAAAGTTTCAAACGATACGATTTTAGGTAAGACTTCCAGTTTTAAAAAGATAAAGAAAATAATACCAAACAACAGCCCGTAATCATAAATGAATTGAGGCAGAAAGCCCCCTTGAAAAGTATCCATAGGAACATTAAAAAGGAGTGGTATCAAGAAGTCTTCTGATTGGCCGGCACCGAAACCCAGATAACTGTGGTAATCAAAAAAATCAAAGTTTATAATGTAGAAATAGGATGGTAAAACTCTGAAAGAAGCACTATAATCAACAGAAGCCATACTCTCTAAATTGGAGAAATCTACATTTGTTACAAGGTTAAAGACCCTCTCGGCCGCTGGTTGCTTCATTAAAGCTGCAACCAGAAAAATGATTCCACCGGCAACAGCGATTAGAATGGAGTTTCTGATTGTAGTCTTTGAAATTATAAGCACCACTAGCAGTATAACTCCATAGGCGCTTTGGAAAAATAGCAGCATATAGAGCAGCATAAACGCAATTAGAATATTGCTTCTCTTCGAAAACTTCGCCTGTGAACTTTCAATATAGGCATAGAACAAAATGACAACAATGAAAGCAGCGTATGAGGGTTCTGTCGATAGTGAGTAGTACCGGAAACCGCGTCCTGCTTCATATAGCGTACCAAGCCAATCGTGTGTTATTCCTGCTGTAATGTGGCTGCCTCTGAAGTAGCCAAGCTGAACATAAATTTGTCCCGCTACCAAAACGGTAAAATATGCAAGCAGTGTAATCAGTATGATGAAATTGAAATCACTGATGCTGATTTTCTTCTTGAAGAAAGATATGAATATGTAATACGCGAATAGAAAAAAAAGCGAATAGACAAAAGACGCAAGCTCTGACTTTCCCAGATTTATAAGAAAGCTGATTCCCAGGTAAATTGGTAGTATGAAGAAAAATTGGCTTACAGTAAGGGGGAATTTCCTGTTGGATACCAAAAGATATCCAGCCCCCAGAAAAGTCCACGCCATAAATATCAAATTCTTGCCTTCATATGTAAAGGGCCGAAACACCGAAGCCAGCAGGAAGAAGTATAAACTCAGGATAAAAAATGCAGCTGAGCGTTTTCTAAGAGCCAGATATTTCTTTGACAAAAGAAATTCATTTTGGCTATTTCCAATTGATGTTGTAATCAATGCCTTATTGGATATTTTTGCTTTCAAATATACTTATACTTTATGAAGAATAATCAGTATGACGTTTGTGTTGCATACCGAATATACCCACGTGTGTCCAAGGTTCCTTTTATACACCCGGATAATAAGTTTAAGCTGGCAGAGGTAGGGGTGAGTACATTCAAAACGTCACTGGGAGCACTAAAGGCTAAGGTTTTCTTTATTTTGGACAACTGTCCGCCAGAATATGAAACAATGATACTGAAGTATTTCAGACAGGAGGATGTAGAGTTTGTTCGATGCAATGCTGAAGGTAATCTTGCTACTTTTGGCAGGCAACTGGATATTTTGTTATCTCAGAATTTTTCAGACGTAGTATATTTTGCTGAGGATGATTATGTATATAGACCCGATGTAATGGGTAACGCTATCTCGTTATTAAGCAACAACTCCGTGCATTTCGTAACGTTATATGATCATTTGGATTCATATGATTTGGAAATTCATACAATGCATAATTACAGCATCTTTCTGCATAGTAATACGCATTGGCGAACATCAGCCTCTACCTGCCTGACTTTTTTAACGACAAAGGAAACGCTAAGAAAAACTGAGAAGATACTACGGAGTTATTGCTATGGTAATTGGGATAGCAGCTTGTGGTTTGCCATAACCAAATTCAACGTTTATAATTTCCTATTTGCTGCAAAGATGCTGGTTAAGGATAGATTCTATTTCAAAATGCTTTTGCTAAGTTGGTTAAAAGGCTGGTGGCAGATAGTGTTCGGAAAAAAGTATACACTTGTACAGCCTATTCCTTCTATGGCTACACATATGGAGAAGATAGCTATAGCACCTGCCGTAGATTGGGATGAGATTGTTAGAACTGTTGAGATAAAGGATTAACGTTGACTCACTGTTTCCAAAAGTGAATCATTACAGGTTTCCCTTCTTCATGGAAGACACCTTTTACATAGTGGTTGTATTCCGGGACAATACTTTTTATAAAATCAATTATCTCTGATGCTACATTTTCCCGATGGTAGCAGGTTATTACAATTTTTGGTTTGTTCCTCTTGATCGTATTAACAGCTCCCTTTAGCATTTCAAGTTCATGGCCTTCTATATCAGCTTTCAGATAGGTTACCGGGCTGTCATGAATGATCGTATCAATAGTTGTTATTCTCTTTGAGATATTTTCATTCGTGTCCAAATCTACTTTACCACTCAATGATGTTGGATTGAATGAAATCGTACCTTCTGTATTTCCAACGGCAACATTGTGGATCGTTGTTTTACTATCAAACGGTTTGAATGTTGTTTTAAGTGCATCGGCAAAATAATCATTAGGTTCTACCATAATTATTTTGCTGCATTTGTCTGCGACACTCAACGCGAATAGCCCTTCAGCAGCACCAACATCGAGAAGAATTTCGTTGTGTTCAACGCCCGTGTGTTTTTTTTGATAGTAGTGCCAATCTTCCTTATCGAACGTTTCACTGGTCACTTGATAGATACCTTCGATTGAACATGCTTTTGGCCAATACAACGGGTACTTAATTACAGTGAAGTCAATTTTATAAAGTAAGTCAGTAGTTGATATGGCATTTATAAACTGCGATGCAACAGTCTTTACTTTAGGTTTCATTGCAAATCGAATCAGCTCCGGCAGGCTCACATTGTTACGTGATTTAAATAGCCAGTAAAGTATAATGCGTAGTCTTCTCATTTTTGCTTCGAATATGGGGTCTCTTTGAAATGCTTTTTAGGGGCAAGAAGAATATTAAATAACATCATAATCCTGGAATACTGACCAGCGATTATCCTGTTGATGATAAATTTAGAGAATGCAGGGTATAATGTAATATAGGCGTACTTGAAATATCTTTTGGTAATGAGAACTCTGTTTCGGGCAGAGTAATAGTCGGCCAGTAAAGAAGGACCTCTGGTTTGTTTTTCATTGATAGAAGAACCCATCTTGTGATAAACCCTGCTCTTAGAACAATACCCTATATTCCAATCTTTCTGCTTACCACGGATAGCCCAGTCAAGTTCTTCATAGTATAAAAAATAGTCTTCTTCCATCAGGCCAACGTCAAGCAGGAACCTCTTTTCTATGAACATAGCGGCCCCGATTACATAATCCATGGTGAAATCCTTTGCGTCCCATTGATTGTGGTCTGCTTGTAAATATCCTATCTCGCTAACTTTTCCGAACCATTTGTTATACCTGCCTCCTACACCCTGAAGAACTGTCGGGTTTTGATATAATAACAATTTACTTCCCCATATACCTACGTTACTGTTCTTCTGCGAACATTTTAATAAACTCGACAGCGAATCTGCTTCAATGATAGTGTCGTTGTTGAGGAGCCAGAAGAAGTCAAAATTTTGTCTTAACGAATATGCCAACGCTACATTGTTAGCTGCAGCAAATCCTCTGTTTTTAGATCTTATTATTGTTATAGGCTTTACAAATTGAACGTCTGTTTCGGATTCATTCCTGACGTCAAAGTCGATAGGTTTCTGATGGAGAGGATAAATTAAATGAGGATGCTGCGTATCGATCGTGGTTGTTTTTCCGAGCGCCCAGTTTGAAATGTATTCAATGGAGTTTTCGTCTTCTGAATTGTCAACAATTGCCACTTTGAAATTTACATCCGTTAATTTGAAAATGCTTTCGAGACATTCTACAGTATCGAAATGACCTTTATAATTAACGAGTATTATGAGAACATGATTGCTCACGGATCAGGAGTAAGTGTTTAGACACTCGCGGTATATATAACTCTATCTTAGTTTACTAATTATTGAATTAAATACTTTTGCAGACGCTTCCCATGTTCTGTTCTGAATTGCCTGCTGACCATTTTTAACGATCGAATTCAGTAAATCCTGATGGATGATATAGTGATTAATTTTTGCACAAAAGTCTTGAGGACTTGTATCAACAAAGATTAGTTCATCGTTTTTAAAGAAAGAAGGAGCACTGCCATCTGTAAATTCAATAACAGGCAATCCACTTGCCATCATTTCGAAGGTAACGTAAGAGATGTTGGTATAAGAAGCCACCACACCTATTTGGCATTTTTTGTATAGCTGCTGCAGGCTGTCATGTTTAAGCATACCGAGAGATTTTACAAAGGGTATTCCGAGTGGTATATCTGTGCCAAATATCCAGCAATTCAATTCAATTCCTCGCTGCTGCATTTGTTCATTCAATAGTATGAGACATTGAGGTATTAGATCCGGAGCACGCTTGGGTTCAAGTTTAATGAAGATAGCAATGTCTAATTTTTTATCAATTTCAATTTTCCGGTTAGCTACTTCATAAACTTTCGTTTCTATTGGAAACTCGATCGCGTCTACAGTAACATTAGAAAAAGTATCTCTGATTTTTTGAGCGTTCCATGCTCCTAAACTGATCATATGGAATCCAAACTCATACGTTCGCTTGCACAAAAAGTATAGGTCACCCAACGGATAAAATGACGGCTCAAAATCCTGGATGAAATACATTTTATACCCGAATGTCTGATCGTACTGCTTTAGGATATAGGCAGTATCCCAGAGTGTGCAGATACCAATATCAAACGTATCACCAACAGAATTGAGGGTAACAATATTTCCTTTATAGGACTCAAAATTAATTCTGGCGTTGTTCTCGGACTCTTCAACAGGTGAATTGGAACAGTCTATGTATGTAACGGTATGCCCGAAGTTGCTGAGGTATGTTCCTAACCGGAAGATTCCAGTTATACCCCCGCTATATGCCGGCAATCCAGGTAAAAGAAAGGCAATGGTATAATAATCTTTCTTCTCTAGTTTTTGGCTGATCTTGTGGTTGGGATCAAAATTCTGTAAGAACGAATATCTTTTTTTTGACTCTTCTATTTTTGACCTATGATAAAACGTTCGTAATAGTTTTCTAAGCATACCCTTACTATGGCTGTTTTCTGCACAATTATAGGGTTTTTGGTTCAATTTAAAATTTTTTAATTTGGGCTGCTTCAAAGGATGTTATAAGGGATATCTTCTTGATACCAAGAAGGAGGTGGGGCGCTTGTTGAAGCAGCAACTATAGATTCTGAACTCTATAAAATTTCACATATATGGCCCTTGACTTTAATATGACACGTTTACTGCTCCACGAATGGAGTTCATCAGGTGTAGCATTTGGAGATACCGCATGCTTGGGTAGACAAGGTCTTCACGTTTCATCAACCCGCCTTCAACGCAACCTGAATGAGGTCGGATTAAATCACGTTAACTCCGAAGAGATACTAAAAGAAGGTAATGGATATTGGGAGCCTTTTATTAAATGTCTTGGAGGACAATTAACAGATTCAATTGATATATCAGACTACGAAGGAGCAACCGTATTGCTTGATTTAAACTCACCTATACCAGATATATACAAAAGTAAATATGATACGGTGATCGATTCGGGAACGCTGGAGCATGTCTTTAATTTCCCGATCGCCATAAAAAACTGCATGGAAATGGTTAAGCTCAACGGAAGAATGATCATGATTACTCCTGCAAATAATTTTATGGGACATGGTTTCTACCAATTCAGCCCTGAATTATTCTTTCGGGTTTTCTCCGAAGAGAATGGCTTCAAAATAGATAACATCCTTTTATTTGAAGATCAATATATAGCAAGGTGGTATACTGTAAAAGATCCTGCGGAAGTATCTCAGAGGGTTGAACTTGTTAATGGCGTACCATCGTATTTATTTATAGTAGCACGTAAAGTTGCAGTCAAAGAAATATTTTCCATTGTTCCCAATCAAAGCGACTATCAACAGATATCCTGGCATCAAAAAAGTCTCTCGCCATACGAGATTATGCAAATGAATCGGAAGAAGTTTTCTGTAGCCAGAATGGTACCGTATCAGGCTAAGAAGATACTCTCTCATATCTTAGATACATTTAAGGTAATACAAAGCGGAATTTTTGGTCCGCGTTTGAAACGGAATTTCTTTCGAAGAGTAAAATAGAAGATTAATTTTTTTTCAAAATAGAAGTTCTTACGAATGATAGCATTTCATCAATAAAATAATGCCTGAAGAATAGTAGCTGTAGCGCTAAATATATTGCAGAACAACTTAACAAAGAGAATAATAAAATTCTAAAGTGATCGGCGGTTGATTCTCGAACGAAGTATATAACCGGAAAGAACAAGAGAGAAAATACTACACAACCCAAAAGATATTTCCAGGGCAAGTCTAGCTTTACTACGTCTTTGGCGTAATAAAATGCCATGACAGTTAGAATAAGTTCGGTTAGAAGCGTTGCAGCAGACGATCCTAAATATCCGTAGTTCTTCGCTAGAATTATATTTAGAAATAATGACAGTGCAGTGCCGGTTAAAAAGATCTTTAGCAGTTCTTTTTCCCTTGAAAAAGGAAGCAGCAATTGTATGCCGAATACATTGCTTAGTCCCATTAAAATAATAATAGGTGACAATATTTGAGAAGCCCCAACAGACTGTTCGAAACCGCTTCCCGCCAAAATGAAAACCAGTTCTGGTGCTAATAGGTAGAGGCCAGCGGATAAAGGCACCGTAAGGAAGATTGTAAATTTCAGCGACTTGTCTAATACAGATTTTACCTGATCATTGTCGTTCAATGCAATCAGGTTGGATATCCGTGGCACAAGCACGTTCCCTACAGATGCAATGACCATACAAATTATCTTGTTTAATTTTATAGCAGTGGCATAAAATCCAACTGCTCTATAGTTAGAGACGAACCCCAGCACTAAACTATCTACCATTGAATAGAAATGTATAAAAGCTCCGCTGAAGAAAACCGTAAACAGCGGTGGCATGTGTCTTCTGATATTGAGTTCATTAAAAGAGACGGTATTGATTTTTTTAATGTTGGCAATGTTGATTAGCGCATTTAATAAAAAGGCGAGTGTATTAAGACTCTGATAAATTATATAGTCGTCTTCCGTTTTTACAAAGACAAACATCAGTGTTATCGGAATCAGTTTCGTAATCATTGATCTCAAAGCAATGAGTTTGAATTTCTCGATTCCAATGAGATACCATTCGAACGAAACCAAATTGATAATGATATTGGCTCCAAATAACAGATTGATTTCGAGCTGCTCCCGAAGTGATGGAATTGTAAATATTGAAATGACGTAAAAGGCGAGGCAGAGGAGAGATGATATCAGGTGAATGACACCGATCTCGGTAAAAGTTTTGTTAAGAAGAGCAGGTTGGTGTTTGATCTTTGCAATTTCACGTACGCCGTATAAAGGAATCCCCAATGCGGCAAGGACCACGAAGTAGTTCGAGTAATTCTCTGAAAAATTCAATATCCCGATTTTGTCGGGACCAAGTACTCTTGAAATATAGGGATAAGTAATGATCGGAAAAAAAAACCTGGAGATAGTAAGAGTAAGACTATATAGTACGTTTTTCTTTAGTTGGCTCACGTTGTGATCTATGCAGTTGAGTATATAGGGTCTTACGCAAAATACAGGCTTATACCTTTGCTCGTATTGCCTTAGCTAACTCAATGGATGGTCTTGTTTCAGTAATTCCAAAACCATTTCCTTTTAATATTTCTTCGTAGCTTGTCGTATGCAAATCAGTGAACCCGTCACTAAATTCGATTTGCTCGCCTTCCATCATCAGTGATCGGAATGTGCGCTTGCCCTTGGATCTCACTTCTTCCGGAATTTGATTGTAATCAATGCTCAGGCTCCAGTTAACACGAGCCTGCGCTAATTCCAGATATCCCGAAGCGGTTTCATCTGTGAGTTGGTTAACTCTGTTTTCCTTAACGTCACCAAAGACCCAGATCAACATGTCAAAAAAATGTATACCTATATTTGTAGCCACGCCTCCCGATTTTGAAACATCACCTTTCCAGCTGCTGTGGTACCAGTTTCCTCTGGATGTTATGTACGTGAGGTTAACATCGTAAATTTTGTCTTTAGGCCCGCTCTTTATCTTTTCACGTAGCGCTATTATACTGGGATGAAGACGAAGTTGTAGTATGGTATATACTTTTTTGCCCGTTTCTTTTTCAATCTCGGAAAGCGCATCCAGATTCCATGGGTTCAATACCAACGGTTTTTCGCAAATGGCATCTGCTCCATAGCGGAGGGCGTAGCGGATGTGAGAATCGTGCAGATAATTTGGAGAACATATAGATATATAGTCTATCGTGTCCCCACGGCGTTTTAGTTTATCTAAATGTCTGTCGAAGCGTTCAAACTCCGTGAAGAAATCAGCATTCGGAAAATAGGAATCGAGTATACCAACGTTATCATGTTTGTCCAATGCCGCAACCAGGTTGTTCCCGGTTTCTTTTATTGCCTTCATGTGCCTTGGTGCAATGAACCCAGCAGCTCCTATCAATGCAAAATTCTTCATGGTTATTATTCCTACTATAATTTTGATACTTTACCGTTCTCCAGTTTATACTGTTCGTTACTCTCGGGGCAGCTAGCCAGTCCTTGCGAGTCAAATTTTAGTTTATGGCCGTATTCACTCATCCAGCCGGTTTGTCTCGCTGGGTTGCCAATAACCAGTGCATAGTCAGGAACATTCTTTGTTACTACTGCGCCTGCCCCTATAAATGCAAATGCACCTATATCATGACCGCATACTATAGTGGCGTTGGCTCCTATAGATGCTCCCTTCTTTACAATTGTTTTAGCGTATTGATTTTTACGATTGACAGCGCTTCGCGGATTGATAATATTTGTAAACACCATGGAGGGACCGAGAAATACATCGTCCTCACATTGGACACCAGTATAAATGGAAACGTTGTTTTGAACTTTAACATTTTTTCCAAGAACTACATCGGGAGAGATGACAACGTTTTGTCCGATGTTACATTGTGGTCCGATCTTGCAGTTCGGCATAATGTGCGAGAAATGCCAGATCTTGGTGCCTTCACCAATCTCACACCCATCATCGATTACAGCGGTCGGATGTGCGTAGTATTTTTTTTCATCAGCCATGGAAAAATGATTTAAGAGTGGCCGTGATATATTCGAGCTCCTTCTCCTTCATTTCAGTGTGGATGGGGAGCGACAACACTTCTTTTGAAAGTTCTTCCGTTATTGGAAATGTACCTTCTTCAAAGCCCGGTCTTCTATATGCTTTTTGTAAATGCAATGGTACGGGGTAATATATCATTGTTGGGACACCGTGTGATTCCAGGTGTGCCTTCAATTTATCACGAAGTCCGTCTTTTACCTGTATAGTATATTGATGGAAAACGTGTGTAGTGTTGGCTGCTCGATACGGTATAACAATTGATTTTATAGTCGATAATGCAGCATCGTAAAACCTGGCGACTTCATTCCTCTTTCGGGTATATTCATCCAGGTATTTAAGTTTTACATTGAGGATAGCAGCCTGAAGTGTATCAAGCCTGCTATTGACGCCTATCGTTTCATGATGATATTTAACACGCTGGCCGTGGTTGGAGATCATTTTTATTTTATCCGCCAGCGCTTTGTCGTTTGTAAAGATTGCGCCTCCATCACCATAACATCCTAAATTTTTGGACGGAAAGAATGATGTAGTGCCGATGGTACCCATGGTGCCTGCTTTTTTTGTAATGCCATCTGTAAATGTATAAGTCGCACTGAGCGCTTGTGCTACATCTTCGATTACATACAGGTTATGCTTTTTTGCAAAGGCCAGTATAGGTTCCATGTCGGCACATTGTCCATATAAATGCACCGGAACAATGGCTTTTGTTTTTGGAGTCAGTTTAGATGCCAGTAATGCTGTATCGATGTTGAAAGTATCTTTTCGCACATCAATAAATACAGGCGTTAAACCCAGCAATGCTATTACTTCACCAGTAGCCACGTAGGTGTGCACCGGTAAAATGATTTCATCACCGGGCTTCAGGTCTAAAGCCATCATGGCAACCTGAAGAGCATCGGTGCCATTGGCGCAAGGTATAACAAATGTACCTCCGAGATAGTTGGATAATGACTGCGCAAAAGTATTCACTTCCGGCCCCTGAATAAATGCCGTAGAAGTTAAAACCTGTTGAATAGCTTCATCGATCTCCGGCTTGATACGGAGATACTGCGAATGAAGATCAACCATGTGAATCTTATCCATACAATGTGTTTATAGTCTGGCTGTGACTTTTTCTTTTGGTAAGAAACCTTTTACATCGTATACCACGGCTTTATCATGTGATATAGCCTTCAGGTCTAGCGTTGCAAACTCGCTATGACTTACGGTTAAAATAATCGCATGGTATTTTTTAGACAACGTTGGCGTGAGCGATAATCCGTATTCATGCTTTACTTCATCAGCGTCAGCCTGCGGATCATATATATCTACCTTTGTGCCAAAGCTCTCCAACTCGCGGATTACATCTACTACTTTGCTGTTGCGTATATCCGGACAATTTTCTTTAAATGTTATACCCAGCATCAACACATTCGCGTTGTTGATAGGAAGTTCATTCTGAGCCATGAGTTTAATAACACTGTTGGCAATGTGAACGCCCATGTTATCGTTGATTCTTCTGCCTGAAAGAATTACCTGCGGATGGTATCCGAGACTATCAGCTTTGTAAGTTAAGTAGTATGGGTCTACACCAATACAGTGACCTCCTACAAGACCTGGTTTAAAAGGAAGGAAGTTCCATTTTGTCCCGGCTGCTTCCAGTACTTCATGTGTATCTATACCGATGCGATCGAAGATCAAGGCAAGCTCATTAACAAATGCAATGTTGAGATCGCGTTGCGAGTTCTCGATTACCTTCGCAGCTTCGGCCACTTTTATAGATGAAGCTTTATGCGTGCCTGCGGTAATGATTTTTTTGTAAAGCTGATCTACTTTTTCAGCAACGTCAGGCGTGCTTCCGCTTGTAACTTTTTTAATTGTCGTTACCCGGTGAAGTTTATCGCCTGGGTTAATTCGTTCAGGGGAATATCCACAGAAGAAATCAACATTGAATTTTAATCCGCTTACTTTTTCGAGTACGGGTACACAAACTTCTTCGGTACATCCGGGGTAAACGGTTGATTCGTATATAACTATATCTCCCTTTTTTAATACACTTCCTACAGTCTTGCTGGCACTTTGCAGCGGACGAAGATCAGGAGTTTTGAATTCATCTACTGGTGTAGGCACCGTTACAATAAAGTAACGTACATCTTTCAGATCGGCCAGATCGGATGAGTAGCTTAATTTTGATGACGCCTTTAACTCTTCAGGTTCAACTTCGCGCGTGCGATCGTATCCTTTTTTGAGCTCGTTGATGCGCTCCTGATTTATATCAAAACCTACAACAGACAGAACTTTTCCAAATTCAACTGCTAACGGCAGTCCTACATAACCTAAACCAATAATTCCGATCTTTTCCATCTATAGTTTAATGTTGTAATAGTTAATATACCAGTCTATAAAATTGCCTATACCTACTTCGATAGGTGTTGAAGGTTTGAAATCAACTTCACGCATCAGATCTTCTACATCAGCGAAAGTCTCCGGCACGTCACCGTCCTGAAGCGGGAGTAAATTTTTGACAGCTTTCCTTCCTAACTTTTGTTCAATGACTTCAATGAACTGCATTAGCTCAACGGGTTTATTATTTCCAATGTTAAACACTCGGTAAGGTGCGAAGCTGGTCGCAGGGTCTGGCGTCATTCCAGACCATTCCCTGTTCGGCTGAGACGGACGAGGTATAAGTCGTGTTATGCTTTCAACAATGTCATCTACATAGGTAAAGTCTCTACGCATCTTACCGTGATTGAATACATCAATTGGCTTGTTCTCAAGAATCGCTTTAGTGAAAAGAAACAACGCCATGTCAGGTCTTCCGTAAGGGCCATATACGGTAAAGAATCGGAGTCCTGTAGTCGGTAAGTTATAAAGCGCTGAATACGTATGAGCCATTAACTCATTAGACTTTTTGGAAGCTGCGTATAATGATATAGGATGATCGACATTGTGATGGATCGAAAATGGCATCTTTTTATTCGCACCATATACCGAACTTGATGATGCATACACAAGGTGCTTTGTCTTATTATGACGGCATGCTTCCAGTATATTTAGAAAGCCATGAAGGTTGCTTTCCAGGTAGGCATGCGGGTTGGTGAGTGAATAGCGAACGCCAGCTTGTGCAGCAAGGTTAACTACATAATCGAAATTAGTTTTTGCAAAAAGATTATCTATTCCTTTTCTGTCAGTCAGATCAATCTGGTTAAAGCTGAACTGGGTGTGTGCTTTCAAAATGTCTAATCGTGACAATTTGAGACGTTGGTCATAGTAATCGTTCAGGTTGTCAAGGCCAGTTACCTGGTATCCGGCATTAAGAAGTTTCTGGCTGAGGTGGAAGCCAATAAATCCGGCTGCACCCGTGACCAAAACAGTTTTGGCTAAAGACATAAAAAACAGTGCGTGTAAATAGGTCGCAAAACTAATTAATTTGAGGTATACTAAAAATCAGTTAAACTTGCGGGTTATGACGAAGAAAGTGCACTCAGACGAAATTGATTTAATGGAACTGTTAGCAAGGTTTTATCGAGCCATCAAACGAAACTTATTGCTTTTCAGTGTTCTTCCTGTAACGGGCGTTATTTTTACTCTATCGTTGGCCTACAACTCTGGCGATAAGTTTTCTTCCAGCATGATGATTACCACCGACTTACTTTCTGAAAATGAAGCTAAATTTATTTTTGAAGAACTTGAAAAAGCTGACTCAATCCCGGGATTGTCCAGCGCAGAGACACGGAAGTTGCAGGGTTTGAATTTTGAAGTCGGACAAAGTGAGCAAAGTGATAAGAGCAAACGGGTTTACTTGAAAGTAACTGCTGTAGTTACAGACCCTGCTATATTTCCTTCACTTGAAAAAACCGTTGTCAGGTATATAAATTCGGTAGATCCAGTGGTAAGAAGTCGGCAGAACCAGGAGCTGTATTACAAACAAATGATAACAAAGATTGATGGCGAAATTGCAGCGATGGATCAGGTAAAACAAAAAACAGAAGCAATGGCTTCGTACGTTGATCCGTCAGAACTATACGCAAAAACAGTTGAACTCTTCAAGATGCGCACGGAAAGTGAAATAAAACTTAAAAGCATTAGCACTGTGCAAGTTACAAAGGGATTCGGCTCCCTTATTAAAGATGCAAGAATGTCGAAATTAGTGGTGGCAGTTGCTGGTCTGGCTCTAGGCTTTTTTATCGCTATCCTGTTGCTGTTCGTCAAGTTCTTTAATGATTACAACCGGGCTCTGAAAATCGAATAACGTTATCAAAGCGCTACTAACATTATTGCAGAAGGAATTTGCGCTAGAGTTAAGGCGCAAAGCTGTGATTTCCGGTATCGGGCTTTACCTGTTCAGTCTCATTTTTATTTGTTACCTCACTTTTAGTCTCCGCAAGAATTCGATCAACGAGGCAACGTGGTCTGCTTTGTTCTGGCTGGCTATACTTTTTTCTGTTATTAATAGTGTGGCCAAAAGTTTTATCGGAGAAAAGCGTGGCACCTTTATCTATTACTACTCCGTTACGAGCCCGCAGGTAATTATTATTTCGAAAATTATTTATAATGGCATTTTGTGTCTCGTACTTTCACTGGCGGGCTACGGACTGTTCTCTATATTTATAGATAATCCTGTTCAGGATAAACTCCTCTTCATTACAACGCTGTTGTTAACATCGTTTGGTTTCTCGGCATCGTTGAGTTTAATCTCGGGCATTGCATCCAAAGCAAACAACAGCAACATTCTGATGGCTGTGTTAAGTTTTCCGGTGATCCTTTCTATTTTATTAATGGCTATCAAGATCACAAAAAATGTATTGGATGGACTCGACCGAAGTACCAGCTATGACGAGTTATTGAACCTGCTAGCAATTAATTGCATATTAACCAGTCTCGCGTATATGCTCTTCCCGTATATTTGGCGCAGCTAAGGAGGGCGTTAGGAGCCCGCCACTGAAAAAGCCGATTCCAATGAAAACCTGGCTCAAATTAACAGCGATCGCTCTTCTTTTTTATGTACACATTGCAGGACTTCTGTTTGACGTTCCTCGGTTGAATATTCTCAATGAGACCATTCGCGCACTTTATTTTCATGTGCCGATGTGGTTCGGAATGGTACTGCTGTTCCTGATTTCTTTTGTATATGCAATCGCCTACCTCGGAAAACCTTCACCTGAATTGGATCGGAGAGTTGTGGCGTATGCGAATGTAGGTCTGGTGTTTGGCATACTGGGTATTCTTACCGGCATGTTGTGGGCTAACTATACATGGGGTTCTCCATGGCATGGCGACCCGAAGCAAAACGGTGCAGCCATCGCGTTGCTGGTTTACCTGGCATATTTCGTTTTACGCGGATCACTTGATAATGAAGAGCAGCGTGCCCGACTCAGCGCTGTCTATAATATTTTCGCTTTTGCTGCGATGATTCCGTTAATCTTTATCATTCCCCGCATGACGAGCTCTATGCATCCGGGAAGTGGAGGAAACCCAGGGTTTAATATGTATGATCTTGATAGCGGCATGCGATTAATTTTTTATCCAGCGGTTATCGGGTGGTTTTTAATAGGACTCTGGATTGCATCGATTCGTATACGCATCAAAACTGTAGAAGAAAAAATATTGGAATTGGAAGATGGAAAAAGCGCTTAAAGTATTCTTTTGCCTGCTGGCAGTAACACTGTCATTTAGTGTTAACGCTCAATCAGATGTTGAAATTGCCGACACCATGCGATCAGAAGGAAAGATATATGTGGTAGTATCGATCATTCTTATTGTATTGGCAGGTTTAATAGCCTATCTCTTTGTAATGGATCGGAAAGTGAAAAAACTGGAAGATCAACTTACTGACAAGAAGCACTGACTCTAACCAAACTTTAATCTGGTTGCTTTCGTTTTTGAACTAAAATTCCCCTGATTTTCTGGGCATTTGTGCCTAATTTTGCCTGCGCAAACAAGGGGAACAGGAGAGAGAATTATGAAAAAGACGCACATCTTTATTATTGTCATCATTGCTATTGCGATCAGCATTATTGTTAGCACGGCCGATGATGCCAGTACCTATGTAAACTTCGACCAAGCCTACGAAATGGCAGTTTCTGGTAAAGAAAATAATATTCACGTAGTAGGGCAGTTAAAAAAAGATGCTGAAGGACACGTGATCGGAATTCAGGAGGGTGCGGACAAAGTGTCTTTTTCTTTTGTCATGGTAGACGATGCAGGCAAAGAGCAAACAGTGGAATACAACGAACCGATGCCCGCCGATATGCTGCGCTCCGAAAAAGTTGTTGTAGTAGGAAGTTATCAGGGCGATCACTTCAAGGCCAGCAAGATTATTCTCAAGTGCCCTTCTAAATATCAGGAACAAAACATAAATGTTTAAAGTATCGAAGTTGAGGAGAAACTGTAATGCATAGCCAACACGGTGCTCCATACTTCGTAATTTTTACTTCACTATGATTCATTATTTCATCGGTGACCTCGGTCACCTTTTTGTTATTACCTCCTTTGTAGCATCGTTAGCTACAGCATTCGCATACTTTAAAGCTACTACAGCAAGTGAACTTGACAAGAAAGATTTCTGGCTGCTTAATGGAAAGGTAAGTTTTTACGTTCATGCATTTGCTGTGTTCGGTATATGCATTGCACTCTATACCATTATAGCCAGACACTATTTCGAATATCACTATGCGTATAGCTATACCGATAGAAAGCTCCCGATACACTACCTGATCTCTACTTTCTGGAACGGACAGGAAGGAAGTTTTCTGCTATGGATGTTCTGGCACGCACTGATCGGGATTGTACTGATACACACAAATAAATTCTGGGAAGCACCGGTCATGACTATGTTCGCGCTTGTGCAGGCATTTCTGGCTTCCATGATTTTAGGTGTGGTTATCCCGGGTATAGATCTGAAAATAGGAAGCTCTCCATTTATACTGTTGCGCGAAGTCATGCACGATGCGCCAATCTTCCAGACGCAGCCCGACTTTATTCCGAAAGATGGTAACGGTCTCAATCCTTTACTGCAGAATTACTGGATGGTAATACACCCGCCAACCCTGTTCCTCGGCTTTGCTTTAACACTCGTGCCGTTTGCATTTTGCATGGCAGGTTTATGGTTGAAGAAATATAGGGACTGGGTACGACCTGCGCTGCCTTGGGCATTGATGGGAGGTGCTATACTTGGACTCGGAATTTTAATGGGAGGATACTGGGCATACGAAACCCTGAACTTCGGCGGATATTGGAATTGGGATCCGGTTGAAAACGGAATATTTGTTCCGTGGTTGATTTTAGTAGCCGCGATTCACACTATGATCACCTACAAGAATAGTGAGACAGCATTAAAGGCTTCCATCATTCTTGTTATCGCTACGTTTGTTTTCATTTTATATGCTACGTTCTTGACACGAAGCGGTGTGCTGGGCGATGCATCGGTTCACTCTTTCACCGACCTTGGTCTCTCCGGGCAACTCCTGGTATATCTGTTTTTCTTTTTGATTGCATCAGTTGCTTTAAGTATAGTTCGATGGAAAGAAATTCCGTCAACAAAGGAAGAAGCATCAGTATACTCACGCGAGTTCTGGATATTTATAGGCGTCACAACATTGTGTCTCATGGGGTTCCAGGTAATTGCCGGAACATCCATTCCTGTCGTGAATAAAGTGATGGGATTGATTGGTATAGATTCACGACTTGCTCCGCCGGCAGATCCAATTGCATACTATTCCAAGTTCCAGATTTGGTTTGCTGTAGCCCTGGGGTTGCTTTCTGCGATTGGCCAATTCTTCTGGTGGAAAAAAGTTGACAAGGATAAACTAAAGAAAGAACTGACCACGCCTTCGTTGATTGCACTCGTACTGTTTGCACTCATCATTACAACCACCCAGGTTTATACACCATCCTATATCCTACTAACGCTCGCAGGTGTATTTACCATAGTAGCGAATGGAAAAATTCTGGCGTCCGTTATCAGATCAAGCCCCGGGTTATCAGGCGGAGCGATTGCTCACATTGGTGTCGGGCTGATGTTGATAGGGGTGATGTTCTCAGCCGGTTATTCAAAAGTTGTGTCGTTGAATAATACCGGCATGCTGATCTCGAAAGAATTCAGTGAAGATTTTAATCGCGATAACCTGCTGTTGTTTATTCATGAACCACGTACCATGTGGGGATATAACATTGAATATTTAGGTGAACGACTGGAGCCACGTTACCAGGCCGGGTATATAAATAAAAGCGATGTTGTTACTACTGCTGATAAAGATAAAGTTGTAGCGAAGCGCGACATCACCATCGATGATAAAACCTATAAGGCAAATGATACCATCGAAGTACGTGGCGAGAATACATTCTTCGAGATAGAACTTCGTAAAGGCGATAACAAATATAAGCTATATCCGCGTGCACAGATCAACCCGGATATGGGTGGACTGCTGGCATCACCGGATATATACCGCACGGTTGGCGCAGATCTTTATACACACGTTTCATCAGTAATGAATCCAACCGAAGAACAGGATTGGAGTAAACTCGAAGAACTCATGGCGAAACAATCGCAGGAATTTTTTGCTAATGATTACGTTGCCGTGCTGGAATCCGTAGAGCGTGTACTCGAAGTCGAAGGCATTCCGTTAGGAAATCAGGATGTCGCGGTAAAAGCAAGAATCCGTGTACAAGGTGAACGTGGTGACTATATAGCCGAGCCTATCTTCCTGATTAAAGATAAAGTTGTTGGACGCATTTCGGATGAGATAAAAGATCTCGGATTGAAATTTACACTGTTGAACATTCATCCCGAGACGAACCAGTTTTCTATCGGTATCAATACACGCCAGAAAGACTGGGTAGTGATCAAGGCTATGGAGAAACCTTATATCAATGTACTCTGGCTGGGAACCGTTGTGGTTATGGTCGGCTTCGGTGTAGCGATGGTAAGACGTTTCAGCGAATTCAGAAAAATGAAAGCAAAAGGACAGGAGTAGAGTACAGACTTAGACTTCGCTCCTGTTCAAATATAGCTGCTGGTTACTGGCTTCTGGTTACCGGAAGTATATTTAATTCTTAGAATTCAGAAGTAAGGAGTAAGAAGCAAGAATCGGTGATATACCAATGCTCCTCCTGCAGCCAGCAACCATTCCTCAGGCCGCCCGCACAAACCCGCTTGTACTTTCGCTCGTTAAAAAATATATTGAACAGGCAGGAATACTTCCTGCTATCTGTGGTTTTTGTAATTTCAAAGTTTAAGAGATAATACGGTGTTGTTGAATTCACATCAGCCTTTGGCAGAACGTATGCGTCCGGTGAAGTTGGATGAACTGGTAGGGCAGGAGCATCTCACGGGACCTAACGGTATAATCCGGAAAGCTATACAATCCGGTAATGTTCCCTCTATGATTTTGTGGGGGCCACCCGGTGTTGGTAAAACTACCATTGCCAATATAATTGCCAACGAAGTTAAGAAGCCGTTCTATACCTTAAGCGCAGTAAGTGCCGGGGTAAAAGATGTTCGTGAAGTAATTGAAAAAGCAAAACACTCACCACGATCTATATTGTTCATCGATGAGATTCATCGGTTTAATAAAAGTCAGCAGGATGCATTGCTGGGCGCAGTTGAGAAAGGAACGATTACATTAATCGGAGCCACTACCGAGAATCCATCCTTCGAAGTAAACTCTGCGTTGCTCTCCCGCAGCCAGGTATATACTTTAAAAGCGTTGGGCGAAGAACAACTGCTCGAACTGGTAAGACAGGCGCTTACGCGTGATGAAGAATTGAAGAATCGTCATGTAGAGATACAGGAACATCAGGCACTGCTCAACATTAGCGGAGGTGATGGTCGTAAATTATTGAACCTTGTGGAGCTGATCTGCGAAGCGGTACCCGGTGATGTTATCATAACGGATAAGCTTGTGATGGAACTTGCCAACAAGCATATAGCGATCTACGATAAAAGCGGAGAACAACACTATGATATTATATCGGCTTTTATAAAATCAATCCGCGGAAGCGATCCGAATGCTGCTTTATATTACCTGGCCCGCATGATTGAAGGTGGTGAAGATGTAAAATTTATTGCCCGCAGAATGGTTATACTCGCTTCGGAAGATATCGGCAATGCTAATCCGACAGCACTCATCATGGCCACCAATACGTTTCAGGCGGTGACCATGATTGGTTATCCGGAAGCCAGAATTATACTGGCGCAATGCGTGGTATATATGGCAAGCTCTCCGAAGAGTAACGCAAGCTATATGGCCATTGAAAGTGCCCTTCGGGCGGTACATGAGACCGGTGATTTACCTGTGCCGTTGGCAATACGGAATGCACCTACGAAATTGATGAAGAACCTCGATTACGGCAAGGGCTATCAATATGCACACAGCTACGAGGGTAACTTTGTCAATATGGAGTTTCTGCCAGACAAAATTAAGGGTTCTAAGTTTTATGAACCGGGCAATAACGCGCGCGAGGACGAGTTGAGGAAGTATCTTCGTTCCTTGTGGAAGGATAAATATGGATATTGACAAAGCCGGCGAGGTGTATCCGGTGAAGAAGTTCTGGTAATATGTATTTTTGAACTTCCTGTACGTTTAATGTTAAAGGAGAATTGATGCAACAGATCATATTTGAATCGTCACCGGCTTATCTACTGCTATGCCTGATACTGGCAGTCGGGCTTGCGTTTCTGTTATATAGAACCAGTCACCCGTGGAGTAAAACCTGGAATCGTGTACTCCTCGCTTTACGTGCTGTATTGTTGTTCGCCCTTTTCTTTTTGTTACTCGGACCAATCGTTCGGCAGATCAACAATATATTTGAAAAGCCACTGTTTATAGTGCTGCATGATAACTCTGCTTCTGTGAAAGAAGTAACCGATTCTGCAACGTTAAAAACAATGCAGACCCAGATCACAGCCACTGCACAACAACTGGAAGAAAAAGGATATGAAGTGGAGGCAAGTAACCTGGCGGGAGAGCCGGTAGAGACTATATCGTATACCGCCAGTACAACGGATCTGAACGGAGCGCTTCGTAAAATAGTAAACCGCTACGAAGGAAAAAAGATAGCCGGAGTTGTGCTCGCGTCAGATGGTATATATAATGCCGGCGTTACACCCTTGTATGCATCGTATAATTTTCCGATCTACACCATTGGTATAGGCGACTCGCTGCAGCGAACCGATGTTGGTATAAAGAATATATCCTATAATAAAATTGCTTACCAGGGAAACAAGTTTCCGGTGCGCGTAGAAGTACAAACGAGAAACATCAGCAACCAACCGATACGTGTATCATTGCTGCAACGTGGCAAAGTGCTGGAGCAGCAAACGAAAACATCAGCAGGCGACCAGTTGCTGGTATATGATTTTCAGCCGCAGGCAAACGAACAGGGCATACAAAAGCTGGATATAGCGGTGGAAGTTAAGCCCGGTGAATTCAATACACGCAATAATGCTGCTTCCGTTTTTGTAGAGGTGGTGGAGGGCAAGAAGAAAATTCTCGTAGTATCGGCATCACCACATCCGGATATAAAAGCATTGCGCGAGGTGATCGATAAAAATTCCAACTATGAATTTCTGCTGCATATACCTCACCTGAGTGAACAACCCGTTGCTGCATTGCAACCGGATAAAGTTGATCTCGCTATATTTCACCAGTCACCGGATGTTCGCGGAGTAACCCGAACGCTGTTTCAACAATTCGCTAAAAGTAAAACATCGATCCTACTCATTGTAGGCCAGCAAACCGATCTGCGGTTTCTGGCGCAGCAAGGTATGCCTGTAAAATTTGAAGGTATACCACGCGAGTTTGATGACGTTACACCGGTAGTAAACGGAGCCTTTTCAAATTTCAGTTTATCACAGGATATCAATACGGTACTGGCAGATTATCCTCCATTGTCAGTACACTTTGGTAAAGTGAATGTAGCCTTGAGCGCTACACCGTTGTTATACCAGCGTGTCGGCAACCTGACAACCGAGAAGCCATTACTTGCAGTGGATGTACAGGATAACCGAAAAGCAGGCGTGCTGTTGGGAGAAGGTATATGGCGTTGGCGATTGAATGAGTTCGATCGCACCGAGAATACCGCTGCCTTTGATGAACTCTTTGGTAAACTCATTCAATTCCTTTCCACTACAGAAGATAAACGCAAATTCAGAAGTTATCCGGTTCAACAGGAATTCTCCGATACCGAGCCGGTTGTTTTCGAAAGCCAGGTATATAATGATATATACGAGCCGGTATATGGAAACACTATTACTATTGATGTAACGGATGACAGTGGAAAGAAAACAAGCTATACTTATGTTACAAGTCCGGGTAACAACCGCTACCAGATCGGAGGTTTGAAGGAAGGTGTATACCGGTATAGATCCAGTACAACCATTAACCAGAAACGTGAGGAAGTGCGGGGTGAGTTTGCCGTTGTAAAGCGACAGATCGAATTGCAGAACCTCACCGCAGATTTTGATTTGCTGCGCAAACTATCAGCCAACACCGGTGGTAAATTCTATGCGGTCTCCCAAATAAGTAACTTGCAGGGCGAGCTCGCAAAAACAGAAGCGAAAAGTGTGATCCATACTGAAGAAGCCTATAAAGCGCTGATCAATCTGAAATGGGTTTTCTTTGTACTGCTCCTGCTGGTTAGCATCGAATGGTTCTCCAGGCGTTACTGGGGAAGCTACTAATGTGCGAACCCATGCAGTGCGTTTTGTGCAGTTGAACTGTATAGAAACGCAGTACGTAAAGTCTTTCGTGAAGTGTGTTTGAAATATAGTATATTTGGTATGTAACACATGCATGCCATGAACACCACGAAAAAAGTAGCATCCGGTTTGCTTGCCGTTCTTGTTGTTATACAATTTTTCAGGCCGGCTAAAAATATATCCGATGAGATCATAACATCCAACGATATCTCAAAGGTATATGCTATACCTGATCATGTTCACCAGGTACTCATCAGCAAGTGTTATGATTGTCACAGTAACAATACTCACTACCCCTGGTATTATAACATTCAACCGGTAGCCTGGTGGATGTCAGCTCATGTGGACGAAGGAAAAGAAGAACTGAACTTTTCGGAATTTAAGAACTACCCTGAGAAGCGCGCCAACCATAAAATAGAGGAACTGTCGGAGGCTATAAACGAAGGGTGGATGCCGCTCGATTCTTACCTGTGGATACACCATGAGGCAAAAATTACGGAAGAGGATCGTACTGCCATCAATGCCTGGATAAAAACGCTTCCGGTTGTTTTTGAGAAGCATTAGTTATGTTCGATCGTTCGTAATCTTTACAGGTGCACTTCGGCACTACTTGCCTTATTTTTTAGTAACTTCCATTCAATATAAATCCGCAGTAAAGTATAACTGCTCGCCTGTACAGGTATGGCATAGTTGTTTACTTCGGATCATTCAACTTCTAAATCAATCTATATAATTCTATGCGCTGGACAGGACGAAGACAAAGCTCAAATGTTGAAGATCAACGCGGCCGCAGAATGGGCGGTGGCGGCATGCTTTCAAAAGGTGGACTAGGACTGGGCGGTATTGTTATTATTGTTGTGATAAGCCTGATACTGGGTAAAAATCCATTGACACTGCTGGAGCAGACGGGTGTAACGACCGGTGACTATACAACCGAGCAAGCTGTTGAACTTTCACCGCAGCAGGAAGAACAAAAGCAATTTGTCTCAACAGTATTGGCAGATACGGAAGATGTATGGCATAAACTTATGTCAGACTATAAAGAGCCCACGCTGGTGTTGTTCAGTAACCGGGTGGAGTCAGCCTGCGGAATGGCAAGCTCGGCTTCCGGTCCGTTCTATTGTCCGGCAGACGAAAAGGTATATATAGATTTAAGCTTTTACGATGAATTGCAAAACCGCTTTAAGGCTCCCGGTGATTTTGCGCAAGCCTATGTTATCGCGCACGAAGTGGGCCATCATATCCAAAACCTGATGGGTATAACGGACAAGGTACACGCACAACGTAATAACTTAAGTGAAGAAGAGTATAATCAACTATCTGTGCGACTTGAATTACAGGCTGATTTCTTAGCCGGTGTATGGGCGCATCATGCTAATAAGTTACAAAATATACTCGAGCCTGGCGACCTGGAAGAAGCGTT
>CBIHOZ010000080.1:0-30937 GCA_966211525.1 uncultured Chitinophaga sp. | reverse complement strand
TCGAACACTTGCTTACCTCTTTACTTCTTTTGGCTTAACTTCCGATTTCATCTTCCGTCTCACCGCTGTCAAACCTTCCGTTTTTCAGCCCCCTCTTTCGTTTTGGGAGTGCAAAGGTAGTCGATTCATTCTACTTTGCAACACCTTTCTGAAAAATTATTTTTTTTATTTTTCCTCCAACCTCTCAATCAAAGTCAATCCATCAGAAAGATATATACCTCCAGCTTTTCAAGTTTTCTTATGCCCTACTGGCAAAAGGGTCTCAAAGGTATAAACAGATTTTTAAAATCACAGAGCTACACGAATAATTTTTTCATCGCTCCTCATGTGACAACACTATAAATACTGAGGATCAAATCATTAAGAACAAAAAATATTTTTACGATTCTGCTCTGGATTTTTTGAACAGCGGAACAGTACTACAAGGTTCCCCAAACATCAAGCTTGCAGCAAGAGGTTTTAATCGGTTTGTAGCCTCTACATATACTGCTATAGGTACATCTACTTTACTACAACCTTTAACAACAACTTTTGCATTCTTAAATTTTTCCCAATCAACTTTTGCTAATTCTTCATGATAAAGAATTGTTTCTAATTCGTGCAGCGATCCAAATACAATCTTCTCCGCAAAAGGCTGTAACGCAATGGTTAACAACATATATGCCCACGTGGGAACGATCGCATCTGCAGAACATGTGATCGCTATAAATTTATTTTGATACTGACTCCAGTCATGTGATTTAATAAAATCTCGAAAATCTTTTTCTCTCAGAATGAGTCCCTGGTATAACTGATCTTTTATATCCAATAAAATTCTTTCTCCCGGAACATAATATTCTTCCAGGTTAAATGTGATGAGCGAACTGCTCGCTACTTTATTAACGATCTGATCCTGAGCTTCCATTATTCTTCAAACACGAGAACTAACTTATTTTGTTCGTTACTGCGGAATCTTTATCAGCAGGTTTCTTTATTAAAAATTCTTTCAGATAGAAGGGTTCAAACGAAACGAGATTCTCAAATTCATTTTTCAAAAATTTTTCGCTCGCTAAAAATCCTAACTCTTTTGCAGAAGGAACTATATCCGAAATAAAAAACGCGTTGGGATGTGTGATCATCGATTTACATTTCGCTGCACCATCACCAAAGAAAATCATTTTATGACTCGAGAGTGAATCCTTAAAACTTTCTTCATCAATAACTTTTGCTTCTATAGGTTGCAAAACATTCATCTCATTATCAAACATCTGACAGTACACTTCCATTCTGCGCGCATCGATCATCGGACAAAGCCAAATATTATCAAGTATAGCTTTTAACTGAATTTGCTTGGCTAGCAAAGACAATGTACCTACCGATAACAACGGTATGCCTAGAGCAAAACACAATCCTTTTGCCGTGGATACTCCGATACGAAGACCTGTATAAGAACCGGGACCTTCTGATACGGCAATTGCCTGGATAGCACTCATCGGTGTATCCGCCAGCTTCACAACCTGATCGATCAACACCGCGAGCTTCGATGCATGCGATTGTTCTTTGTGCATCTCGGCAGAAGCTACCAGCTTTCCATTATTGTGCAGGGCTACAGAGCAAACTGTAGTAGATGTTTCCAGACTTAAAATAAGAGCCATTAATTGAGGAAAAGAATTTTCTTGTATGCAGCATCGTTGTTCAGAACTTTACGCGCTTCCAACACAGCTTTATCACGTGGCAGCGAAACTTCTGCCTGACCTTCGTTCTGCGTATAATGAAATGCAATCTGCTCTTCGAGTACTTGTATAATTTCTGTTTTGAAGCGAATCATATCAGTGGACTTGCTGGCATCGATTTTATTTTTCAATGCATTTAACTGCGTCTCCATCTCGCTATAATATTTTTCTTTTTTAGCAGTCTCTATCAATTGTTTCGTGTTTCGTTCCAGTGGCGTTGAATACGTAAATTTATTTTCTTTAATCAGATGCGTAAACTTCTCGTAATCTTTATCTGTAAGATGAAATGATTTAAAGTCGGGTGCCGTTGGATTTTCAGCACAGTAACGCGATGCAAATTCAAACACCAATCCGGAGCTTATCAACGCTGATGTAATTGTTCCAACCGGTTCATATTCAACATCTATATCCGGATCCAAGCCACCGCCATCATAAACTTTTCTTCCGCGTTTTGTTTTAAATTCTGACTTCAGTGAATCTGCAACGCGCTCTACCGTTCCATCATCTTTGCGATGGGTATAATCGAGTGCCTGGATACACCGACCGCTGGGTATATAATATTTAGCGGTCGTTACTTTCAACTGTGAATTATATGCAAGCGGACGTGTTGTCTGCACCAACCCTTTTCCAAAAGTTTTTTTCCCGATCAGCACAGCACGATCATAATCCTGCAAAGAACCGGCAACAATTTCGGAAGCAGATGCGCTTCCTTCACTTACTAAAACAATCATCGGGATTTCTGTATCCACCGGACTATTCAACGTAGTATAACTTTTATTCCACTCTTCAACTTTACCTTTTGTTGAGACAACTTCCTGTCCGCGAGGAATAAAGAGGTTGACAACGTTAACTGCTTCGTGCAATAAACCTCCCGGATTCTCTCTTAAATCCAGAATAATTTTTTGAGCACCGTGTTGTTTCAATTCAATTAATGCACTTGAAACTTCATTAGAAGCTCCGGGTGTAAAATCATCAAGCCGTATGTAGCCGATCGTTGGTTCAACCAAACCATAGTAGGCAAGATTATCGATGCTGATCTTTTCGCGTTTTATTTTCAACACCAAATCATCTTTTCGGCCGTAACGTCTTATTGTTACTTCGATATCTGTTTTGGGTTGTCCTTTTAATAAAGCGCTTACATCGGTGGTAGATTTACCCTGAACATTTTTACCATCGATGGCAACGATCTCATCACCGACTTTAATACCGGAGCGATAGGCAGGAAAATCTTTATACGGAAAAGTAACGACTGTTTTTTTATTGATGATGCCGATCAATGCACCAATGCCTCCATACTGACCGGTAGTAGAAATACGAAATGACTCAATTTCATCTTCAGGAATATAGTCCGTGTATGGATCGAGCGATTCGAGCATACCATCAATTCCTTTACGGATAAGCTTTTGAGGTTCGACCTCATCAACATAGTATGCATTAATTTCCTTGAACAGCGTAGCGAATATATCAAGGCTCTTCGCGATGTCGAAATATTTTTCAGCAGGTGTTCGGAAGGCGAACGCGAGTACTGCACCGAGTACAAGTATGAATGGCCATTTAATTCTTCTCCACATAATATAGCTTTCGGGTTCTGGCATCAGGTGTGATGTGACCGGGGGCGCGTGCGTGTTGCTAAGTAAATATAACGACTATTCACTTCAATCGCTACGGCATCAAGGAGTAATCGTATCGGTAGTTTGCGTTGTTGGTTTTGGTAGTTTTTTGAACGAAAGAAGCATTCTTCGCTTCATTTCATCAAAAAGCAGAATCTCTTTATGAGTATAGATATAGCAGATCTGCAACGGAGGGGCTGCGGGTAGTAACTCTTTTTGTAAACGGTAGGCTTCGCGTATTCTCCGTTTGATGAGATTACGATCAACAGCACGCTTGAAATTTTTCTTGGATACTGAGATGAGAACCTGGTGATGCTGTACTGCAGGATCGGGGTTGGGCAAAAACAAAACCTTGAAAGGGAACAAATAAAAAGAGGAACCCTTGTCGAAGAGTTCCTGTATATGTTTTTCCTTACTGAGTCGTTCTTCCTTACGGAACGTAAATTTCCCCATAGAGATCAAAAATATTCAATCTCTTTCAGGGAAGCTGAACTGCCTGAAAGGGATTATTTATGCTTTAAGGTCTTCTCGTCAGAAACAGTAAGTTTCTTGCGTCCTTTTCTTCTGCGGGATGCTAATACTCTGCGTCCATTAGCAGAAGCCATTCTCTCACGGAAACCGTGCTTGTTCTTTCTCTTTCTGCGGGAAGGTTGATATGTACGTTTCATAGTAATCCGTTATTTATCCCTTACTTTTTAAGGGCTGCAAAGATGGACAGGATTTGCGGAATTTACAAACCATCTCCGCAGGATTTATTGATAGCTGATCACAAATCTGATAAAATCTATGTTTATGCAGCAAATTCCACACATTTATCCTTCCAGGCAAAATCTGCCTTATGCCACAAGATCTGCCAAAATCTTTTTAGCCTGAGCCGGATCAAGTCGCGGTCCCCACTGTGTTACCACACGCGATGACGCCAGTGACGCTAACTTACCAGCTTCAGCATAACTATGATTGTGTGTTATGGCATACAGGAACGCACCGGCAAACATATCGCCAGCACCGTTGGTATCGATCGCCTGCACTTTATACGGTTCAATCTGTATAAATGTATCGCCATCAAAAATCAAAGCACCATTCGCACCCAGCGTGATAGCAAATCGTTTGGCAACCTGCTTCAGTTTTTCGCGCGCCTCCAGAATGCTTGAAGTGCCGGTGAAGATCATCGCTTCTTCATCATTACAAAAAAGAAGATCAACACTTGCTCCAACAATCTCCTGCATCTGTGAAGCGAAATATTTCACCATGCTCGGATCTGAAAAAGTAAGAGCGACCTCAACTTTATTTTTCTCTGCAATTCGTTTTGCCTCTTTTATGGCCTCAAGACCTTTCGGACTTGCTACCAGATAACCTTCGAGGTATACGTATGAGGAATCTTTAATAGCAGCTTCGTCCAGGTGTTGTGGTGAAAGAAATGAACTTACGCCCAGAAATGTATTCATGGTACGATGTGCATCCGGCGATGTCATCACCAGGCAACGGCCTGAGTGTCCCTCCGGACAGCTCTCGTATTTTAAATTCGTATCGACACCATTTCGCTGAAGGTCTTCCAGGAAAAATTTACCAAGCGCATCGTGTGCGACCAGGCATGAGTAAAAAGATTTTCCTCCGAACTGGTTGACAGCAACGATCGTATTGCCGGCAGAACCTCCACCCGACATTTTACTCTTTTGCATATCAATAACCTTCATGAGTTCGAGCTGGCGCTTTTCATCCACCAGTGTCATCACGCCCTTCTCGATGCCGTTCTTCTCAAAGAAGTCGTGTTCAACTTCGGTTACAATGTCTACAATCGCATTACCGATGCCGTAAACGTTATACTTTTTACTCATTTACTTTTCCAGATTTTTCCGCAAGGATACAGAATAAATAGAAGAATACAGAAAGTGACCGACAGGGATGCTGTCTTATTTTTTCTGAACGTTCATGTTCAGTGTCATTTTATACTTCCGGGCCCGATCGGGATAGTCGGTAATAAAACCGTCTACACCCATACCTTTTAAGGCAAGCATTTCTTTTTCGTCATTTACCGTCCACGGTATAACGCGGATCTTGCGCTTGTGCAGGAGTGTTACTTTGTCTTTCGACAGAAGTTTATAATACGGACTATATATAGAAGGGTTGAACCCCAGATCTTTCAGGTTCGCTTCGATGGATTTTATATTCTCAACGAGTGCTGCGAGTCGCACATGCGGATATTTTTTCCGCCAGTATTTCAGTACACGAAAATCAAAAGATTGTATTACCACACGTTCAAGCGGTAAGTAATCGTTGATGACGCTATAGAGAAGATCCGAATACTCTTCAACAGTCGGGTGAAATTTCTTGTCGCCATCCGGTGAACTCTTGATCTCAATATTATAGTCTACTTCATATAGCGTTGCACTTTTGATGTGATCTTCAACGGCTATAATAACATCTCGCAGCAAAGGTTTACTTAGAGCTATCTTTTGCTGCTCCGGAAATTTTTCGTTGCCGCGTGAGCCGCAATCATACTTGCTCACTTCAGCATACGTCATTTCATAAATATTATATTTCTTCTCTTCCTTTTCGGTGATGGGTCTCCCTGTTGTATCAAGGCAAATCCCTGCAGACATAAATGGTTCATGCGAGAGAATTACCTGTTTGTCTTTTGTGATCACAACATCCATTTCCAGCGTCATAACGCCAGAGTCCAGCGCGGTAATAAAAGCAGGAATTGTATTCTCCGGCTTCAAACCACGGGCGCCACGGTGGCCCTGTACTTCAAACTTGGGCATATAGATTTGCGCGGAACATGTTACCGATATCAATGCAAACAGCAATACAATGTACTTAATCATGCCCGAAGATAGAACCACAACCTGCAACGTACAAGCATCGGTACATGAACAGCAGATTAACGTGTTATTATAAAGATGACTCACATCCTGCTATAAAAAAACATCCACACACAGCGCGAGAGTCAGGCTTAACCCCAATCTATAACCACTCCTGACTCCGCACTGCATGTGGATGTTTATCACGTCCACGTGACGCTATATGTTTTAGTGTCCTACGTTGCTCATATCCACCTGGCTCTTTACCGGCTTCAACATCAACACGAACGGCACACAAATCAAAAAGAATATACCTATACCCAGAAACACATCCATATAGGTAAGTAACATCGCCTGTCTTGTCACCATTACGTCCATCAGTTTGTTGGCCTGCATCGAAGCCTGATCGATGGCTGAACCGTTGGCTAAGAAGTTGGCTTTCATCCCGGCAAGACGTTGCTGCGCATCGAGGTCGTATGGCGATATATGATTGGCCAGATCACTGCGATGCTGTACGCTCTTGCGGGAGATATAAGTACTGATAAGTGCTATCCCGAAAGACCCGCCCAACTGGCGAACCATACCGGTGAACGCTGCACCCTGGCCTATCTCTTTACCTTTCAGTGACGACAGCGCTAATGTTGTTGTAGGCACGAATAAAAATCCAAGTCCTATACCGCGCAGCATCAACATCCAAAAGAAATCTCCCTCTCCGGTAAACGGTGTGATGACTGTATAGGCCCACAAACTAAAACCAAAGAAAGCCGAGAAGCCGATAGCAATCAGATACTTCTGCGATACGCCTTTCTGAATAGCACGACCTACAATAGGCATCATCAAACCGGTAGCGATAGAACTCGGCACCAGCATTAACCCCGCTTGAAAAGCGGTCCATCCTAATGAGTTTTGTGTGAACAGCGGAATGACAAAGGTAGATCCGTATAAGCCAAAGCCGAGTATAAATGAAAGCACCGTACCAATCGCGAGGTTCTTATCCTTCAACACTCTTAATTCCACTGCCGGATCCTTTGCAACAAGCTCGCGCCAGATAAAGAGATATACTCCTAACACCGCCACTACCGAGAACACTACGATCCATGCATCTTCAAACCAATCATGCTCCTGTCCTTTTTCCAATACAAATTGAAGTGAGCCTACTGCGAGTATCAGAAACAGTATACCAAACCAGTCTACATCTGCCAATGATTTCTTCCCTCCGTAATTCGGACTCTTCACATACGAAAGTGTAAGCAGCGTAGCGATAACACCTATCGGAATGTTGATGTAAAATATATAGGGCCATGAAAAGTGATCCACGATATATCCTCCCAACGGAGGGCCTAGTGTGGGACCAACAATCACCCCCATACCATATAGTGCCTGTGCCATACCGCGCTTCTCAGGAGGATATACTTCGGTGATGATGGTTTGGGATGTTACGAGCAATGCTCCACCACCGAGTCCTTGTATAAATCGGAAGAAAACAAGCTCCCATATATTTGTAGCATTACCGCACAGAAAAGATGCTACGGTGAAGATCACGATGGATACCGCAAAGTAATTTCTTCTGCCAAACTGTTGCGATAGCCAGCTGGTAAGCGGCACGATAATAACGTTAGCTATAGCGTAAGCCGTAATTACCCAGCTTACATCATTTAACGTAGCCCCGAGGTTTCCCTTCATTTCATTGAGGGCTACGTTTACGATGGTTGTATCTATAATTTCAAGGAGGGCACACATTATCGCAGTAACGGTAATGATCACCCTGTTGAAACCATACTCAACCAATGATTCTTGCTGAACCATGTATATATACTCTTAATCTAAATGTACGTCAACAATCACGTTCATGCCTGCACGTAGCAAACTGGCTTTTTCAGGAGTATCGGTAAGTATAATTTTTACCGGCACGCGCTGCACTACTTTTACAAAGTTACCCGATGCATTATCCGCTGGTAGTAATGCAAACTTGGCTCCTGTAGCAGGCGATATAGATTCAACTTTTCCTTTGAACGACTCATGCGGGAAAGCATCTACTTCGATCTCTACTTCCTGGCCTGGTTTCATTTTTTCAAGTTGAGTTTCTTTGAAGTTGGCTACAACCCATTTTTGTTTCTCTGTTACCAGCGCGAAGAGTGATTGACCTGCCTGCACAAATTGTCCTATCTGAACATTCTTGCGAGATATAACTCCGGATGAAGGCGCAACAATGCGTGCATACGACAACTGAAGTTTTGCATATTCAAGATCGGCTTCACGTTCCTTCACCACAGTTTGTGCCAACGCTATATTTCGGTTGCTCACTGTACTCTGTGCCTGACGTGCGCTTGATTCGCGGAAGCTTGCTTCACGCTGACGCTTGGCTACTTCAAGTTGCTTCAACGCGGCATCGCGTTCGGCTTCGGCCTGCTCATACTGCTGTTGTGTGATAGACTTTGTTTTGATAAGTTCTTCGTAACGCTTGAAGTCCTGTTCGGCTCTGCGCGCTCTTACCTGCGCGATCTCTACATTTCCTTCAGAAGCCTGCAAAGATGACTTCGAACTCAACACCGTTTCCTGCGATGTAGTATAACCTGCTTTTGTAGATTCCAGATTTGCTTTTGCATTTTCAAGGGCGGCTTCGGCTTGCAATACTTTTAAGGCGAGGTCGCGATCGTCCAGAACAACCAACGTATCACCAGCCTTTACAACGGTATTGTCATCTACCAGCAGACGTTCTACATAGCCTGATACTTTCGGAATGATAGGACTGATATCGCCTTCTACCTGTGCATCGTCTGTTTCTTCATGATGCTGGCCATGTATATATTTCGTAGTACCAAACGTTGCACCTGCTATTACCAGGATTCCCAGCACAATGGCAAATCGTTTATTTTTATTTGTTTTCGTTTCCATACTATATTTTACAATGCTTTGATTTTATAGAGTTCCTACTGAGTTCTGAAGTTCGTAATACGCGATCATGCTTTCTGCCCGCGCAGTTGCATAGTTAATGCGCGCCTGCAACAGCGCTACATCTGCTTCCAGGTAGTCAGATAAAATGAGCAAGCCGTTTTTGTATTTGTTTTGCGAGATCTGGTAATTCTCTTCCGCCTGATCAATTGCTTTTCTGGTGATGGCCAGTTTCTCGAGTGACTTCTGGCAGTTCAGGTACTTGCCGCGGATATCTACTTTCACCTGGTCGGTTGCAAGCTGTCGCGAAGCTTCGGCCTGTTCAACACGCGATTTCGCTTCCTGCATTCCATGCGATGCGTGTAGAGCACCCGTTATGCTATATTTCAGTGATACACCACCATTCAAAGCATTGGTAACATTTACTACGTTGGGTATAAATGCATTTACATAACCAGCCGTTAATGCCACTGTAGGAAGACGATTGGCTTTTGCAATTTTATATCCGGATTCACCTGCCTTTAATTGCACTGCGGCAGACTTCAGTTCTGTACGATTCTCCAAACCTGTTTGAAGATATTGATCCCAGGTGGTGAGTGCTGCGAGTTCAAACATACCGGTTGTGTCCAGCTCAAGTGTAGTTTCTTCCGGCAGTCCTAATAATATAGTAAGGTTATACTCCGCAAGTTTTACGCTGTTGTTAACATCTGTAAGTGCGAGCTCCACATTGTTTGCCTGCAACTCTGCTTTTAACCGATCGTTACGTGCCAGTAAATTTTGCTCTTCCTGGTTTTTGAATTCGGTTACACGTTGCTGCTCCTGCTTCAGGTTTTCCTCGATCGTTCTTCTTGTCTCCAGCAACTCGTAGTATTGATATATAGCCTTTGCAGTAGTAAGGGCTACATTACTGCGGGTGGTCTGCGCATCATACTGAGAAGCTTGCTCCAGGTATTCGTTCATCATTCGGGTATTCTTGATTTTGAAACCATTGAATACCGGCCACGATGCAGACACCTGTACCAACGCTACATCGTGTATGTTAGAAAGTGCTGCCAGCGGAGAATCAGAACTTCCGCCATTGCCGGATGCTTCATTCGCCATACTTACTGTTGGCGTATTCAAATGCAGGTAGGTTCCACTTACACCAACTTCTGGTATAACTTTATCCTGTGCCTGCTGAACTTTCGCCTGTGCCTCTTTTACTTTCGCGTTTGATAGGATGAGTTGCTTGCTGTTGGCAACTCCCAGGTCGATGGCTTCTTTTACTGTAAGCTTCTTAACAGATTGCGCCTGCAGGTGTATACCGTCCAGCACCCCTGTTATCATCATGAGAGTACTTATTTTCCTGTACATGTTTATATATATAGTTCTTATTTAATCAGATAAACGCCGAGCAGGTCATGAAGAAATTGCTTGACCCGTTCCTTGTATGCTTCTTCGCTCTCGTTGGGGCGCGACCATCGCTTCTTGAAAACTGCGTGTGTAGTCTGGTATATCACTCCGAAAAGTGTCGCAATAACCAGGTCTAAATCGGCATCCTTTTTAAAGGCTTTTTTTCGCTGACCTTCTTCCAGCAGCTTGCGCAGTTCTGAGCTGTTACGATTTAATATCTTCATGATGCCCTCGATCAGTTCCGGCCGTTGCCCGCTTGACAACTCACGCTGTATAAACTGATGGTACTTGCAGTTAGAAAATATTTTATCAACATATAGCTCAATCACCTGCATAAGCTTCTCAATCGGTGTTGATGGCGATTGATTTATATCGTTGAGTTTTAATCTCGTGGTGCCAACGGACTGCTCCATGATCGCCAGCAACAGATTTTCTTTGGAGCCAAAATGGTAGTTAATCAGAGCAACGTTAACGTCTGCCTTTGTTGCTATCTCGCGAACGCTTGTGAGATCAAAACCCTTTTCTTCAAAGAGCTCACGTGCCGCAGAAAGTATCTTTTCGCTTGTCATGACCTTATAACGCGCAAAGTTAAACAGTTGTTTAAATTTTAAACGAATGTTTAAAATTTATTTTTTACTCCTTGTATTCAACAGTTTCAATCGGTTGCTGCTCGTTTCAACTGCCCTATATAACTTCCATACAACGCGAGAAACGGATACTTTGAAAGTTTTAGATGCACGCAAAAAGTCTTCGTCACGCACAGCGAAGTATTTTTTTTGAAGCTGCTAAAAAATAAAAAGCCACCGCTGATACCGAATCAGCGGTGGCCAATCAAAGTTCGAACTCCTTATCTATATATGCTACGGTCGAATCACACGCATCATACCACGTGGCGGCCGCATACCCATCGGGTTTAATTGCTTATTCAGAGCATAGATAAAGCTTACCATAAAATAACGACCTAACGAGTTGGAGGTTTGAAGCTGAAAGTAGTTCACATCTGCGGTTTGTGTTACACCTATATTTTTATCAAGCAGGTTGTTTACAGAGAATCTCAACTCACCACTCTTCGCTTTCAAAAAGAAGCGTGATATAGACAGGTTTACCAACGGGATAGATTGTTCATAATCATTGGTTTTGTTTTCATATACCAGGTATTCCAGCGATGAGGTGAATTGGTAATTTTTAAGAAACGATACATTGGCTTCCGCGGTAAATGTTTTATTAAAGTAAAGTTGATTGGACTGCTCACTTACTTCGTATTCGGCAGACTGCCTGCTGATGTTGGCCCCGAGACTCGCATCAAAAATTTCTTTATAGCGATAATCATAGCGCAATCTTCCCCCGTATGTATTTTGAATCACTCCGCTTTCTACGTTCTCCACTACATTTATTCCGTTTTGCCGCGATACATTTCCGGATAAACTAAAGCGGCTGCCAATCTGTTGAACAGGGAAGCTAAATGTAGCGTCACCACTCAGGCGCGTTGTACTGGACACGTTTACCGGAGTGGATATACGCACTTGCTGCTCGGTATAACGCTGCGCTGTAGTGATAGCATTGCGTGTATAGGTGGCGTCAACAAAGGCGAAGAAACTTACAAACTTGCCAGGCTCAAAAGTAGCAAAGTTCAATCTTGCATTGTGTGCATAGGCTGGACGCAGATCTGGATTACCGACATACCAGTTAAGCTGATCACTGTTATCGACAACAGGTTGCAATTGCTGAATAGTCGGCTCTTGTACAGATGTCTCATAATCAAAACGCAAATGCTTGGTTGTAGAGAAATCATAGTTGAAGCGTGCCACCGGCAATACATTCTGATAAGACTTTGATATCTTTTGATCCAGCAAAATTAAGTCACCATCCAGGTAAGTCTGCTGCAGACTGCTTCCTACGGTAACATTGTAATTCTCCCGATTCATTCTGAAATTCAGTCCCGCGCGGTGATACTGATAATCACTTTTATACTGGTTACTCAGTGAAGCGTTGAAAACATGATTTTCATTTTCAACATCGTATACTTTCTTATCGACATCATTCAGGTTCTGCCGGAAGGTATAGTTTGCCTCCAGGTATTTTCTGTTTCCCAGCGGCTCGGTATACGAAAGTGTTCCGCTATAGTTCACCGTATTTGTTTGCTGCGTGTTGGTTTGCAAAACCGTTGTGGTTTGCTGATCGCCCGTATAATATATATTCGTAGCATTCTGATCACCGTCACGATCACTGTCCGTTACGCTCAGCTGCGCGTTGGCAGATAGTGTACGCCCTTTCTTAGAGAAGCGATGACGCCACAGTAAATTTGTATTCAAGCTGGTTGATGTACCACTGGCCGTTGATCGCCCGGTACTCTCATTCAACAGGTTATTCGCTGCGTCCAGGTTCTGACTATTGCTGGTTGTATTCGATTCTGTCTCATTGTAGGTAGCACTCGTGGTAAGTTTCAGCGAATTCATGGAATCCAACTTATGCTCGAGCACTGTATTGACACGATGATTGGAATTGGTATTCAACTGTCGGCTACGCTGGTTAAACTGAAGATTACCCGTAGCCAGGTAGTTGGTTCGTTCCGTGGTCATGTCAATATCATGATCCAGGTGATTATAGAAGTAACTCGCATTAAGCTCCGTTTTTTTAGTAAACTCGTTGTTGAAGTTAACACCACCGGCATAGTTTGTCATTATACCGCTGTTGCGTCCTCCTATATTTACAGGTATACCGGTAGAATTATTGGAGTTGAGTTCAACACGCACAACACCGCGTCCGCTCATAAGCTGTTGCGTACCGCCGGTAAAGCTCATATAGTCATCCATAGCAAAGCCTTGTTCATTGGTATTATTACCCATGCCGAGTATAGAAAGTTGCTGACCTTTTTTGAAACGGTTGAGATTGGCCTTGGCAGCAAAGCGATCATCTGTACCAATACCGCCTTGCAGATTTCCAAATATACCATTACGCTTCTCTTCCTTGAGTTCGAGATTTATAGTCTTCTCCCGCTGCCCGTCATCTATACCGGAAAATGCTGCCTGATCCGATTTCTTATCAAACACCTGCACTTTGTCAATAGCATCCGCAGGAAGATTGCGTGTGGCGAGTTTTGGATCAGTACCAAAAAAGGTTTTGCCATCAACCGTTACGCGCTTTACCTGTTCGCCCTGCGAGCGTATAGTGCCATCGTTGTCCACTTCAACACCCGGAAGTTTCTTCAGCAATTCCTCAACGGTAGCATTCTGATTCGTCTTGAAAGCAAGCGCATTATACTCAATGGTATCGCGCTTGATCACAACCGGAATTTTCTCCGATTCAATTACCACCTCATCTAATTTAGTCTGCGCGGGCACCATTCGCAGCGAGCCAACATCCACTATATCTCCGTTACCCGGCATAACAGAAGCCGAATACGTTTTATACCCGACATACGTCACCTTTAACATATATGACGCTCTCGCAAGATTGGCAATCTCAAACTTACCAGCAGCGTCCGTAGCGCCAAAATTTACCAGCGATGAATCTTTCGGATTCAGCACAATAACTGTAGCCCCCGGCAAGCCATGCGACACCGAGTCCACCACCTGCCCCCGCACCGTAATCTTCTGCCCCATCACCACCTGGGATATAAAAACAAAAAATATTAAAAGTCTTTTCATAAGGTATATAGATCAGGATATAGTATATAATTTCGAACTTCAACATCAACACATCAACACCTTCACCTCAAACACATCAATTCCTGATCATCACCCCGCCTTCACGGCCCATTCGCTGCATCTGCTCGTCCATCATCTTGCGGAATTCCTTTTCCGTGATCTTCGTACCACCCGATGGAATTTTGAGCTCACTTTTCTTCAAGGTACGCGGCTCTATTTTTATTGCTGTGATCACACGTTCGCCATCGTTGATATCAACCTGTACAACAGCGCCTGGAAGTGTAGTATATATTTCAGGACCGAGGAACGGACGAAGTTTGTCGGTATACCAGGCCACGATTGTCTGCTTCCGCTCTTCGTTGAAGAATGTAGCCTGGCGGCATGCATAACCGAGAATTGTTTTTACTTCCGTTCCGAATTTCCACGGAGTAATTTTTACGGAATCTTCTATCAGGTATTTCTTACCCATAAATTCCTGCAGGGTAACTTTTTTGGAAGCAGCATGATTAAAATAAATTTCCGCATTCGGCCTTCTAAACCGCATGCGCATACTACCACCTCCCTCTTCACTTGCGAAGTCGTCTTCCTCTTCTTCGATCAGCGGTTTATAAAGCGACTCGGTTGCAGTAAAGAAAAGTTGCTCTCTATGAACATCGAACTCCGGCATCATCTCTTTCATGCCCTGTCGTTCGGGTGGAAGTCGGCGATGCATATTTACTTTCACTTCGTAGACAACAACACCTTCAGAAGTTTGCGCAAAAACAAAATGTGCTGCGGTGAGGGACACCAGGATGCCCAGAAATATCAGGATACGTTTCATGGTTGTGGATATTTTCATGATTTAGTTTCGGGAGTAAATGTACAGGCAGAGATCAACGCCAACGGTTAATAGTTCTGAAAGGAATGTTAATTAACGTTAAAGATGCTTAGCACTGGCTGCGGGAACATTACCTTTGTATCGATGAAAGGCGTAAGTCCGAAGCACGAGTTAATACAAGGGTACCCGTTTGCTGCGTGGTAATTGAAAGTGAAGCATAGAAAGAATTACAAATGAAGAAGCGTAAACATATAGTTATACTCCTCCTGATGATCAGCAGTATGATGCTGCTGATCATCCTGCAGGCATTGTGGCTGGTGAACTCGTACGAAAAGGCATTCTACGATTTGAGACGCGAGGCGAATGATATATTCAGAAGTACAGTATATACTATGCGCGACTCGCTTATCTCCAAAAATATACTGGCTGTTTCAACAGATTCAGTTCATGCATCACTTCCGGCTATGCCCGCGTCTGTCGTGGCCTACGGTACCACGCAACGTGTTGACTCAGCCAGATGGGAAGAGGCTGCCGGAGGTTCCGTTGCCCGCGATGAGAAAGTACGAATCTATATAACATCGCAGGACCATGTAGACTCCGTGTCGCGTGACATGCTGAAACCCGTTGTATCACGTATTCAGAATTTTCAAATGCGTGGTAAGCGGGGAGCAAAAAATTTTGTAGTTCGCCTGGGTGCTGATACACTTGATCGCGACAGTCTGCGACACGAGTTTGGTAAAGCACTTGCCAACGCTTCTTTTAATCTTCCCTTCGAGATTTACCATATAGTTCGTACGCCTCCGGCCGACCGACCTGATTTCTTTTCTGATTTTGCACGACAGGATTTTCATAGGAGTAAAGATGGTAAAGGTGATTCACAGGATTCAAGTCCTATATTTAGCGATACGCTCCAGGTTGAACCAGTGCGTCTCAATCCACTCCATCACTATGCATCGTCACTCACGGATGTACGCGGCACATTGCTAACTGAAATCACACCGCAGATTTTATTTTCATTATTTCTTACCGTCATGATACTCATCGCATTCCTTACCATGTATCTGAATATGCGATCGCAGCAGCGACTGATGGAACTGAAGAATGAATTTATCAGCAACGTAACGCATGAGCTAAAAACTCCTGTAGCGACAGTAAGTGTAGCGTTGGAAGCACTCAAGAATTTTCAGGCCAGAAGTAATCCTAAACTCGCAGCCGAATATTTAGATATAGCACAGGGCGAATTGAATCGACTCACCCTGATGACGGATAAAATTCTGCGCACAGCAATTTTCGAAAACAGAGGCGTTGAATTTAAACCTGAACCTATAAACCTCGATGAAACCGTGCAACAGGTAATTGCATCCATGAAGTTAGTCTTTGAAAAACGTGGTGCGAGTATCCAGTATATAAAAGAAGGGTCGCACTTCGAAATGCAGGGAGGCTTGATGCACATTACCAATGTAATCTACAACCTGCTTGACAATGCACTGAAATATAGTCTTAAAAATCCGTTTATACTTGTTACCTTAAAGGGTGCGCCCGATAAACTAACGCTATTGGTAGAAGACCGAGGCATGGGTATACCGAAAGAGTATCACAAGAAAATATTTGAAAAATTCTTTCGCGTACCTACCGGTGATGTACACAATGCAAAAGGCCACGGCCTGGGACTAAACTACGTAGCCAGCGTTGTAAAAAGTCATGGCGGAAAAATTGAAGTGGAGAGTGAGACAGGTGTGGGGAGTGTGTTTCGGATTGAATGGGTGAAGTAGAGGAGACAGAAAGTCGGAAAGTCCGGGAAGTCCGAAAGTCGGGAAGACAGAAAGATGTAAAGGGAAACTGAATCGGCATACAGCTTATATATATAGCCATGCACCCCAAACAACACAAAAACTTCCAACATTCAGCCTTTATCAACTCTCGGACTTTTCCGACTTTCGGACTTCCCGACTTCCGAACTTTCCGACTAAAAAGAATATGACCAAAACAAAAATACTATACGTTGAAGACGAGCCATTCCTCGGGCGCATTGTGAAAGAGAGTCTGGAGAGTCGTGAATTTGAGGTGGCGATGATTGATGATGGTGGTGAAGCCGTTGATGCTTTCAAGAAAGAGCAGCCAGACATTTGTGTACTCGACATCATGCTTCCTGCGAAAGATGGCTATACCATTGCCCGGGAGATCAGGCAGATCGCGCCAGCTATACCTATCATTTTTGTTACTGCGAAAACACAAACCGAAGACTTGCTAAAGGGATTTGAGGTTGGCGGTAATGACTATATCCGAAAGCCTTTCAGCATGGAAGAATTGATTGTAAGGATCAACAATTTACTTCATATCACGCAGCACCAGAAAAATGGCAATGGTAATAGCAATGAATGTATTCATATAGGTTCATATCAGTTTGTCCCCTTGCGATACGAACTGCGCTATAAAGATGCCGTGAAAAAACTTTCGCATCGTGAATCTACATTACTACAGACGCTTGTTGAGAATAAAAATGCAACGGTCCTTAGAAAAGATATACTGATGAAACTCTGGGGTGACGATTCGTTTTTTAATTCACGAAACCTTGATGTATATATTACCAAACTACGAGACTATCTGAAAGAGGATTCCTCTATCGAAATTATCACCATAAAAGGTATAGGCTATCACTTTGCCGTAGGGTAAATGTACCGGCCTTTTACTCTTTAACCTCCAGTTTATACCCGACACCGTGAATATTCAGAATGGCAACATTGGTATCATCCTTTAAGAGCTTTCGAAGGCGCGATATAAATACATCCATACTTCTTCCTACAAAATAACCCTCATCCTCCCAGATCGCTTTTTGAATAATATCACGATCAATCACTTTGTTCCTGTTGAGACAAAACAACTTCAATAGTTTTGTCTCTTTATTCGTAAGCTCCTGTACGCGGCTCGGGGATGTCACCAGTTGATTGGCAAAATCGCATACGAGCGTCCCTAACCTGTATATAAATTGTTCGTCAGCTTTCGTAGGTTGTGCATATACCCGTTTCAGAATGGTTTCGATGCGCAGCAAAAATTCTTCAACGCTAAACGGTTTTGTTATATAGTCATCCGCACCCAGCTTGAAGCCGTGTATGCGATCTTCTTTCATCGCGCGTGCCGTAAGAAATATGATCGGTACCGACAGATTGAGCTTGCGTATATCATGCGCCAGTGTGAAACCATCTTTCTGCGGAAGCATAACATCGAGTACACACAGATCGTGTTGCTTCTTAACAAATGCATTTAACGCAGATTGTCCATCGCTGTAAACCTCAACCGTGTACCCGGCCATCTCCAGGTTATCCTGCAGCATGAAACTCATATTACGATCATCTTCTGCCAGCAATATTTTACGATCTACAGTTTTCATGTTGCTATATATTTTGAAACAACAAATCGAAGCGACTTCCTTTATTTTCTTCGCTGCTCACCGTTACCCTTCCGTTATGTGCCTGCATAATGCTTTGCACATAGGTAAGTCCGAGGCCGAATCCTTTTATATCATGCCGATTTCCTGTAGGGGCGCGGTAAAATCTGTCAAATATATACTTCTGAATATCGTGACTTATACCCATGCCTTTATCGGCAACACTTATTATAATGCCTTGCTCATGATTGTGCGTTGTTACTGTTATCTCAGGATTAGCGGGCGAATATTTATCTGCGTTATCCAACAAATTATAGAGAACGTTGGAGAGATGAATCGGGTCGCCTGTTACACTGACTTGTGATGCTTCCAGTTGTTTTACAATCTTACCTTGTCGTGACTGCAGCCGAAGTTCAAATGTAGCAAGTACGGTGTTGATCAATTCGTGGATATCAATCTGTTTCTTATCCAGGTTTACGTTGCCTTCCGCAAGCTGTGCAGTTTGCAATACCTGCTCTACATGAAATTTTAATCGCTGATTTTCCTCGTGAATGATTTCGGCATAGCGCATTGCTTTCCTGCGATCGGTTGGTGTTACGGTCCTTAGCACCTCGCTGGCCATACCTATATTTGCGATCGGAGTCTGAAGTTCATGCGTCATGTTGTTGATGAAATCAGCTTTTATCTCGGCAAGCTTTTTCTGTCTCGACAAATCCATCACCATATAGCCAAATACCGCGAGAATGAATAGAAATATACCGGCCATGATGATCCAGAATTTCATGGCGCCCAGTATATCCGAACGCTTATCCGGAAACGTTATGGTGAAATCCATACGCGCGCTGGCTGCCTCACGTCTCATGCAAGTAGCTTTCGCTGTGGTTAGCGCACCTTGTTTATAAAAATTACCAAACAACAATCTGTCGCTTTGATGTTCATATACCGCTAACCGAAACGGTGCATACACTTCGTGCTTTCGGAATTCACTTCTCAACAACGAATCGAGTTCTCTATACAAAAGGGTTCGGTCCAACTCAACAAAGTATACATTGGATGCTGTTTGCTGCACAGGCTTGATGCGTGCTGCTGAATCTTTCTGCAACAGCAGGAGTTGATCGGCAACATTCCGCAACGTCAGATTTACACGTTTATCAAACTCATCTTCCTGTATACTATAGGCATGTATAAACCAGTATACCTGCATAGCCAGCAAGCCTGCCAAAGCCGCAAGTGTTGTAACAATCAGTATACGGTATACTTTTCCTTTCATGGCACGTAAATCGGAAAGTAAATGTACTCTTTAAATTCATGGAAGGGGTAAAATTTACATATCGTTAACATCTTTTTACAAGCACTTTACAAAAAGAAAAATGATTGCCGGTACGTTTGATCCATCATTTTCTAATCAACAAAATCGCTTATGAAAACAAGCATACTGGCACTGGCTGTACTTATAACACTCAGCGCGCTAACGTTTCGTGACCCCGGCACGCTATACAAGGTTGACGTTCAAAAAAGCTCTATGCGCTGGGCTGGCTATTACCTCTTTAGTTTTGGTGAACATAACGGTACCATCAACCTGAAAAAAGGTGAGCTTGTAATGACGAACAATCAGCTGACGGGAGGAAGTTTTGAAATTGACATGAACACTATTAAGAACCTGGACATGGCTGCGGATGATGGCGGTAATGACCTGGTTAATCATTTGAAAAGTGATGACTTCTTCGCTACCGAAAAATTTCCGACTGCTCTTTTCGAAATCACGAAGGTTGATCCGATCAGAGATGCCAAAGCCGATCAACCCAATGTGGATATAACCGGTACGCTTACTTTAAAAGGCGTAAAGAATACACTGAAATTTCCGGCCGAGGTGAGGCAGAGTGGATCAACGCTTACTGCAAAAGCCCGATTCAAATTCGATAGAACGAAATGGAATGTTCAGTATAGCTCCGGCAAAATCTTTAGCGATGTTGGCGACAGTGCTATATCGGATGCCATCGGAATAGAACTTTCGATACAAGCAACAAAATAATATATACCATGAAAATATACTGTTACATTTTATTGCTGCTCGCTGCAACAACAACAGCAATCGCACAAGATCAAAATTACCCGGTCTATGTAACGCGTGATCGTGGCCAACACTGGCAACCGGCAGGAACCGGACTACCAACCGGAGCACGTATAAACGCATGGACGATGCATCATGACAAAGTTATTGTGAGTATCGAATCCCGAGGTATATACATCTCCGAAGACAAACTGAAAAGCTGGGCACCGGCCAACACCGGTTTACCAAAAGATATAAAGGTAGATGCGCTTCTGTCGAAAGGCGAAATGCTGCTGGCGGGTACGTATCAACACGGCATATATATATCCTACAATAGAGGAGATTCCTGGCAGCCTGCGAACAAAGGTCTTGGTAGCATGACGGTACGCAGTTTCTATACAGACCAAATGGTTATTCTGGCGGGCACGAATGATGGTGTATACTATTCGTATGATAACGGCCAATCGTGGCAATCCTCCGTTCACAACCTGCAGGTTAATGCGTTTACAGCTTTGCATGGTATTTTGTTTGCAGCTACAAATGCGGGTATATATCAATCGCGTAATGGCGGAGTACAATGGACAACTTCGGGTACGAACCTGGGTGCAGCATCATCTATTACAGCGGATGGTGACAAAATTGTTTTTACGCGGAACGGTGGTAAATCGTATGTATCGTCAGACCTGGGTACAACATGGCTGGACGCATATCCTTTCTTCGACCAGTATACATTTCGCATAACGCCCAAAAGTATTCCTATACTCATTGCGCCATGGCGTAACGCCCTGGATATATATTATTACAAACAGCTCACTGGATCAGCGGGGTTGCCGGATATACCTTTCGCAAAACTATTGGAGACGCCCTATGGCACACTAACCGCTGCGGGCGGTGGATGTTAATCAACAGAGTGTCACTACTGCGTAGCATAAAAATAAAAAACCGAAGCAACCTGTGCTCCGGTTTTTTTCTACCTAACCTACCTGTGACCAGAGAGTCTTCTATTGACAGTTATAATTATTAACTCATTTTATCGGGCAATAGTATATGCCCCATCATTTTTTTTCGTCCAGCCAGTCCGTTGTTATTTATAGGTTACACTAAAACCTGCAGATATAGGGACGAAAACAATGATGCAAGGTTCAGCCCTGCGGCGAAAAAATGCTATGAAAGGACTATATCTTCAATGAAGTTTAGATTTCAAGGGATAATCGGAACTCAAAACTTATTCACAATTTTAATTCACATATACACAATGTGGAATCGTGACAACATTTTGATCAAGGCATGTTTTTTGGATCGATGAACCGGTTGAGGTTATCTTTGTAGTGTTCACTGATAGGGATCTGTGCTTTCAACAGACTTATTCTTCCTTTACGAATGGATGTGATCTTGTTAAGCGATACGATGAAGGACTTGTGTACCCGCACAAACTGATCGGCCGGCAATTTTTCTTCAAGCGACTTCATACTCATGCGCGTGATAACGGGCCGTTGAGATGAAAGCAAAAATATCTTCACATAATCCTTCAAACCTTCTATATAGGCTATATCACTGAAGTCAATACGCACGAGGTTATACTCGGAATTTACAAACAGGTATGTTGCACTCGCTTGTGACACCGGAGCTTTCTGTGCATTGAATTTATCGTGTGCTTTATTAACAGCTTTGAGGAAACGTTCGAATGAAACGGGCTTCAACAGGTAGTCGATTACATCCAGGTTATATCCTTCCAGTGCATACTTTTCATACGCGGTGATAAAAATTACCAGCGGTGGATTTTTGGACATGCCCTGCAGAAATTGTATACCGGTAATGCCGGGCATCTGTATATCCAGGAAAATAAGATCAACACTCTGCGTCTGCATGAAGCTGTTTGCTTCGAGTGCATTGGAACATTTCTTTACCAACTTCAAAAAAGGTATCTTCTTGATGTTATCTTCCAGCAGGTCGAGCGCCAGGGGCTCATCATCAACAGCAACACACGTCATCATTCGGGAATAATTTTCAGTTCGGTAATAAACCAGCTGTCTTCTGTCTGGTATATATCCAGCGTATATAAATCTTTATACAGCAGATCCAGTCTTCTGCGTACATTTTGCAAACCTATACCGGAGCTTTCATCTTTCATCTCGTCACCAGCGGGATTGAACCGGTTGCGTACCGTAAAGCTGATGCGATACGCTGTGGCCTCCAGTAATATAATAATAACGGGCTCGTGAATCAATCCCACTCCATGCTTAAAAGCATTTTCAACAAAAGGCACCAGTAACATGGGTTCAATCATCAGGTCTTTCCGTTCTATATCCACATGAAAGTGCATGTTGACAGACGAACCAAACCTCAGCTTCTGCAATTCGATATAGTTATTCAGATAATCGGCTTCCTGCTCGAGCGAAACTTTTTTCTCCGTGTGGTATAGCGAATATCGCATGAGTTGTGAAAGCTGTATAATGGCCGATTCCAATTTATCGGATTTCTTTCGTGCCAGCGAAGCAAGACTATTTAACACGTTAAACATGAAATGCGGACTTACCTGCGAACGAAGAAACGAAAGCTCTGATTTAAGTTTTTCATTTTCCTGTTCTTTTAAAGCAGCTTCGAATGAAGAGCGATCCTGCATAATGCGCAGCGCAAGACTCAGCCCGAACACCATCAGAAAATTAGGTATACCTATAAAAAGCGGTGGTCCAAACGGACGCCCCATTGCATCGTGCGGAATGAGAAACACTTTGATGACGTATCCACCCAGGATATATATGCTAAACGCCAGCAAAACTATAAATATATAGGGCCACCATCCTTTTTTAGAAAGTATACGCGGCACCAATACAAACATGTTCAGGTAAAAGAATATAGCCAGCAGACCATTGGTAACAAATGTCTCAATGCGAAACCACATCGGATCAAACGGAACCGAGTTTATCATCTGCTCCGCAGGCCCACCGTCTGGCGGGGGTGGCCCCATCGGTTGTCTTATGAATTTAGATCCCGAGCGTGATAAAAAACGAAAGGGCATCATAAACAACAATGCCCAGCCAAACACGTGTAGTGCTACGATCAGTATTTTGTTAACAACTCCTTTTTTCACGTGTTATACTAAGCCTGTCTTAACGATTCGGCTCACTCCATTTTTATTTCTCTGCTCTCGTTCCGTTTGGCAACGCAAGCTTTCTGCAAAATACAGAAAGCTGTTGTGCTTGCCAATGGGTACATCCATTACTGTAAAGTATAAAATCACCATACCTATACATTAACAGGTCGTTCAGCCAGCCAGTCCCACCATCGATATCCCTACACGCATTGGACTGACTGAACGCTCCTATCAATGGCTAGTATGTTTCATCATATTCTTCGTTTGGCTTAAACTCCCAGATGTCATCGTAACGGCTTGTACCGTTCTGACCGGTGCCTACAAAGATGCGGTCGCTCAACACATATCCTACCGCGAGACTTCTTGCAGAGCCTTCGAAGGAGGTGCGATCATCCCAGTCGTAGGTAGTTGCATCGAATACATATACCGTTTTATCAGTCGCTCCTGTTGACGATACACCACCGATTATATAGGCGTTGTTACCAACCGTTACGGCTACAGCATCGTGGCGATACATGGCCAGCTTAAACTCATCATAGTCAGATTCGTCATCATCCGGTGAACGTTTTGTCCAGGTGGGATTACCGCCATCAGTACCCGGCACAAATTCCCAAAAGTCAAGGTTGTGTAAACCATTGTCCCAACCCGCACCTATATATGCTTTGCCGTTGATTACGAAAGCCAGTGCAGATTCAAGTTTATCACCCGGATAGCTTACGATTTCTTTCCACGTATTGCTCGATGGATCGTATTGCCAGAAGTCACTGTTTGTATTATCGCCATCATAACCTGTACCTACATATCCATATGACCCGATAGAGAACGCAACAGCACTATAGCGCGCGGATCCTCCGAAGAGGCCTAACGAATCCCAGGTGTTGGTAGCGGGATCATATACCCAGAAATCGCGTAACTCTTCTGTGTCTTCATCGCGGTTATAACCCAGCCCTACATATCCCTTACCACCTACACTAAACGCAACAGCACGCTCGCGTGGTGTGCCCGGAAACTCTGCTATAGATTCCCAATAACCGTTGTTGATATCAAAGCCGTATACATCGTTCCAGTAGTCATCGCCATCATAGCCTGTTCCTACAAATACTTTGGTGCCAATGGTAAACGAAAACGCGCCTGAACGTTTTACACCTTTAAAAGGAGTAACTTTCGTCCAGTTACCCTGGTTGGTTTCATCATCATCAGACGAAGAGCAGGCAGTAAACATCACAAACCCGACCAGCGCAAGAAGCGCAGTTGCTATTTTTATCTGTTTCATTCTTTAGTTTTTGTTATTTACAGTGACAAAATATATTCTGAGGCGTGTCTCATAATCCACTCCGTTGCTTCCGGCATAAATACGATTGACCGACACCGGAAAATTTTCAGCGATCGAGAACACCAAGCCATTTTCATTCAATTCTTCTAACTCCATTTGTTCTTTCACAAACGATGTTACATCAAGAGTATAGCGTGTATAGCGACCGAGATCGGTATCCGTTAATAGTGTAGCATTGATACCATATTGTGCATAGAAATTATTTTTCTTATCGGCTTTATATACAATCAGCGATGACGGCAGCGGTGTCTGATCATCGTATGATTTACGGATCGGGTATATATCCAGCGTAGCTTGTGTCGGATAGAAGTTATCGATCTGCTTCAGGTTTCGCAGGTAAGGTATATCTACACGCAGCATCAAACCTGCACCAGCCTGCAGATAGGATTGCTCATCCGTATTATCAGCACTCAGCCGCACATCCGTTTCCGTAAGCGATGTAAGTTTAGTACTGGTAAGGTCTGTATGAATATGAGTATATATTATGTTGGAAGTAGATGCAGCGAACGTGAGATAATTATCGGTTGTGATCGGAACTGTACTCTTGTCTTTATAGTATACGCGCAGCTCAGGTGTAACAGCAAAACCAAGCAGACAGGTTGAACGGGTGGAATCCGGGAATACAGCAAGGCCGCGAAAGTGACGAAGGAATTCCGCAGAAGTACTTAATTGCTCGCTGCCACTGACAGCCTTTGCAAAAAGATCTTTACCAAGTTCATCGGAAAGTCTTATCTCTACAGAATCTGATGTTCGGTTCGGGCGCGGTGTGAATGTGATTGAACCCAGAGGAGTCTCATCAACTGAAAACGTTTTGTCGCTGTATAATGTATCGTCATCGTCTTCAACGATCTCCTCATTTACATAGTGTACATTCAGCTTCACGCTGGTCGTTGTATCATAGTATGAATAGTGATCATATTTTAATACGAGCGCTATATATTCGTAGGATACATCTTCGTCTTCAAGATCCATATTAGACGAAGTCGGCACTACCTGAAAATATGACGATGCTGTTATGCGACCCAGTTTTTCATCGGCATGCGAACCGAGCAGAATGCGTGCACCTGCGGCCGTGGTCAGGTTCTCGACACGTATAGTCGACAGCTTGACGGATGACGAATCGATGTATGAAAAATCAAGTGCGCCTTCATTGAAAAAGTCTGTACCGATCTCCGAAGAGTCTACACCACACGATGCCATCGTCAAGACCGTTAGGACAAAAAGAATTTGCTTCATGGAAATTTATCTCCGTAACAAAACAACCGCCTTTGCGCTGTTTCATGAAATGAATGAGACAACACCATTAAATTCAGCTACCAAACACAACGGAGCGCCAACCTATGGAGTGTCTGCCATTTTGTGATGCGATGAAAATCTTTACAAACTGCTTTTTTTCGAAGGTTTATGCGATTATATACTTTTTATGAAATGTGCCCGTAAATAGATCGGCACAAACAAGAATGATGTAGTGGCATTTACTGCCTTGGTCGCTAATTCTTGTTGAGGCGGAATGCACTGGCGAAGTTGCAAGACTAATACAACTGCAATGCCTAAATTAACAAAGGTTCTTTTAGCAGGAGCACTTCTGCTGATACAAGGTACTCTTTACGCTCAAAATATATTCAGCTCACCTTACTCTGTATATGGTGTAGGCATGATCAATAACAGAACGTCTTCCCTCAACAGAAGTATGGGCGGTGTAGGTATAGCGGTGCAGGATGACTACAACCTCAATCCCATAAACCCGGCTTCGTACGGAGCCATCTCGTCACCGATCACACATATATATGAGATTGGTTTATATGTAGAGTCTAACCGATACCTTACCACGGCAAAAGCAGAATCAAAATCAACGGGCGGCATCACCAACATTAATTACTGGTTCAAATTTTCGAAGTGGTGGTCGGCTTCTGCCGGACTTGCTCCTTATAGTAGTGTAGGGTATAAAATCAACACACAACGCGAACTCGGAGCGGCATCCAATGTAAATTATACATATGACGGCAGCGGAAATCTGAACCAGCTTTACCTCGGCAATTCATTCAACGTGGTTAAGAATCTGTCGCTTGGTGTTAATCTCTCCTATATATTCGGAAGCATTACTAAGAATGAAAGTATAGAAATTCCGAGTCAGTCGAGCGTGCTCACGTATGAGAACCAGGTTGTAGCGCGCAAGGTTCACGCTGACTTCGGACTTCAATACCGCATTAACCTGAAGAATCGTGCACTTGTTGTTGGTCTTGTAGCGGATAATGGTATAAAGTTCAACGGCTCACAGAAAAGTACACTATACGATGAGAATGCCGATACACTCACTAGCGACAATGGCGATAAACTAAAATATAAACTTCCCGCATCCACTGGTATAGGGCTTGCGCTGCATTCGAAACGCTCTATTATAGCAGCCGATCTGAAATTTGAAAAGTGGAGTTCTGCCAGCTTCTCTGACCAGGAACTTACTTTTGAAGACTCGTGGAAATTCGGTCTTGGATATTTATACAAGGGAAATCCAAATGCAGAATCGTACCTGGGACTTGCCTCGCTGCGTGCTGGTTTCTATACACAGAATTATCCCATTAAACTGGATGGAACAAATTTTCTAACGTGGGGGCTATCGGCCGGTATATCGTTGCCGGTGTTTGATGGTAAGTCCTCGATCAACCTTACCTACTCATACGATCGGCTCGGCACTACCTCCAACAATCTGATACTGCAAAACTCACAGAAGATTATGATCGATGTGGTGATCCGTGATCTCTGGGGAATAAGAAGAAAATTTGATTGATCGCTGCGGAATCAACCCATCGCACAAAATACAACTTCTGCTTTTACTCTTTATTGTTTCTTTTTAAACGAAGCGGCTTACACGTTCGCAGATTTTATGCGTGGTGTATTGTGCAGAACGTTTTATATTGGACTCTGTATAGCAATTCCCAAGGCAAAATATGAACGCTCCTGACTACTGGATCCGGAACCTTGCACTACTTCCTCATCCCGAAGGCGGGTTTTATAAAGAAACCTATCGTGCTTCGGAATCCGTTCCGGCCACCGGACTTCCGTCACGCTTTGGTGCTGCACGAAGTTTTTCCACCGCTATATATTTTCTGCTGCGTTCACAAGACCGGTCTTTGTTTCATCGGATAAAATCAGATGAACTCTGGCATTACCATGCGGGCAGCAGCCTCTACATTTATATACTTACGGATGCCGGCCTTGTTACCCATACTTTGGGGCCCGATGTAGAGAACGGAGAATCACTGCAGATAGTAGTGCCCGCCAATTGCTGGTTTGGTGCCAAAGTTGCAGCAGCGAATAGTTATACTCTTTCCGGATGCACCGTTGCTCCGGGATTTGACTTTGCAGATTTTGAACTGGCAGACCGGCATACGTTACTTAAAACTTTTCCGGCCTGTAGCTCCATCATAGAACTACTGACGAATTAGAATACGTGCTGAACCGAATTATTTTCTTTGCGTTGTTTTTTTTGAGTGTAGGTATAACCGCTTATGCCCAGAAGCAACAGGTATATACCGGCATTATTGTAGACTCTGCGAGCTTTAGTCCGTTACCGTTCGTAACCGTGCGGGTAAAAAACTCGATGCGTGGAACTGCTACGGATGTACAAGGTAATTTCAGTATATCGGCCACGGAACGCGATACACTTGTATTTTCATTGGTGGGATATCAGCCCATAGAGCAACCGTTGTGGAATTATGAATCGAGTGTGATTCGCATGACGGAGAAAGGAATTATGCTGGAGTCCGTAACGATCGAGTCGAATGCGATCAGCTACGAAGGCATGTTCGATGATGAGAATGCGAAGCTGGCCCGAAGAAAATTACCTTTCTATCTATCGAAATCCAAAAAGCAAAAACGTAAACTCACGTGGCTTCGTGAAGATAACATTCGGGCCAAGACGTATGTAGATGTGGTGATCAACAATCCTGAAACCAAATCAGGATTAATGAAGAAATATAGTCTTACGGAAGATCAATACTATAAACTGCTCGGTGATTTCAACGCGCAGAACTATACCATCATGTATTACCTCACGGCAGGCGAACTAATGACGCTGATCAATAACTTCTACGAGAAGAATGCCGGCAAAAAATAATTACGGAAGCGAAATATAGCCTCTACTTTACGTTCCCTTCATCGAGTCGTTTCAGCAACTCAATTCCTTTTTCGAAGTTTCCGAAACCTGCTGCTACATTTATATGTCCTGCAGGACCAATGCTTACAAGTTCACTTCCCCATGCGTTGGCAAAATGTCGGGCGCGATCATACGTAACATAGTAATCATCCGTGCTGGCTACTGCTATAGAAGGGAACGGAAGTTTGTTTAGCGGCATCGGCATAAAGCCGCTGGTACCGGGTGGATATGTAGCAGCGTCTGTATCGCTGGGCGCTACCAATAACGCACCCTTTATTTTACGATTGTATCGTGCTGCCCAAAAGGCTACCGTACAGCACGCCAGGCTGTGGCCGACCAGTAGCACATCCGTTGTATTCAGTTCGGATATTTTCCGGTCGATTGTTTCAATCCATTCACGTTGAACAGGAGTGTCCCAATCGCGTTGCTGCACGCGAATGAAATTATACTCTTTTTCCCACAGTGTTTGCCAATGTCCTTCTCCGGAATTTCCGAGTCCTGGCAATATCAGCACAGTTGATTTAAATGTATAGGGTGCCACAGGTTATTTAAAATCTACATTCCCATTCACATACTTCACATTGTACTTAAAGCTATCGATGCGCCAGCCTTTGTCTGTGAGTACACAATGCAGGTCATAGCTTCCAACAAATTCGCGCGTGGTGCCTTGCGTGGCAGACTTTTTATAGTGCAGTGCAATGGCATAGCAGAATACGGTTGCTTCGATTGCCTCCGCATGAAAGTTTACCAGGTAGTTGCCAGCCTGGTGATGCACAGCATCTATACCTGTAAAGCCTGTCTTCCACATCTGACATATATCTTTCGCGGAGATCTTCTTTCCTTCGCCTCCGCCAACAGATGCCATATCAAACCAAACCTGTTCGGTAAGAACTTCCTCGAGAAGTTTATCCCACCATTGATAGTCGGTATAAATAAATAACTTGGTGGCTACTTCTATCACTTCATCGCGTTTGCTTTTATTCTCCATAGTGAAAGGGGTTTGGGGATTACTGGGTCGAAAATATGTAACGGCTGCATACTTTGAAAGGTTGTTGCCCGCGGATCGCGAAGATTTTCGCAAAAAAAAATTCACCAACGAAATTATAGCTATGTGCTTCGGTGGTCAGCACTACTCTTCTTCGAGTACAAATGTGCGGATGTCGGGTACATATAAATTGAAAAATCCTTTGCCGCCCACAACGTTCGATGGGTAATTAACAGGTTCACTCAGGTATTCGATAAAACTGAAACGATTATCAAGTCGCAGCTTCATAAAATTATAGTATTCTTCACTGATGTTTGAGAGAAATACCGCCACGGTATCGCCCGGACTGAAGTCGCGCTGAAACGCACGAAATGCTTCACCATATTTCGGACCATCGAACTCTGCATCATCGAGCAGTCGCATAAAGGAACGCGGGTTGAGTGCATCTTCAATCAGCTCGTCACGTTCTATGTGCTGCACATTCAACATATACCAGTTCTTATCCACCGGATCGGTAAGGGTATATATTACCTGCACCAGCGTATCATCATATCCATCAAAATATAGTTCAGCTTCAATATCATCGAAAGAGATCATTGGCTTCACAGTGGTGGTAGCGCTTACGTCACCTAATGTTTCACTGGTAACACGCAACGTATATTCTTCGCCCGCGCTGAAAGGTATAAATATACCACCGTACACCCCACTGCCAAGCGCAGCAAGACTATAAGTTTGCCGGGCATTGCTTATTGTAACCGTTGCATCCTCTACAGCAATCTGATCCAGCAGCTCCTGAGCGTCACTGTCTTCACTCGCATCTAACGCACCAAACGATTTGGTAAGCAACACCACGAGTGACTGATCCGGTATAATTTGCGTATTCACAACAATCTGCGGTTTCACCACCGGTATACCCTCCACCTCCAGCGGTTCCGGTATACATGCCGCCACAAGCAAACATATCGCCAGTGGCACACCCCATAACGCCAAATATATATTTCTTCTGGACATAAATTACTTCTTACTTCTTACTTCTTACTTCTTACTTCTTACTTCTTACTTCTTA
>CBIHOZ010000079.1:0-31062 GCA_966211525.1 uncultured Chitinophaga sp. | reverse complement strand
ATGGGAATTTATAATTCGTGATGTACGCTACGCAGCAAAGACATTGTCAGCTAAACCGCTTCAGGACGGGCGACTCACTAAATATGCAGCACAGGGTATATTAGCGAAGATGTTTCTTACCCGTGCTGGTATATCGGGTACACGAAATCAGTTGGATCTGGACAGTGCCGCTTACTATGCTAAATCCGTAATTGATAATAGCGGTGCTTCATTGCTTCCAGACTATGAAGAACTCTTCAAGACAAAGAATAATAATAACAGCGAAAGCTTGTTCGCGCTGCAGTGGATATATAACGGTACCTGGGGAACACAAAATTCCATGCAGTCGTACCTGGCGTATAGTTCAGAGGTAACCGGGTTTAACGATGGATGGGGTGGAGACCTAGGGGCGTCTATGTTTATACTCGAAAAGTATGAAGCAGCTGACAAACGCAGAAAGGGAACCTTCATGTTTCCGGGTGATCACTATAGCTATATACATCAGGCCGTGGTAAACACTCAAACCGGTGCGAATACGGTTCAGGAACTGCAAGTGCCGTTGAATAACGGTTCTTCCGGAACCCGCGCGTGGGTAAAGAAATATGTAGTGGGCAGACCGGAAGATAATGACGGGAAAGTATTGGAACAACGTACCGGTATAAACACCTATATATTGCGACTGGCGGATGTATACCTCATCTACGCTGAAGCTATACTTGGTAACAATGCTTCGACAAGTCATGCTGAAGCTTTGAAGTATTTTAATAAAGTTCGAGAGCGTGCCGGACTTGCTTCCAAAATGTCCATCACGTGGGATGATATTTATACCGAGCGTATCCTGGAATTTGCAATGGAAGGACAGCTGTGGTACGATTATGTTCGCCTGCATTACTATAGTGCTGAACGGGCATACCAACTTCTCAGCAACCAGGAACGCGGAATCTATACCGTCACTCCGGTATATCCGGATAATGGTTCTTCCGCCGGACCATCGGGTTGGACTATATCCCTGAGTTACTCCAGGAAGATCACAGCCAATGCCGATAATTTTACCATGCCGATCCCTACGGTGGAATTGACCAGGGCACCGAACTTGTTGAAGGATCCGGTGCCGTATACTTTTTGATTTGATTGACAGTGAAGAGACATAAGAAACGTATGAATACGAATATTACAAACGTAACGATAACAAGAACCTTGTTGCTTCTTTTAATCGTGGCAGGCAGCTATAGCATTACCTCCTGCAGCGATGACGAAAAAATTGGTGCTCCCGTTATCACGCAAGTACGCCTGATAGATCCCGCGCATCGCGACAGCACATTTACCGAAGCTTTTCCGGGAGTAAAGATTGTTGTGGAAGGACAAAATTTTAAAGACATAAGAAGCGTTGCCATGAACAATACCGTTGTAAGTATAAATCCTGCCTACGTGCGCGATGGAAGTATAATAGTGGAAATTCCTGAAGACCTCCCGTTGCACGGTACAGACGCTTCACTGCCGAACCAGATTAAAGTAACAACAGCGCATGGAGAAGCAACCTATAGCTTTACCTTTCTGTCACCAGCGCCTGCCATTACGCAATTTAACTTTTCGCTGCCTGCTACAGAAGGAGAGATGCTGGACATCATCGGTAGTAATTTTTATAACATACAGAAAGTTGTTTTTGCTACGGGCGGTCAGACGATTGACGTTACTGCATTTACCGTGAGCAGCACGTATGATACTATATATGTACGCATTCCGGCCGGAGGCGATGCTGATGGTACGATTACAGTTGTTACCGAGAGCGGTGAAGCATCAAAAGTTTTCAGGGCAACGGTTTCACCTTTTATAACAGGTATCAGCACCGATATGCCGGTGTGGGGCGATTCGCTTGTAATCAGTGGTGAGTACTTTATGGGCGTCAAGAAAATTGTATTGCCGGGTAATGTTGAAGTGCCCGCGAGCGCGATTCATATCAATGCGAGTCAAACGCGGTTGGCTTTTATAACGCCCAGGCTACAGGCCATTGGCACGTTGAAGATTGTAACCGCCAGTGCAGAAGTACAAGGTACACTCATTCTCAATGATACCACGAAAGATATCTTTAACCACGATGGTATAGGCAATTGGACCTGGGCACCCAGTGAATCAACCAACGGTTCTGCTCCGGCGGTAGCCCGAAGAAAGTTCACCCGGTTTTCCGGAACAATCTCTGCCTATACAGGTTGGGGGCAGGCGAACGGTTATGCTATCAATAGCTGGCCGACATCCATCAGTGATGATACGCCTGTCAGTGATCTGGCGCTGAAGTTCAATTTCTATACAGCATACGAGTGGAAGGATGCAGTATATATAGAAGTGCGAATCGCCAATAATGAAAATTATGCCGTGAAGCTCGAGCCGTGGAAGAACGGAATGGTTCCCGTTGGACGATGGATCGAATTGTCGATACCATTAGTTGACTTCAACATCCCTGATAAAAGCACTTATGTAGACTGGAAGAAGCTTCCGCTTGATAATGCTGTTGTAATGGTGGTCGCGAACCAGAACGATAAAGCATTGCAGATCAACTTCTGTGTTGATGATATACGTATCGTGAAGAAATAGACGAGTATATATAGCGTAAAAGAAAGGAGCGATTCTTTTATTTTTCGGTTACTCAATTTTGAGCCGGTAACGAAAAATAAAAGGTCGCTCCTTCGTTTACAGAGGCTTCCGCCCAAATAGAGCCCCCATGTTTATTGATAATGCGTTGTACCAGCGCAAGTCCTATACCAGTACCTTCAAACTCTGTAGGCTTGTGCAACCGCTGAAATACACCAAACAATTTATCAGCATACGCCATATCAAAACCGGCACCGTTGTCTTTAATAAAATATACTATATGTGTTTCGGTCGTGTACGAGCCAATCTCAATAAAAGGCGCTTCCTTCCGGGATGAAAACTTAATAGCGTTCAGCAGCAGGTTAATCCAAACCTGGCTTAGTAAAGCATAATCGGCAAACGAAGGCAGCAATGCACCAATCTGAATTGTACTCTTGTGCGAAACGGAGTTATTGATTTCATTAATTGTACTTTGTACCAGTCGTGGTGTATCGATAACAATCTTTATAATTTCTTTTCGGCCAATGCGTGAAAGTTTGAGCAGCTCATCAATAAGGTTCTCCATTTTATAGGCGTTCCGTTGAACAACACCTAGTATGCGAAGTCCCTCGGCATCCAGCACATCGCGATAATCTTCATCCAGCATCCGTGAAAAACCAACAATTGCTCGCAAGGGTGCACGTAAGTCGTGTGACATTGAATATGAGAATGACTCGAACTCTTTATTTAAACTATCATACTCTTTTTTCAGATTATCCAGTTGTATTTCCGTTTGTTGCTGCTGCTGAAATACGCGGATGTTTTCGAAGGCAGCAGTTGCTGTAGTGGACAGCGACTGAAGCAGCGAAATTTCTTCTGCCGAAGATAGATGTATATCAGACCAATATATACCAATGGCACCCGTAGCAGTATCATTTCCAACAGGAACTATCGTGAGACTCTTTGTAAATGTTGATCGGTATATTTCCGTGTTTATACGTTCATCCGTATAAATATCGGCAATGCATATCGTCTCATTATGATGAATCGATGTGCCTTCAATGCGTTGATGAATAGGGAAGCGAGAACCTTTCCAAAGCGGTTGCGTTGTATCTTCCTCTGCAAAAAGACACGAATCATCTTCGCGTACTATAAAAGTAACGCCATCAGCACCGGTAATTTTTCTGGCAATTGGTAGTATAGTATTTATTACACCATCGAAATCACGTGCCTGCAGCAATGTATGCGTAGCGTGCAACAGGAGCGTGGTGTTGGATGGTGTGGTGAGATGATCCATAATAGAAGATGCTTTGATAGCAGGTTGAAAAAGATAAGTGGACGCAGTGTAATGAGGGTCGGTTGATAAAAGTATCAAAATCATCCAGCGCTTTAAAGCGTTGCCAGACGGATGTTACCTGCAAGCGACCGTTGGCTTTCCGACCTGCCAGATTTTTGGGATATGTTTTTTCGATCATCCTTTTTGTCTTGAATGAATAACATATTAATGGTTATAAATGTATTGTATGTATACCCAATATAGTTGTATGGTAATGGTTTGGTGAACTCTTTTTTGGATGAACGGACATTTAAGTAGACATAAGCGATAAAAAGTTTATTTTTGAACTCGGTAATGCAGCTATACATAGGGAGATGTATTTTGAAATTATACTCTGTATAACCATTAGCGATACACGTAAACCAGATAGACCCGGCCTATGGTTTACTGAAAAGAGAATCATTAGATGAAGAAGGTCATTTTTTTTATTCTGGGGGCAATTGTCGGCAGCGCAGTACATGTATCTTTTGGTCAATCCGGTACGCTATACAATTTTAATACAGCACAGACGTTCGAAACACTCGCGGATCGTTTTAGCGAGAACAATAGTGATTCACTTGCACTATATTATTACCGTCAGTCACTTGCACGTGCAACAGACGGAGGCGATGATATGCGCATCGCTCGCTTATTAAGTGATATTGGTTCGGTATACCAGCATTTGAAGCGTTACCCGGTTGCTTTGCACTATCAGCAACAGGCGATGCAACGGGCTGTCTATGCGCACGATACCATTGCCATTGCTACTATATACATGCGGCAGTGTGCCTTGGCACGGACGCAGAGTGATTGTGCGGGTGCATTGGTGCATGCTAGAAATGCGTTGGTCTTTGTAAAGAAAATGCCTGCGGAAGATGTAGTTGAATTGTATTCGCAAGTATATAAGGTATATGCATGCTTGTCGGATTTTAAGCAGGCTTTTGATTTTCAGTCCAAGTATGCAAAAACAACCGACAGTCTCCAGCGCGTTGCCAGTCGTAATGAAGCTGCGCGCCTGCACTATAATTATGAGTTGGATAAAAAGGAAGCCGCTATAGCATCCGTTCAACAGCAACGCGATCGCGAAGTATTTCGAAGAAACGCATTTATAGGAGCGCTCATAGTGGTGCTGATCATTGGCGGACTGATCTACAACCGACAGAAAATCATTTTCGAGAAGAAGCTTATGCTGAAAAAGCAACGACTCGATAATTATACCCGGAGCCTGGTGGAAAAGTCCGAGATGATACGCAAGGTAAATGAAGAGCTCACGGCATTGCAAAACTCATTATCGAAAGAAGATTTACACATCCGCAAGTTTAACGAAGTGTTGAATCTGCAGATATTAACAGAAGAAGACTGGGAGAGTTTCAAGCTCGCGTTTGAAGGAGTACATCCGGGCTTCTTTGGTAAGCTGCGGTATCACTACCCGGACATAACCGTTTCGGAACTTCGTCTGGCAGCGCTCATTAAATTGAAACTTTCACTCAAGGAATCTGCGGCCATGCTGGGTATATCTCCCGAAAGCGTAAAGAAATCCCGGTACCGCTTAAAGAAAAAACTGGAAGTGCCTGATTCAGAGAATGTAGATGAATTCATCATCAGGCTTACTGCATAGGCATCGTGAGGTTTAGGAATATGCGCAGCGGGAATATGAAGTGTAGAATGAAGCACCTGGCTTTAAGTATACTGTTGGTAGTGATGTGCAACGGCATGGCTACTGCGCAGGCACGTGCAGTGGATAGTTTGATTCATGCATTAAAAGCGATGCCAAAAGATTCAAATTATGTTCTGGCATTAATTGATCTGAGCCTCGAATATCAGTACATCAATAAAGACGAAGCTTTGCTGACAGCCGACCAGGCAAAGCAACTATCGCGAGATATAGGTTATAGCGAAGGCGAAGCAATGGCGTACAACAGTGCTGCCTGGACTTATGTTTTGATGAACGATCCCGTGAAAGCCATTGAGCATTACTTACATTGTCTTCGTATCTATGAAGAACTGGAGGACCAGGATGGTGTTGCCTGTTCGTATAGTAATATAGGAGGCGTTTACATGGATGTAAATAATTTTGCCATGGCACACGAGTATTATGGCAAAGCGCTGGCGATATGGCACAAGCTCGGTTGCAAAGGTTGTGTCATGAATACCTGGTTTAATATCGGGTTGGTGTGTCAGAAGGAAGAAGACTATACGCGGGCTCAACGTTTGTACGAACGATCCCTGTCCATGGCAGAGAGTTTAAAGGATACTGCGATGATGGTATACTCCCTGTTGAACACAAGCGAACTGCACCAGGCAGGAAAAGATTACAAGAACGCATTTGCGTTACGGCAGCGCGCTTTTGTGTTAGCTGAAGCAACGCATAACGATGAGATCATCTCGGAGATCTACGGCTCCATGAGTGAACTATACGTCATCGAAAAGAATGCAGAGCAGGCTATACATCTGGCGGCCAAAGGTCTTGAACTCAGTCAGCGCACGCAGTCGACTATATATACCATGAACAATTATAATCGCATGGCACAGGCGCTATACCTGGCGCGCGACTATAAAAAAGCCTTTTACTACCAATCGTTGTATAACATCATGCGCGATTCTCTCAATCATGAAGACAGAGCGCAAAAACTGGTAAAGCTGGAAGCAACGTATCAGTTAGGGAAGAAGCAGGCACAGCTGAATGTAGCAACACAGCAGTATGAACATCAGCGGTTTAAACGTAATGTAGTGGCAATCGCTATAGCGGGCATTCTGATTATCGGGTTGTTATTATATAGTCAACGTCTCGCGGCTGCATCCAGGCAACTGGAATTTAATACCCAGCAATTGAACCTGCAGGTGCAGAATCTGAAAGAGAAGTCTGAGTTACTGGAAAAGATTACACAGGATGCAGAAGAACTGAAGAAGGCTATACCGATGCAGAACGAAGCCAAGCTCAACGAGCTTCATGCTATCCTGCTCGACAACATTATAACCGAGGATCACTGGGATCGATTCAGAAAATCATTCGAAGAAGTATACCCTGGTTTCCTTGGCCGCATACGATACTTTTATCCTGATGTTACCGCTTCCGAACTTCGTCTTGCAGCCTTTATCCGCTTGGCCATATCGTTGCAGGATGCCGCCACCATATTGGGAATATCCACCGATAGTATTAAAAAATCGCGATACCGTTTGAAGAAGAAGCTTAATGTACCGGAGGGCGAAGGACTGGATGAATTTATTCTGCGCCTCACAAGCTGATAAACAAAGAGATCGCTGTTTTGTAGCCATGAACTGGTTCATGTAATTATTTACAGGTGTTCTGCCCGGTTGTATTTTTGATTTGGCTTCCACCTTTGATGTGAGTTAATCGGAATTCAATCTTATAATCAATCCCGAATTGTCTCCGGCAGCGCTAAAAAAGCGCTTCAAAGCCCGCGCAGGGAAAAATGTCCAACTCATGTAGAAAAACGTCTATCCCGCAGGTTCGCCGGTTGCTATAGTTTTGTGTCGTTGAACATTAAATAAAAAACAACACGAACTATGAAAACAATAAGTAAAATGATCGATGCGAAATCAGTGCTGGTCGCTGTCTTTGCTATGGTAAGTTTCACACAGGCCTGGGCACAACCCCGTGTCAATGCTTCTGCCGGACGCAGTGAGTATATAGAAGTAGAGCCTAATGTTAAGTTGCACGTTACCGACCTCGGTGAAGGTAAACCGGTAGTATTGATCCACGGCTGGCCATTAAGCGATGCCATGTACGAGTACCAGTATAGCGAGCTCGTTAAAAACGGTTTCCGTGTAATCGGTATCACGTTGCGCGGCTTCGGTAAATCAGACAAGCCGTACGGTAAGTATAACTATGATGTATATGCAGACGACATCAAGGTTATACTGGATAAACTGAAGATTGAGAAAGCAACGTTGGGTGGCTTCTCGATGGGTGGTGCTATATCCATACACTATGTAGCCCGTCACAACAGCGCGCACGTTGCCAAACTTGTACTGTTTGGTGCTGCTGCACCGGTGTGGACAAAACGCAGTGACTATCCGTACGGATTCTCAGTGGAGAGTGTAAACGAACTGATTGCGCTGAGCGAAACCAATCGTCCGCAGTTACTTGAAAACTTCGGTACCATCTTCGCTGCTTCGGAAACTGCAGTACCCAAAGGACTTGCAAACTGGTTAGGTGAAATCAACTTGTCAGCATCACCTTATGCAACTACGCAAAGCCTCATTGCATTGCGCGATACAGATCTTCGTCCGGAGCTTGCAAAAATAAAAATACCGACTGCTATATTTCACGGTGTAAAAGACAAGATCTGTTCTTTTGACCTGGCAAAGCAAATGAATGCAGGTATTAAAGGTTCTGTTATTGTACCGTTCGAAAACAGTGGCCACGGTCTCTTTATTGAAGAACGCGAAAAGTTCAATGCGGAGCTGATCAAGTTCGCGAAGTAATCCGGCCAATAAAACAATAATAAACGGAAAACATAAACTATATATAGTATGAAAAGAAAAGCAACAGCCACGTGGAATGGTTCCGGTAAAGATGGTAACGGTTATTTAACAACACAGAGCACTGTACTGAACGCTACACAATATTCTTTCAACTCACGTTTCGCAGACGGTATAGGAACGAACCCGGAAGAACTTATCGCAGCCGCGCATGCAGGATGCTTTACCATGAAACTCAGCTTTGTATTAGGTGAAGCAGGCTTTACTCCGGAGAAACTTACTGCAGATTGCAGCATTACTTTTGAGAATGGTGTTATTACGCTATCGCATCTTACGTTGGTAGCCAAAGTGCCTGGTATTACGGCCGAGCAATTCAAGGCATGTACCGAAGATGCTAAAGTGAATTGTCCTATATCGAAATTACTGAATACGACTATCACACTCGATGCATCGCTGATCTGAATCAGGACAATCCTATAGATTCATAATAAGAAGAAGTGGACGACAGAAATGTTGTCCACTTTTTTTAATTGATAGCCGGTATGAGCCTTCTGCTTTTTACAGGTAAACTTTCTACTTTTAGTGCTATATGAAAGCCATCGTTATCGAGAAGCCCGGAGCACCGGATGTATTAAAGTATCAGGAGCGGCCACAACCTGAACCGCAGGCTCATGAGCTCCTGGTAAAAGTTGCAGCAGCAGGCGTGAACCGTCCCGATGTAGCGCAGCGTAAAGGACATTATCCACCACCGCCCGGAGCTTCACCAGATATACCGGGACTCGAGATTGCAGGCACAGTAATAGCAACGGGATCAAACTGTTCGCGATTCAAGGTTGGCGATAAAGTGTGTGCATTGGTAACGGGTGGGGGGTATGCTGAATATTGTGCAGTACCCGAAGGACAAGCACTCCCGGTGCCTGCTAATCTCAGCTTTACTGAAGCTGCATCGTTGCCCGAAACATTTTTTACCGTATGGAGCAATGTGTTTGACAGAGGCAGACTGCAACCCGGGGAATCTTTACTTATACACGGAGGATCAAGCGGTATAGGTGTAGCAGCTATACAAATGGCGCACACGTGGGGCGCTACAGTATATGTAACCGCCGGCACCAACGACAAATGTATATACTGTGAGAAACTCGGCGCAACAAAAGCTGTCAATTATAAAACCGAAAAGTTTGGTGATGTACTGCGGCAGGCAACCAATGGTAAAGGTATAAATGTTATCCTCGACATGATCGGTGGCGACTATACACCAACCAACCTGGAGTTATTAGCTGAAGAAGGCAGACTGGTATTGATAAACGTAATGCGTGGTGATGAGACACCCGTAAAACTTTCAGCCATTATGCGAAAACGACTTACCATTACCGGCTCAACACTTCGCGCACGCGACACAACATTTAAAGCCGCAATCGCCCGGCAACTTGAAAAACACGTATGGCCCTGGCTCGAGTCCGGCAAAGTAAAACCAATCATCTATAAAACATTCCCCATAGAAGCAGCGGCCGAAGCACACGCTCTGATGGAGAGCAGCGAACATATAGGGAAGATTGTGCTCGAAGCTTGAAAAGCTGCTGGCCACCGGCTTCTGGTTTCAAGCTGATCTAAACTGCTATAGCGTTTACCCTGCTAATGGCGATATATACTATACGATGAAGAAACCAACAACCAGGAATAAACGAAATCCTCTAGCAGCCAGCACCCGGCCGTTCTCTCAAACCTCGCAGCTCAAAGCTCACGGCTTATTAATGTATACTTCGATAAAGGAGCCAACAACGAGGAATTAACGAAATCATCTTGCAGCTAGAAGCCAGCGGCCAGCAGCTATTTCCCATGTTCCAGCCAATCGATCGCTTCATTTCGCTTGTTAAACAACTTCGTTACGATGGGAAATTTATTTACTGCGGAAAGAATGAGGTTAATATAGTATAGCTTGAAAGCATTGCCGTTCGTAACGATGGCTGCGCGTTTCAGACCGGCCGCTACTGCCCGTGGCATCATTTCCTTTTCAAACCACTTTCGGTTGTCAGGACTGATAACACCTTGATTGGAAATGTCAGACAACATGCTGTCAACAGGATGTGTTTTGCTATACTCCAGCATGGTAAGAAATGGCACCTGGTATTCTTCTTTTGTCGGACTGCCACTCCAGACCAATACCAGCAAACGTTTTTCAGGATAGTAGGTTACTGAAGCATACGGAGCTTCAAATACTTTCGGATTCATTACTCTAAGCTACGAAATAAATTCAAATGCTATAGACACGCTATACATTCTGAAAACATATATACCGTCCGCATACCAAAAACTATACTAAAGCAATAAACCTTCCCCAAACTATACCACATTCTCCCAACTATACTACATCTCTCACAACCGTTCCCTTCCCAATCTCACAGCTCGCAACTCGAAGCTCACAGCTCACAGCTACACCAAGCGTCCAGCAGCCAGCAGCCTGAAGCCAGCAACCCCTACGCTTCGCGACTCAAAAAATGCACCGCATCTTCCTGCAATTCAATCTTGATTTCTGTTTCTTTGTCGAACTTGATATACTCATCGTCAACATGCAAGTGTACGCCCTGCCAGTTGATCTTAATATTTTTACCCTTTAGTATATTGAAGAACGCAGGCTCTTCCTTACCCATAATTTTATTGAGTATATAATTGGCAAACTGTTCGCGCTGAGATTCGGAGATGAGCACAATTTCAAATTCGCCATCACCCGGGTCAGCAAATGGCACAAGGTTCAGGTTCGGTCCTATGGAACGTGTGTTCATCACTTCAGCCATCAGGTAGTTGCCGGTATGTTCGGCACCGTCAATCTGAATAGAACACTTGCGTGCGTCATACTCCAATACTATATCGTGAAGAACCTCGAGTGCAGTTCTTAATTTTTTATCAGGTGAGTGATTCTTCTTGCTCTCCTTTTTCATTTCCTTCATCAGTCGAGGAAAAACTCCGAAGCCCAGTCCTTCAATAAAGAACTTTTGATCTTTCAGGTTATAGATTCGTCCGACATCAAAGCGTTTTATATTATTGAGATTCCATCCTTCAATAATTTCTTTAGGATCATCGGAGAGTTCGAGTGTGCGTGCTATATTATTGGCTGTGCCCATGGGGATAAGTCCAATCGGCAGTCGCTTGTTCAAAAATTCAAAGGCAACTTTCCGCACTGTTCCGTCACCACCGGCAACAACAATAAGTTCAGTTTCTTTCGAATCCAGTTTTCCCCAGTCGTCTTCTTTTGTAGATGCGCTGCTACATTCGTAGCCTTCCTTGTTGAGAAGAGAAACAATGTTTTGAGTAGAATCAACCCCTTCTCCGGCCGTGGGGTTGTAAATAAGCTTGGCTAGTTTCATATAAAGTATTTTCCTGGTGGCATGCAGGCTAATTATATGCCTGGTATGAATATTACTAGGGAATAAATGAAAACAACAAAGTGGCGTATGAGAATTCTGGTAACAAATGATGATGGAATATATAGTCCCGGCATAGCATGCCTGGCTAAGATAGCAGCACGTTTTGGCGAAGTAAAAGTAGTTGCACCCGATGTTGAACAATCGTCTATGGGACATGCTATAACTGCTTCACGACCTCTTTTCTATAAAAAGTCTCCTATAAACTTTGGTAACATAGAAGCATACCGCGTCAATGGCACACCGGCTGATTGTGTAGCACTGGGCTCACACCTGTGGGCACAGACCGATGTTGTACTCTCGGGTATAAATATGGGCTCTAACCTGGGTAACTCGATGTGGCACTCAGGTACGTTGGCAGGAGCGAAGCAGGCTGTATTAATGGGTATGCGTGGTATAGCATTGAGTACTCCGGCAGGTAAAGCTGAACCGGACTTCGATACACTTGAACCTTTTGTTGAAAAAACACTCTCTGTATTATTAGAGCATCCGGACCTCTCACTTATTAATGTGAATTTTCCTCCGAATCCAAATGGTATAAAATGGACACGCCAGGCTGTGCAGCAGTATGATGGCAAGATTGTTCCCGGCACCGATCCGCTCGGGCGCAAGCATTACTGGTTTACGGTTACAACACTGGAACCTGCGCAGGAAGGAACTGACCGGTGGGCTGTTGAAAACGGTTATGTATCCATTACACCGTTGCGTCTCGATCTCACCAATGAAAATGAGTTGATGAAGGCGCTGCAGAAAACACCCGAGCCTGCTGCAGGCTGACATAATTTTTCATATACTATATTCTTATGCTATAGTTTTTAATAAACTATACTATAGATTATTTATCTATAGGTGGCTTGCTCTTTATCAAAAAAAATCCGAATTTATCAGAGCGGTATATATGAGTTAACTCATTCGGTGTGACGTATATGTTGGCACAATAAAAATTCGGAAAGGAAATTCGTCCGCCAAAAACTATTCCACCCTGTTACGAAAATGTTAAGCAGCGTCTTTGCAATGCATTACCCAAAGTGTGGAGCCTACCGCTGGCATAGATTTTAGACAGACTTAGTCAGTCGTATACTTATCCGGATATATGACGTGTTATCGTAAAATCTTGAGGGGCACACTATGAGAGTATTAATGTTTGGCTGGGAATTTCCTCCCCATATTTCAGGAGGACTTGGAACAGCTTGCTATGGACTTACTAAATCACTAACGAAAGAAAATGTAGACATTCTTTTTGTTGTACCAAAACTGCACGGAGGTGAAGACGTTCCGCGGGTTGATTTTATTGACGCGGGAAAAGTACCAATTAAGATAGGCAGTCATAAAGAGTATATTACCCAGCGGATCGAGGAGCCGGGCGAAGAAGTGAGTGGTGTTAATATCAGTATCACTACAATAGAGGTTGAATCTGTTCTTTCGCCATATCGGTCAACCCGATATCATGCTCCTGTTACGCACATGGAGAGCTGGAGTTATTCACTGGAACCTGCTACGCATGAGGTAACACAAGAGATAGAAGTTGTTGATACTTTTACGCATCTGTTCTCGGGCACATACGGTCCGGACCTGATCGAAGAAACAAACCGCTATGCAGAAGTCGCTGCAGAAATTGCCCGTAATTTTTCATTTGATATTATTCACGCGCACGACTGGATGACATTTCCGGCCGGTATAGCAGCGCAGCGGGTAAGCAACAAACCTTTGATTGTCCATGTACACTCTACGGAGTTCGATCGCTCGGGCGAATACGTTGATCAAAAAGTATATGCGATTGAACGTGAAGGCGTGGAGAAAGCAGATCATATACTCGCCGTAAGCAAGTGGACAAAAGATATACTGGTATACCGGTACAAGATCGATGCTGCCAAGATCAGCGTGTCCTATAATGGCATTACACCCAAAGACCTGAAGACAACGCCTGCTATACCTTCCATCGGTACACATGTTGTCACATTCCTTGGAAGACTTACCTATCAGAAAGGTCCTTTTTACTTCGTGGAGGCTGCGCGAAAAGTACTGGAAAAATTTCCGGATGCGCATTTCGTGGTGGCCGGTTCTGGGGACCTATTTCCTCAGGTTGTTGAAAGAGTCGCCCAGTTAAAACTTTCATCAAGATTTCATTTTACCGGATTTTTAAAGGGCGATAATATAGATAAAGTCTGGTCTGTATCGAATGTATATGTTATGCCATCGGTTTCCGAACCATTCGGAATTACCCCGTTGGAAGCCATTCAGGCAGGCGTACCGGTCATTGTCTCAAATCAATCCGGGGTGGCAGAAGTAATGCCGCATGCTATCAAAGTTGACTTCTGGAAAACGGATGATCTTGCTGATGCGATCTGCAACGTGTTAGCGTACGAAAGTTTATCAACTACACTAAAAAAGAACAGCTTGAAAGAGATTAAGAATATAACGTGGGATAAAGCTGCAAAAAAAATAAAAACTATATATCATGAACTCATCTGACACTACAACTAAACAGCACCTCGTGCTATACTTTCAGGTACATCAACCCAGAAGACTACGTCCGTTCCGATTCTTCGATATAGGAACACGCGGAGAGTACTTTGATGATAAGCAAAACAAGGCTATAGCAGAGCGTGTAGCGCGACAGAGTTACCTGCCTGCCAATGCATTGTTGCTGCAACTCATTCGCAAGTATCCGCAGATCAAAGTGGTGTTCTCGGTATCGGGTGTGGCGATCGATCAGTTCAAAGAATATACTCCGGAAGTATTGGACAGCTTCCGCGCACTGGCAGATACGGGGAGTGTGGAATTTCTCTCGGAGACCGATCACCATTCACTTGCCTGCATGATGCCGGGCGATGAGTTTGAATTACAAATACTCGATCACACCGCTAAGCTGCATGAACACTTCAACGTACGGCCTACTGTTTTTCGTAACACCGAGTTGATTTACAACGATGATATCGGCAGACGCGTGGAAGCATTAGGCTTCAATGGTATATTCAGCGATGGCATCGAACGTATACTGCACGGTCGCAGTCCGCACCACCTATACCAGCACCCTGACCTGGGAGGATTGAAGATATTTTTACGCAACTATCATTTAAGTGATGATATAGCATTCCGCTTTGGACATCACGGCCTTACCGTGGAAAAATATATGGAGTGGCTCAACGGTATACCACCACACGAAAACGTGGTGACGCTGGCCATGGACTATGAAACGTTTGGCGAACATCAAAAAGCCAATACCGGTATCGTGAAGTTCCTCGAAGGACTGCTTACGGCTATAGCGAAACAGAAACGCTTTGTGATGGCAACTGCTTCCGAAGTAATTCGCAACGTGAAGCCGCATGATACACTTTCTGTACCACACTATATTTCGTGGGCTGACCAGGAACGCGATTTATCCGCATGGCTTGGTAACGATATGCAGCGCGATGCATTTGACTGCATGGTGCGCATGGAACGCGATATCAAGAGTATAGATGATCCGGATTTGCTGGAGCGCTGGCGCTGGCTGCAAACCAGTGATCACTTCTACTATATGTCAACCAAAAAGAATGATGACGGAAATGTACATGCATACTTCAGTCCGTATCCGTCACCGTATGAAGCATTCATGAACTATATGAATGTACTCAATGACTTCTCATACCAGGTTAGTGAACACGAACGTCATCCGCAGAATAAACAGAAAGCAGGAGCAATACGGTCTGAAGCGGAAAGAAGAGAATTACAAGTGCCTACGTGGGCGATGAATTTACAGAACAGTTATGAGCACTAAGGAATTAGAAATTGAACCAGTTGTTACACCCAGGATAAAGTCATACCCCGGAAGCCCCTATCCCCTCGGGGCTACCTGGGATGGCAACGGAGTAAACTTTGCACTCTATACGGAGAAAGCCACCGCAGTAGAACTATGCCTTTTCAATAAACCACACGATGAAAAGGAAGTAGCTAAAATAAAAATGACGGAGCGGTCGTACCAGGTGTGGCATATATATATACCCGACCTGAAGCCGGGCCAGCTCTACGGCTTTCGCGTGCATGGTGCGTATGAGCCGAAGAACGGAGAGCGATTCAACCCCAACAAACTTTTGCTGGATCCCTATGCTAAAGCTATAGCCGGTAAAATAGAGTGGAGTGATTCTCTTTTCGGTTATGAAGTAGGGAGCGAAGATGAAGACCTCAGCTTAAGCCAGGAAGACAGTGCACCTTTCCTTCCCAAGTGTGTTGTGATCGATCCTTCGTTTAACTGGGGTGATGATCAGCCACCGCGTATACCGTATCACAAGAGTATAATTTATGAGACACACGTGCGTGGATTTACCATGCAGCATCCGGATATACCGGAAGATATACGCGGCAGTTATTCAGCACTTGCACACCCGGTAACAATAGAGTATCTGAAGCAGCTGGGCATTACAGCTGTTGAGTTAATGCCAGTGCATCATTTTATAGCAGACCGTCACCTGGTAGAGAAAGGACTTACCAATTACTGGGGCTATAACACCATTGGTTTCTTTGCACCCGAAGTCCGCTACTCGAGCAGTGGTGTGCTGGGCGAGCAGGTTACCGAGTTCAAGAACATGGTAAAGGAACTGCACAAGGCAAACATTGAAGTTATACTTGATGTAGTATATAATCATACAGCAGAAGGCAACCATATGGGCCCAACGTTGTGCTTCCGTGGTATTGATAATGAATCATACTATAGATTGGTGCAGGACGACAAGCGCTTCTATATGGACTATACAGGAACCGGTAATACACTCAACGCCAATCTTCCGAATGTACTGCGCCTGATGATGGACAGCTTGCGGTATTGGATACTCGAGATGCATGTAGACGGTTTCCGTTTTGATCTCGCCTCTACATTGGCGCGTGAACTACATGAAGTAAACAAACTGAGTGCATTCTTTGATATTATACACCAGGACCCGGTGATCTCGCAGGTAAAACTGATTGCTGAACCGTGGGATATAGGAGAGGGCGGATACCAGGTTGGTAAATTTCCTCCGGGCTGGGCTGAGTGGAATGGTAAATACAGGGATTGCATCCGTGACTTCTGGCGCGGTGCCGATAGTATGCTCGGTGAATTTGCACAGCGCCTCACCGGAAGTTCCGATCTATATGAAGGAGATTACAGAAGTCCGACAGCCAGTATAAATTTCATTACAGCGCACGATGGTTTTACACTGAACGATCTGGTATCGTACAATGAAAAACACAATGAAGCGAATGGTGAAGACAACAACGATGGTGAAAGTCACAATCGCTCCTGGAACTGTGGCGCAGAAGGACCGACTGAAGAGAAAGAAGTGCTTGAACTACGCAAGCGTCAGAAGCGCAATCTGCTTACTACACTTTTCCTTTCACAAGGTGTACCTATGTTGCTGTCCGGTGATGAGATCAGTCGCACGCAGCAGGGAAATAACAATGCATATTGCCAGGACAATGAGATCTCGTGGACGAACTGGAAAGATGCTGATGATGAACTGCTGGCGTTTACACAACAGTTGATTGCGCTGCGCAAAGATCATCCCGTGTTCTGCAGAAGACGCTGGTTCCAGGGACAACCGATCAAAGGTGTAGGCCTCGAAGATATAGCATGGTTTCAGCCTGACGGAGAGGAGATGACAGAAGAACACTGGACGAAAGATTTTGCCAAATCGATGGCTGTATTCCTGAATGGACGTGGTATACATACACCCGGACCAAAAGGCGAGCAGATTGTTGATGATAATTTTTACCTGATCTTTAATGCACACCACGAGACACTCGAGTTCAGGTTGCCTGGCGCAAAGTATGCGAAGAACTGGACACGTTTGTTAAGTACTGCAGACGGTAAGATAGAACCCGGTGAAGTATATCCAGCAGAGAGTGTTATAGAGGTAGAAGGACGCTCCATCCTTCTGCTGCAACAACCCACTGCCTATGCTAAATCCGTTAAACATTAACCGGCGATCCATAGGGGTAAACTTTACTGCAAACGGAGAAGCGGAAATTCTGTTATGGTCACCGTTGGCCAACAAAGCATGCATTCGGTTACTGGATAGTAACCGGATGCTTGCTTTGAAAAAACAGGAGTTCGGCTACTGGCATTTGCGCACCACACAACTACAGCCCGGAGAACTGTATAGTTTTGTGCTGGATGAAAAACTGGAGTTACCGGATCCCGCATCGCTTGCGCAGCCCGAGGGTGTGCATGGCCCTTCGCAGGCTGTAAATCTCAACGATTTTAAATGGACCGATCAGCAGTGGAAAAATCCATCGCTGGAAGAGTATATATTGTATGAAGTACACGTTGGTACATTTACCGAACGCGGTACATTTCGCGGAATAGAAAAGAAAATCCAGCATCTCAAGTCGCTGGGTATAAATGCCATCGAGATTATGCCCGTAGCACAATTTCCCGGAGAACGGAATTGGGGTTACGATGGTGTATTTCCGTTTGCTGTGCATCATTCCTATGGCGGTGCGAAAGATCTGCAGCACCTGGTAAATGTTTGTCATAGTGAAGGTATAGCCGTGGTGCTTGATGTGGTATATAATCACTTCGGCCCGGAAGGTAATTATGTGCAGCAATATGCACCATACTTTACCGACAAGTATAAAACTCCCTGGGGAAATGCCGTAAATTTTGATGACGCAGGGTGCGATGGCGTGCGGCATTATTTTATTGAGAATGCATTGATGTGGTTCCGCGATTTTCATATCGATGCTTTGCGAATGGATGCTGTTCATGCCATTAAGGATTTTAGTCCGCAACATATACTGCGGGAGATCCGCGGCTATACCGATGAGCTGATCACGAAACAGCAACGCCCGCATTACCTGATCGTAGAACTTGATCTGAACGATACACGCTATATCAAATCGAAAGAGGATGACGGCTACGGAATGGATGCGCAGTGGATCGATGAATTTCACCACGCACTCCGTGTAACAGCAGGAGAGGAGGGAGCCGGTTATTACTCCGATTTTCATGGCATCAGCCATCTCGCGAAAGCCTACCGCGATGCGTATGTATACGATGGTATATATTCGCAACACCGGCAGAAAACATTTGGCGTAAAAGCTACAGACTATAGCGGACAGAAATTTATAGTGTTCTCGCAAAATCACGATCACGTTGGGAACCGCATGTTGGGGGAACGCACCAGCGTATTGGCAAGTTTTGAAATGCTGAAGCTGCTGGCCGGTGCCGTATTGGTCAGCCCATATATACCCTTGCTGTTTATGGGTGAAGAGTATGGTGAGACGAATCCCTTCCTATATTTCGTAAGTCATAGTGACCCCGAGTTGGTTGAGAATGTACGCAAAGGACGCAAAGCGGAATTCGCTGCATTTCATATAGCGGGCGAAGCACCCGATCCACAGTCTGAAGAAACGTTTCTCAAGTCGAGGCTTCAATGGGATTTGCCTGAGAAAGATCATCACCAGGTATTATTCGCATATTACCAGGCGTTGATTGCTCTGCGAAAAAAACTTCCTGCACTGCAACACCTTGATCGCAAGCAATTGGAAGTGTCGTGCAATGAAGCTAACAAGACACTGCAATTGCACAGGTGGTATAATGATCAGCATGTCCTGTGTCTGATGAATTTTTCAAATGTACCGCAGACTATATCGGTAACAACTGAACAACGCTGGAAACGCATATTTGATTCAGCGGATTCCCAATGGAATGGACCTGCGGCATCAGCCGATCTGCTCACCAACATTTCCGTAATAACCCTCCAACCCGAGTCGATTGTTATTTATACCAGTGACTATGTTTAATCCTGTATCTACATATCGTATCCAGTTTCATAAAGGATTTAATTTCAGTGATTTTGAAGAGAGTATACCGTACCTGCAAAAGCTCGGTATACATACTATATATGCATCACCGATATTCGAGGCTGTTCCCGGCAGTACACACGGCTATGACGTTGTGAACCCGCTTCGCGTTAACCCGGAGATTGGTACCGAAGAACAATTGCGCAACATCAGCAGCAAGCTGAAAGAAGCTGGTATAAAATGGATACAGGATATAGTGCCAAACCACATGGCCTTCCACTCCAACAACATATGGTTGATGGATGTGCTGGAAAAAGGACAAAACTCGGTATATGCTTCTTTCTTTGACCTGGCGTGGACAAGCGACCTTTTTCAGGGCAGACTCGTGGTTCCGTTTTTAGGCGGATCGCTCGAAGATATACTCTTCAATAAAGAGATTACCATTGAGTATTTTCAGCAGCGACTCGTGTTTCGCTATTTTGAAAGTACATATCCGATTCATCCGCGTTCGTATGCTACCATTTTGCAGACTGATGACGCTCCTGAAGCCATCCAGGTTTTAATCAAACAGATTGCAGAGCTTCATTCATTGGACGATGCGATGAATTATACCATGCGCTGGCACGAGTTGCTGTTGCAGTTCGGAGCGCTGATGAATAACACCGACATCCGGAATTATATAGAAGGTCGCCTGCAGGTAATGAACGACCAGGGTGGGCAACTGAAAACGATACTGGATGAACAGAAATATAAACTTTGCGAATGGCAGCGCTCGGATGAACAGATAAATTTCAGACGCTTCTTTACCATTACCAATCTGATCGGTCTCAACGTTCGAAACGAAAAAGTATTTGATCATTATCACCGCTTTATCAAAACGCTGGTGGACGATGGTATATTCAGCGGCTTGCGCATTGATCACATCGATGGTCTGTACGATCCCACGCAATACCTGGAGCGTCTGCGTAACCTGGTAGGACCGGATATATATATTGTGGTTGAAAAAATTTTGCAGGTTGATGAGAAATTACCGGCATGGCCTGTACAGGGAACCACCGGTTATGATTTCCTCGCGTACGTTAATAATGTACTTACCTGGAATGAGTCTGAAGGAAAACTCTCTTCATTCTATAACGCATTGCTGAAAGACCGCCAGCCGGCTGATGAGAAGATATGGGACAAGAAAGCACATATACTTCATCGGCACATGGGGGGGGAACTGGAGAATCTGAAACATTTTCTGCTGGACCTGAATATAATCGATGATGCTATACTGCAACAGCTCGATCCGGAAAGTATAAAAGCAACTATTGCTGAATTCCTCATTCGCTGTCCGGTATACCGATACTATGGCAATACCATGCCACTGGAGCAAGAAGAAGCGGAAGCGGTGCGAAGTATCTTTACAAGTATACGCGAATACAAACCGGAGCTCGGAAGTGTTGTTGATGCGCTTGAAGATATACTGTTGAACAGAACGCAACACGATGATGTTGCCTATAACGATCGTGTGCTTCGCTTCTATATGCGATGCATGCAATTTACAGGTCCGCTCATGGCGAAAGGCGTGGAAGATACGCTCATGTATACGTATAACCGCTTTGTCGGACATAATGAAGTAGGAGACTCTCCTGTCTTTTTTGGTATCACAACAGAAGAGTTTCACAGGCGAATGAAAGACCGGCAGCAACATTGGCCGCTTGCCATGAATGCTACCGCTACGCACGATACCAAACGCGGAGAAGATGTACGCACGCGACTGAATGTTTTACCCGAACTTGCTGACGAGTGGATTGCGATTGTAAAGCAATGGCAGAAACTGAACGCGTCCAAGAAGACGTTGGGAATGCCGGACACCAACGATGAATACTTCCTATACCAGACCCTCGTTGGTGCATATCCTGAACATGACGATAGCTTTGCACAGCGATTGGAAGAATATATAGTGAAGTCATTACGCGAGTCCAAACGGAATTCGGACTGGGCATCGCCAAACGAAGCCTATGAAAAATCCACAACCGACTTTGCACTTCATTTGCTGGAAAGAGATGGGCGCTTCTGGAAAAGCTTCGATAAATTTCACAAGACTATATCTGACTTTGGTATTGTAAATTCACTCGCCCAGGTAATGCTTAAATTTACCTGTCCGGGTATACCGGATCTATACCAGGGCTGTGAGCTTTGGGACTTCAGTATGGTTGATCCGGATAACCGGCGACCTGTAGATTACCAGCAACGCATGCAATGGCTTACGGAGATGGAGACCCGCGCGACTAAAGATGGTGCTGCACTTCTGCAGGAGCTCTGGCAGCAGCGTAACAATGCGAAGATCAAAGAATGGATAACCTATACATTGCTGCATGCACGGAAGGAAAACCCGGATGCCTTTACAGAAGGTGAATATATACCGCTGGCAGTTGAGGGCGAGTATAAAAATCATGTGATTGCCTATGCCCGCCGGTATAAAAAGACATGGTACGTTATAGCGGCTCCGCTGCATTTAGCATTGCTTGGTAAGATACAGAAAAAGGGACCGCTGGATATAAAGTGGAAAGATACGCGCATCATACTGCCACCGGAAGTGCCCGGTGATGGAACGAATATACTGCTGAACAAATCAGTCAGGAATACCGGAACGCTGGAGGTAAAAAATATATTCAGCGAAGTGCCGATAGCTTTTCTGAAACTGGAACATGTTTCGCAGAATCGCGGAGCAGGTATACTGATGCACATCACATCACTGCCGTCAACGTATGGTATAGGAGATCTGGGACCGGAAGCATATAGTTTTGCTGACTTTTTATACCGCAGTCACCAAACGTACTGGCAATTGTTACCGCTGGGGCCAACCGATGCAGGGACACAACATTCTCCATATAGTGCTTTTTCAAGTATGGCAGGCAATGCGTTGCTGATCAGTCCGGAGCTGCTGATGAAAGACAACCTGCTGAGCAGTGAACAGGCATCGGCCTATATATTGCCCGTTGAAGACAAAGTAGATTTTGCCACCGTGCAGGCACAAAAAGAAAAGATACTCGAAGCAGCCTGGCAAAATTTCAATCAGAATAAAAAGCATCCGTTGCAATCGTCTTTCACAAAATTTGTGGAGGCAGAATCCTATTGGCTCAATGACTTTGCACAATATGTAGCATTGAAGCGTCATCACGAGAACAAGTGTTGGTGTGATTGGCCCGAGGCATACCGGAACCGCGATGCCGCTGCACTGGATCAATTTGCAAATGAACAGCAAGATGTAATACGCTATATACAATGGCAGCAGTTTGTCTTTATGCGTCAATGGAAAAAACTGAAAGCATACTGTGCGAGCCTGACCATTCAGTTGCTGGGCGATCTTCCATTCTATATGTGTTACGACTCTGCCGATGTATGGGCACATCGGGATATATTTTGTCTTGATGCCGAAGGGAAAATGCAATGCATCGCAGGTGTTCCTCCCGATTACTTTAACGCCAACGGACAACTCTGGGGCATGCCGGTATATCGATGGGACGTGTTGAAGAAACAAGAGTATACCTGGTGGGTGCAACGTCTTCACAAGAACATGGAGCTATACGACCTGCTGCGCCTGGATCACTTCCGCGCGTTTGCCGGCTATTGGGAAGTTCCTGCCGGTGAAGAGACTGCTATCAACGGAAAATGGCAACGCGGTCCGGGTGCTGATTTATTTACTATACTGCGCGATGAGTTTGGTGAACTTCCCTTTATAGCCGAAGATCTTGGTGAGATAACAGAAGATGTATACCAGTTGCGCGATGATTTTCATCTGCCGGGTATGAAAGTGCTGCAGTTTGCTGTAACGGACGATATAGGTAAATCGATGTATAGTCCGCATAATTTTAGTTCTGATAATTTTATAGTCTACACCGGTACGCACGATAACAACACCACAGCCGGATGGTTCAAGAGCGATCTGAAGAAAGATCACATCCGGAACTTGTCCCACTATGCCGGTACATCGGTTCGTGAGAATAATATCCATGAAGTGTTGATAAGACTTGCTTATAGTTCTATCGCGAAAATTGTAATTGTCCCATTGCAGGATATACTCGGTATGGACGATCAGGCCCGCATGAACATGCCCGGCTCTGCCGATGGCAACTGGCGCTGGCGTTTACTGCCCGGAAAAATCACCGCGGCTAACGAAGAGCAACTGCGTACTTGGACAAGGATTTTTAACCGGAACTGATTTTTCTTCCGACACCTTCCGTTTATATATTATATACTATATGTATTCGGAAGGTGCGGTCATAAAAAAAGGAGTGTCCTTGCGGAAGCACTCCTGAACAGATATATATGAGGGGTCTGTTTTTATTTCTTTGCCTTGTCGTCTTTGCGCTCGAAATTTTCTTTCGCCTGTTTTACCATTTCTAGGTGGTGCGTCAGGATTGGTAATTTCGCTGCAGCCCAGGATTTCAATTCAGGATCTTTTCCGTTTTCAGATTCATCTTTAAAAGCGGATATATCTTTTTCATGATCGTCAATCATTTGTTTGATATAGGCTTCATCAAAATCCTTACCTGATTTCGCAGCGAGATCATCATATTTCTTTTTGTGCTCATCGCTCAGTGAATCCGGTAAAGCTATATTCTTTTGTTGTGCCAGGGATTTAAGTTCTTCATTCGCTTTACCATGATCGGCAATCATACTTTCTCCGAAAGCTTTTACCTGCGGATCAGTGCCTTTACTTTGTGCGAGTTTACCTGCTTCAACTTCAAACAAGCCGCCCGCTGCTGCTTTTACGGCAAAGTCTGCGTCAGCTTTCAAATCAGTCTCGGCGAACGTTTCTTTATTTGCTTCTTTGGCTTCTTCTTTACTGTCTTCCTGTTTGTTCTGGGTACACGAAACGGCTGTGAGCGCTATAGCAATAAGCAGGAGCGTGATGTGTGCATACTTTTTCATATCGTTTGTTTTTGGTTCTGTTAACAGAAGTAAAAAAGTATGCCGACCGCTATAGCAGTGTAGAATAACAGGCACAAGATTTACGGAACACTCGGTGAAACTCTCTAAATCTCTGTCTATGCGTTTACTCTTTTTTGTAATATTAAGCTCGGTGCTGATGATACGGTCAGATCCGAGAATGAACCCGCAATCCGATGATCTATACTATGCTTCTCTCAATGAAGCTATACACCAGGGACAATACGATGGTGTTATAACGATTAACGAACTCAAGACCCACGGTAACTTTGGACTCGGCAGTGAAGAGAAACTTGCCGGTGAACTGGTATTGCTGAATGGAATAGCCTATAGTATACCTGCCAACGGTAAAGCGCGGGTTATGCCTAAGGACAGCAAGATCGCGTTTGCCGCTGTCAAGTTTTTTACAAGCGATAAAAAGTTATTTGTGAAACGAGCACTTACTATGGCGGAACTTGAATCGCTGCTTGATTCCGTAATTACCCAAAACTCATTTGCCGCTATACGCATTCGCGCGCATTTCGCGTCCATTCAATACCGTTCCTTCGAGGTGCAGGAGCGACCGTATAAACCAATTAAGGATGTAAAAGAAATCCCTTTTGCAGGTGCTGATGTACAGGGAACACTCGTAGGCTTCTTTACCCCGAAAGCCGCTGAAGTTCTGAACAGCCCGGTATATCATTTTCACTATATCAACAACGATAAAACCACCGGTGGCCATTTACTGGATTGCAAGATCAGCCAGGCAGAAATTGATATAGACTATACATCCGAGTTTACCACCAAACTCGCCAATCCTTCACTCTTGCAACACGTTGACTTGAATTAGCTGCCAGCTGCGAGTTGCCAGCTACCAGCCCAAGTCCTGTAACCAGCAGCCTACAGCCGGTAGCTATAAAAAAGGGAAGCAAATCGCTGATCTGCTTCCCTTTTGTTTAGGACACGCGCCTCGGCTATACCGTTGCCAGTTCTTCGAGTTCGTGATGCTCTTCGTAGTGCATAATGGCCTTGATGCCCCGGAGCGGTATAATTACCCAGTCCGGGCGGTTGTTCAACTCATAGTTTAATTCATATATAGCTTTCTCCAGCAGGAATGTATTCATGAGTATATCCATGTCTTCTTTGTTTTTCGGAATGAAGGCGCTTCCCTTCACCGTGTCCAAGTATGCCTTTACAAAGAAGCCGCTCATATAGTGATACCATTGCTCAACGTAGGGTATCAGGTTGCTATAGTCTTCTTTCCGGATCTGGTTATCGAGGAAGAGACTTGCGTACGCAGCGTAGTGGAACGAGCGCACCATGCCCGCTATATCGCGCAACGGAGAACGTTTCAGTCTGCGCTCGCTATAGCTGCGGGCCGGCTCACCTTCAAAATCCGTGATCACAAAATCTTTACCCGTAAACAAAACTTGTCCTAAGTGATAGTCACCATGAATGCGAATCTTTACGACATCGATCTTGCGCTTATATATATTCCGGAAAGTCTTTAATATATCTTCCTTCATGGAAAGCACTTCTTCCGCTTCGTGTCGTACTTCACTGGATAATCGCGACAATGTTCTTGCCTGATTCTGGAATGTACCGCGTACTAAAGATTGTAATCCGGAGAACAAAGAACGTTGATAGTGCAGCGAGTATTCTTCCGATGAAAACGCAGGCAATGAACTTCCCGAAGCAAGTGCCAGGTGCATTTCTCCGGTGCGTATACCGATCTGCCGCGCACGCTCTGCCAGGGTACCATCAATCAGCTCTTTTAATGATTCCGGCATCTGGTCGTATCCTACCGGATCAGTTATAGTACCGCGCAACGGAGGTAAACTTGATGCATCTGCAAGCGACAATACTTTTTCGTTGAAGTCATCGAGACGATCGAGCATATAGGTCCATGCATCGCTGCTGCTCTCTACCATCTCCTGCATCATACCGAGAACAATCGTATCGTTACCCAAACGCCACTCGATCGCTCCTACAAAGGTTGGCACGTGCTGGAATTGCGCATGCTCAGTAAGGAAATGCGAAATCTCAAGGTCAGGGTTAATGATGCGATCTACTTTGCGGTATAGCTTCAGGAAAAATTTGCTGTCGAATGTGAGAGACGTGTTGCTTTGTTCACCGCCCAGTACACGCGGCTTAACTGCTTCCTGTTCTTCTATATATTTACCAAGCGTTCTACTTGCCTGGAAGCGAATTTCGCTATCGCGTAAACCTATAGTCTGGTTAGCCGCCATACCGTTGATCAGCGCCAGCTGGTAATCTATACCATACAGCGCATCATAGAGTATACCGTGCTCTTCGCCAATCGTCAGGTTACAGATCACAGACTGCGGACAGCTCTCTCGTAATTTGGTAGCAAGAGTGTCGTTGCCAAATGCTACCGGCAACTGGTATATTTCGGATAGTCCGCTCTGGTAGTTTACTTCTATCAGCAATATAACCGTGGTGCTGTGTTCATGCGGAATGGTAGCATGCTGAATGATCTGCATATTTTCGATCACACGACCCTTGCCGCCAAACCAGCGGAGGTTAAGCATATAGATTGGGAGTATATTTTGAGATAATGTCTCCAACACGCGCTTGCCCGTAATTTCTTTCCAGTCGCGAATAGCGAGGTGCGGCAATTCTTTCGCACGATCTATTTCCGGGTGTACTTTGTCCAGTACAAACCACTGGCAGTCGTGTGCACTTAATGTGAAGAAATATACACCATCATCTTTGATGATCGGAAATTTGTTGTTGCTGAAAATTTCTTTTGGTATATACCCGAGAAACTCGCGAAGGTCAAGCTCCGCGGGCTGAGTATAGCGCGAAAGATTCACGATCACAAGTATACTTTCGTCTTTATAGTTTCTGGTAAAGGCAAGTATCTTCGGATTTTCGCACGCTATAAATTTCATATCACCGCGGCTAAACGCTTTATACTGCTTGCGCTTGTTGATGAGACGCTTCATCCACCATAATAACGATGATGTGTTCCGGCTTTGAATCTCTACATTCACCGATTCATAATGATAATCGGGGTCCAATATTACCGGAAGGTATAGCTTGTGCGGGTTACATTCAGAGAATCCTGCATTGCGACTGGACGACCACTGCATAGGCGTGCGTACACCATCGCGGTCACCCAGGTAAAAGTTATCACCCATGCCAATCTCATCGCCATAATATAGTACCGGAGTACCCGGCAGTGAGAACAGCAGGTAATTCAGCAATTCTATTTTGTTCCGGTTGTTCCCCATCAGCGGAGCCAGCCGGTGTCGTATACCCAGGTTGATGCGTGCTTTCGGATCTTTGACATATACCCGGTACATATAATCGCGTTCTTCGTCCGTTACCATCTCCAGCGTCAGCTCATCGTGGTTGCGTAGAAATATAGCCCACTGGCATGTCTCCGGTATAGCAGGAGTCTGATCAAATATATCGGTGATCGGATAGCGGTCTTCTGTTTGTAACGCCATGAACATACGCGGCATTACCGGGAAGTGATAGTTCATGTGACATTCGTCACCCTCGCCAAAGTACGATGCGGAGTCCTCCGGCCACATGTTCGCTTCCGCGAGTAACAATGTACCGGGGTATTTTTCATCAACATGTTTACGAAGCTTCTTCAGAAAGTTGTGTGTCTCCGGCAGGTTCTCGCCATTCGTACCTTCACGCTCGAACAGGTAGGGTACAGCATCCAGTCTGAAACCATCAACACCCATCTCGCACCAGTAATCCAGAATCTTAAAGACTTCCTGTTGTACCAGCGGATTGTCATAGTTAAGATCAGGCTGATGAAAGAAGAAGCGGTGCCAGTAAAACTGCTGTGCTATCGGGTCCCATGTCCAATTGGAAGTCTCAAAGTCCTGGAAGATGATGCGCACATCTTTATACTGTTTCGGATCATCCGTCCACACATAGTAATTCCTATAGTCCGAACCTTTAGGCGACCTTCGTGCCCGCTGAAACCACGGGTGCTGATCGGAGGTGTGATTGATAACAAGCTCCGTGATCACTTTCAGATTACGATCGTGTGCTTCTTTGAGGAGTTGTTTGAACTGGTAAATATTACCATAAGCCGGGTTGATGCTATAGTAATCGGCAATGTCGTAACCATCATCTTTAAGAGGCGATGGGTAGAACGGCAGCACCCATATAGCTGTAACTCCCAGGTCTTTCAGGTAATCGAGTTTCTCGAGTAAACCATCGAAGTCACCAATGCCATCGCCATTTCCATCGCGAAAGGCTTTAATGTGCAACTCATAGATCACAGCATCCTTGTACCAGTGAATCTTGTCATCCAGTTCAGTTCTATTGAAGGGCATAATCGTAAGAATTTATAGTCTGCGTATAGTCTTACAGGAAATCCGATTAAAATAGTGTACCAGCCTTTACACAATAGAACGTTGAAGAAACTGGCCTTCATTGCCCTTGAACGAACTATTTGTATCACATTTTGCCCGCTTTGCACACCACTCTTCAGACGAGGTGTAATATTTAGCGGTAACTTCCATTTCTATACTCTTACTTTTTTGACACTTTTGGAGAAAATCTGCTAATGCCCTTTTCGATACGTTTTTTTTCAGGATGCATTATGCTCTGCGTGCTCAGTCTGCAACAGGTAACGGCACAGGATGCTCCCGGTAATTCAATTGACTGGTATGAAAGTTTTTTCCAGCCGCGCAAGCGTAAACCCGTTGAGAAAGAACTGGAACAAGCCACTATTAAGTTACGAGAATCAAAACGGACTCGCAACAAGACGGACGAAGTAAAAGCGCTGATGGAAACGGGGTTGCTACATCTGACGCGTGCGCATGACCTTGAGACGGCAATGGATTTTTTTATACAGGCCCTTGCGCTGGAAGATTCTCTGAACCTTAACCACGAGAAGATTTTTACCTGCCTGGCGCGCGCCCAGGTATTTGAAGAAGTGAATGACTATGCTAAAAGTGCTACCCTGCTCAAGGAAGCGTTTGCCATCAGTGAACCGTTTAAAGACCCGCATATTTTTGTGATGATTCTGAATAAGCTTGGACGGGTACACGCAAAGCTCGGGAAGCTTGACGATGCTTTTGAGAACTATGAACTGGTGCTGAAGTATGAAGATCAATTGAACCAACCCGAGATAGAAGCTGAAGCGCTATTTAATCTGGGACATCTCTTTTCACAGCAAGGTAAATATGCAGAAGCCCTCGAAAGTCACAAACGTGCTTTGGCTATCAGTCGCTCGATTCAGGACAAGAAAAGTGAAGCTACTTCATTGAATGATATTGGCGAATTATACCACTTGATGAAGAACGATGAGAAGGCACTCGCTAACCACATCGTGGCACTGGAAATACGTCAATCACTGAAAGACAAGCGGAGCATCGCTGAATCATACAATAACATTGGTGTTCTATACTATAGGAAGAAAAATTATCAGCGTGCTGCTGCCAATCTACAACTTGCGTTGGACGCTGCACAAGCTTCACAGGCGCAAGAGCAGATACGCAAAAGTTATGAATACCTGAGTTTTTGCTATCAGTCACTTGGTGATTTTAAGAAGGCTTTAACCTATAAAGATCTATACCTGAATATTCATGACTTTATAGTTAATGAGCGAAATGTGCAGCAAGTACTCAGTCAGGACGATCTTTATGCATTGGGTCGTAAAGAGACACAGATCGATAAACTTGAAATCGATCGTATCCAACGCGAAAAAGAAATAGCAGCGCAGAAGAAATTCAGAAATGTACTCTTTGGTCTCATCGGGCTCGGCTGTATCATCGTTATACTTGTTACGTATCTATATATCGTTAAGAAGCGTTCGAATAAAGTTTTGCAGGAAGCAAATGATAAAGTGCAGCTGCAAAATGTAGCGTTGCAGGATCTGAATGCCACGAAGGATAAATTCTTCTCGATCATAAGTCACGACTTAAAGGGACCGTTGAATTCACTTACATCTTTCTCTGGTTTGTTAATTAATCACACCGATAGCCTGAGTAAAGATGAGATCAAAATGCTGGCAAAAGATCTCGATAAGTCCTTGAAGAATCTTTTTGCATTGCTTGAAAATCTCCTCGAGTGGTCACGCTCACAAACCGGCAAGATCGAATTTAAACCGGAAGCCTTTGATATACACACATTGCTGGAACAGAATAAAGATTTGCTCACGACACAGGCTCAGAATAAAAAGATAACGCTCGAGAATGGAAGTACGCAGGAGCAAATGATCTATGCGCACCGTAACTCCATTAATACCGTGGTGCGTAACCTTATTGCTAATGCTATCAAATTTACTCCGGAAGGAGGGAAGATTACCGTGAGCTCTCAGTCGCAGGCAGATTCTGTTGTTGTCTCAATTGCCGATACCGGTGTGGGGATGAGTAAAGATGTGATGAATAAACTTTTCCGCATCGATACCAAGCATACTACTAAAGGCACGGCAGATGAAAAAGGTACCGGCCTCGGACTTATTCTATGCAAAGAGTTTGTCGAGAAGAATGGCGGACATATATGGGTTGAGAGTGAGGAAGGCAAGGGCTCTGTGTTCAGGTTTACTGTGCCGAAGAATGCAAGGTAGTTGCTAATTAAATTCAATTTCACAAAGAGCACGGAGAAGACCTTTAGATTTGAATCACTATTATAACCTGATATAGTTATAGTAGTGATTTTTCT
>CBIHOZ010000078.1:0-31187 GCA_966211525.1 uncultured Chitinophaga sp. | reverse complement strand
CGGCGCTTTGCATGGGCTGCTGGAATCGCTGGACGCGAACTCCAGCTACCTGAAACGTTATCACTACAGTGGTTCACTGAACTTCTCATACTCCAAGAACCCTGACCAGGACGACAAGATCGAAACGCAAAACTTTACGAAAGACTTTCGTTTAACGTGGAGCCACTCGCCACAATCAAAAGGTACAGGACGTTTTTCTGCATCGGTGAATGCTGCTACGACCACCTATAACCAAAACAACTACCTGGGCTACGGTACATCATACGACCTGACTACATCGAATCTCAGTAATATATCTACCAAGCTCAGTTCAAATATATCCTATAGCAAACGCTTTACAGGAACGCCGTTTACCATGGGCTTGAACATGAGCCACAACCAGGACCTTGTTACTAAAATTGTAGATCTCTCGTTGCCTACCCTTACCGTTAACATGACCAATATATACCCGTTCCAGAAGAAGACCGGGGCTGGTAATGGACCGTTGGACAACTTTTCGATATCATGGTCTATGGCAGCATCGAACCGTGTTACAAACAACCTTGGAAGAATCGGTACATCCGACAAGGATAGTATAGCAACATTTAATATGAACAACTTCGGTACCTTCTTCGAAAATGGTAAGAAAGGTATACGGCATTCTATACCAGCATCATTCTCCTTTAAGGCCCTTCGCTTCTTTACCGTATCTCCTTCGGTGAGCTATGAAGAGAAGTGGTACTTTGAGAAAAGACATTGGTATGAAGATCCAGTGACAAAGAATATTGTTCGAAGTGATACCCTTGAGCGAGGATTCAACCGCATTTCAAATTATTCATTCAGCACAAGTCTCACTACACGGGTCTATGGTACTTACTTCTTTAAGAAAACAAGTAAGATCAAGGCTATACGTCATATCGTGAATCCATCGGTATCCTTTGGATATACACCAGACTTTACGGATAACAAAAGTTATTTTGATGAGTTTGAAACAGTAGATAGCCAAGGGAAACCGCTCAAAGTTTTTAAATCTGTTCACGAAGGCTTTGTATATGGAGGATCCAACACAGGAAGAAGTGGTTCCATCGGCTTTAGCTTAGGAAACAACCTGGAAGCAAAAGTGCAAGGCCCTCAAGATTCTGTTGCCCGCAAAGTAATGTTGTTGAACAACCTCTCGTTAAGTACCAGCTATAATCTTTTAGCAGATTCATTCAATCTCGCGCCTATAGGTATATCTGCAAACACCAACGTACTCAATAACAAACTTAACCTCAATTTGTCGGCAACGCTTGATCCTTATAACTATATAATAGATCAGCGTGAAGGCAGGGCACCAAGAGAAAGACGAATTGATCAGCTAGTCTGGAAAAGCGGACGTGTCGGCCGAATAACCAGTGCTACATTAGCCATGAGCACGAACCTGAACCCGAAGGCGCGAAACAAAGAAACTACGAGTCGGGAAAAAATAGCGAAGTCAAATTTACCACAGCAGGAGAAAGAGTTCCTTATACAAAATCCGGATGCCTATATAGATTTTGAAATACCGTGGAGTCTCAACGTTAGTTACAACCTGAGCTATACTCATGCCGTAGATTCAGATCCGAATATTATACAGACTGTATCCGCGAACGGAGATCTTTCATTATCGGAGAAATGGAAAATTACCTATAGCACCGGTTATCACTTTGAGTCGAAAGAATTCACGCAAACGAACCTGGGTATATCACGCGATCTTCACTGCTGGACGATGCATTTGAATTGGACTCCGTTCGGAAGATTCCAGTCGTTCAACTTTACGATCAACGTAAAAGCGAGCATCCTTCAGGATTTGAAACTTGAAAGACGGAAGTCGTTCCTGGATAACTTCTAGTGAATCGTTATACGTTAAAAGTTATCCGTTATAAGTTAATCGTGACCCGTATTTTACTCTGCGTAACTTTGTGCTTTCTTTGAGTTCTCTGTGCAATTGGATTTCCCATTAACGAATAACTTATAACGACCAACGCTTCACATCCTCGGTTTCCACGGAGTTTCCTCGGCACGCAGTTCGTGTGCTACCATGCGGGAGAGAACAAACAAATAATCCGAGAGTCTATTTATATACTTGATCACTTCATCGGGAACCGTTTCCTGGGCGTGAAGTGCAATGATAAGACGTTCGCTTCTGCGACACACCGTGCGCGCTACATGGCAATGCGATATAGCGGTATGTCCACCCGGTAAAACGAAGAAGCGCATAGGTGGTAAAGCAGCATCCATGGCATCGATCTCTTTTTCAAGAAAGAGTATATCTGCTTCCGCTAAAGAAGGAATTTTAACTTTGGTGTTTCCCGGTTCTGTTGCAAGTATAGAACCAACCGTAAAGAGCCTGTCCTGAATTTCAACCAGCACATCTTTTCGTTTCTGGTTTACTTCGAGGTCGCGTACCATACCGATCCAGGAGTTCAGCTCATCGATGGTGCCGTACGTGTCAATGCGCAGATCAGCTTTGGATACACGTTTGCCTCCGAAGAGAGCTGTAGTGCCTTTATCGCCCGTCTTGGTATATATTTTCATGGTAACTTCCTTTAGAGTCGGGAAGTTATAGGAAAGATTTCAAATGGAGTATGATGTGATCTGTAAAAGCGATCAGCCTTCTGCACTTACTTCCACCGGCTTGCTGCGGTTAACATTTTCATTTTTGCGATCCCATTCAATGAGTCCATCGCGCAGACGAATGATGCGATGTGCATAGTGCGCAATATCATCTTCGTGCGTTACCATAATAATGGTGTTGCCTTTATCATGAAGCTCCTGGAAGAGATTCATGATGTCGTAAGATGTTTTTGTATCAAGGTTCCCGGTAGGTTCATCTGCCAGGATAATGGAAGGATTATTTACAAGTGCTCTCGCGATGGCTACACGCTGACGCTGACCTCCGGAGAGTTCGTTTGGTTTATGATGATGACGGTTGGCAAGGTTAACACTTTCAAGCGCAGCCATGGCCATCTCTTCACGTTCCGATCGGCTATAGCCAGCATAGATCAACGGCAACGCTACATTTTCCAAAGCAGAAGCACGTGGCAACAGGTTGAACGTTTGGAATACGAACCCGATTTCTTTGTTACGAACTTCAGCCAATTCGTTCTCTGTCATTTCACTTACCAAATGATTGTTGAGACTATAGGTGCCACTGGTGGGTGTATCCAGACAGCCTACAATATTCATGAGTGTTGACTTTCCTGATCCGGAAGGACCCATAAAGGCAACATACTCGCCTTTGTCTATGGAAATGGTTACATCCTGCAGGGCGTTAACAATGTTGTTACCCATGCGATAAACTTTGGCAATGTGATGTGTCTCAATAATTTTCATCGGCTGCTGTTTTAGGGGCTTAACAAGCTTTGGTGTGCGTTGTGGGTATTAGTTTGTGTTTTAACGTTTTAATTACAAGGATGTATATAATTATTGAAAAGTTTCCTTTCAATATACTCTTAATCCCGGGTTTGGTTGCAAAATTGAGTGCATTAATCCACCAGCGGCATAACGCCGTGTTACTTTTTGCCAGACGCTTCGGTGGTAACAAATGTTACGGCAGCATCAATAACAGTGTTGTCTTTTAAAATGCGGGTATGGCCAAGACCCTTCGTGCGAAGGAGACGGGCCGCCGGATAAATCTTTACGAGTGCTTCAGCATGTTGCAAGGCAACTTCTTTGTCATCAGCATCGTGAATTAATAGAATCTCTGGTGCATTCGGTAAATGTTTAATGAAATGCAGCGCAGTAAATTCATCGAACGGTTTACCATAGGTACTGAGTATAAAATTCTTGAAGTATGCCGCAGCTGCCGGTGAACCATTAATAGCGCGGAGGTATGTGCGAATGATCTCATCGCCAATCGTAGGACTCGCAATGTTGATGAGTTTCTTAATCGGCAAACCATTCATGGCCGAGTATAATGCAGCCCCACCTCCGAACGAATGCGCAATGATCGCTTCCGGTTCGCCCTTCAACTCGTATATCTTTTTTAATGCTTGTTCAAACTCGAGGATGGTTGTTCGTTTACCTGCCGAGTTACCGTGGGCTGGTGCGTCAAAGCCAACAACACTATAGCCGGCAGCAAGAAGGGGTTTTACAAATCGTCTGAATTGTGTAGCACGACCGGCCCATCCGTGAATCACCAATATATACCGTGTACTATCGCCCCAGGTATAGGCCTGTACTTTTTTGTTTTCAATCTCGAATGAGAACTTCTCGCTGAACGTTTCAGCCTTGCGTTCTTTTTCGGGTGTAGGGTAACGAAGGGGCGTGAAGAAAAGATTAACAAAATAGCGATGCGTAAGCGTGGGAGCAATCCGCTCGGCTCTCGGAAAAATCCAGCGCACGGCTTTTAACATAAACGGAGTGTGGTCTTTCTTCATAACCGAAGTTTACGAAAACTTTTCAACTCGCGTTTACTGCATGTATATACTTACGATGCTTCTGTTGTGAACTGAAAGGTTTGCGTGGTGAACTGGAAAGTTTGAAGATCATAAACGCGTTCTGCAAAGAGTACATGATTGTCGTGATCAACCAATACAACAGTGGAACAACGCGAACCATAATTTTCTGTCTTGATAAACATAGACGAAAGTGCCCGCTCTCGTTCGATGGTTAATCCCGTGTTGGGTAACTTATTGTCGTCAGCGATTTCATTGTCGTAGAGAACTTCAAAGAGATCATCCGGGTTGATTGTAGCTTTTGCTAAAACCGGCTTCATTTTTTCTTTGCCACGAACAACTTTAGGCCATGGTGTTTCCAGCAAATGATTGCTGATGCCATAGAACCCAGGTGCTATCTTATCAACACCCTCTTTATAGTTCGAGTAATAATATAGTCCGTTAACCGTGCCGGCTAACAAGTTGAAACCATTATATACTTTACCGTTCTGCTCAATGCGCTTCAGATATTGCTCGGGTTCTTCTTTCGATAACAGGTAATCACTCACCAGTTGTCCGCGTGAAGGAGCATTCGGGTTGATGTTAAGCGGATCGCGATAGTTGGTAAGCATGCTGATGCGCCCGGACTTTGTTATGCCCATCCAAGTGCCACACGCTTCAAGATCGCGACCACCCAATAGCTCCGGGTGATCTTCCCAATACGCAGCAGCAGCAGTTTTACGATTGTAAAATTCATCGCGGTTAGCCGCTACAATTAATTTATAGGTTGGATGGTTGTGAACAGAAAAGAAGATCAGGCACATAAATCGATTTGGGTTCGCAAAGTTAAAATATAGTAACCTAAAAGTATAGCAACTGAGTTCCTATGTTGACTGAAATGAATGGTGATTAGAAATTGTGTGTAAGCCTTATTCAACCTTCGCGATCTCCTCTGGCGTTAAACCGGTTAGTTCTGCAATGAGATCAACGGACAAATTCTTTTTACGAGCATTCATAATGAATTCTGCATTTGCCTTTTTTATAGCCTTGTCTTTCTCTTCCTGAACAGTCTTAGCGTGAATTATCTTCTCCTGTTTTTTTACACGTTCTTCAATTTCAAAGGCAGGTACCCACTTCAAACTTTGTTCCAGTTGTTCGAATATACCGGAATCAACAAAGCTCGTATATGAATTTTCAGATATTAGCAGGTGATCAACAATTGGTATATTGAGAATTCTTCCTGCTTGAATGAGTCGGTCCGTCAAATCTTTATCGGTATCCGAGGGCTTTAATTCTCCGCGTGGCCGGCTTCGAACGATGATTGCTTTTACTGCTCCCTTTAACACCGCTACACGAAATACATTCATGGGTTCTACGGTAGTAGCATTTACACTATCCAAACTAACCGACTCGATATATAGTATGCGGTTATTGTTTGCAAGACCAATCATCCAGAAGTGCTCTTTCTCCTGGTCGATCTTCTCTTCGCGCAGAAGTATATCCTGCATCACAGTATAAATATCATCGGGGTTTAGCGGCTTGATCTTTTGATTGTCGCTTAGTTCAATAGTCATGTTAACGTGGCAAAGGGAATGCAAACAAAAGTATGAATTTTGTTTACTTCAACTTCAACCTGTAATTACTATTTCGCCAGAGCTTGGTTATTTTCCCATTCTTGTCGCGCTCAAAAGTTATTTCCTCGCCATTCTCACCATCATCGCGTACGCGTTTAAAGGTATCGTTCTCTACATGCTTCAGCAGTGTTATATTTTTAGGATTGTCGTTTGGCATATATAGTATAGCAAGTTTATCGCCCCAAGGGGAAACAATCATCTCGCCACCCCACGGTTTAAAACCATAGGTTCCGCAGTATTCCTCAAATTTCTTTTCCTTCTTCTCGTTGATCTTGTCATCTGTTGCTTTGTTATATACCGAACGCATCGCTTCAAAGTATCTATTCGGATCAACCCCTATAGCATTGATCATAACTATAAAAGCAAGTTTATCTTTCGGGTTGATCATGATGAGCGTTTGATACCCCGGGCAATAGCCGCCATGGCTCACGTATGTCTTGCCATCCACCTGCGATACCGAGAACCCCAGACCCCACGAAGTGCGCCAGTTCGGATCCATATATTGTACATTGTGCATCTCGCGCAACGTTGATGATTTCAGAATTTCAGAACCACCATTCTTCAGCAGTCTGAATTGCCACGAAGCAAAACGCGCCAGATCTTCCACCGTTGATGTTAACCCGGCAGCTGGTGTTATACCTTTCGTATCGAACTTATCGAGCATTCTGCGTTCACCTTTACGACTGGCATCGCTATAGCCGGTAGCCATTCGTCCATGCCATAACTCCTGCGGAAAGTATGTGCGTGTATCACTCATACGAAGCGGCTTGATGATATTGTCTTCTATATACTTTTCGTACGGTATACCGGATATTTCTTCAATTATATACCCTAACAATGATATACCCAGGTTGCTATATTGAAAGTAAGTGGAGGCGGGGTATAGCGTTTGCTGGTCTTTGAGTTTTTGCTTTACCTGTTCTTTGGTAGGGAAGTTTGCGTCACTCCAATAAGGGAAATCAGATTCACGCGGCAACCCGGATGAGTGCGTGAGTAACGTTCGTATCGTAATCGGACCGCTATCGGTAGCGGATTGTTTTATACTAAACCATGGCAGTATAGATGATACTTCATCATCCAGGCGCAGTTTACCCGCATCGCGCAACTGCATAATACCAACGGCTGTAAATAGTTTGGATATAGAACAGATGCTATAAATCGTGTTGGGTTGTGCCGGTACATTCTTCGCTATATCTGCTTTGCCGTATGCACTGCTCCAGATGAGCTCCTGATCTTTTACAATACCTACAGAAATCCCCGGAAGGTTATCAAACTCTGTTTGTGCCTTGAACCACTCGTCCAGCAATTTAAGAGCATCTTCATTTTCTTTCGAAGCCGTCTGTGCGTGTGCGTTGAAAGTATATACAAGAATGAGCAGGAAAAATAAATTCTTCAGCATTTGGTCTAGGGGTCTTGTGTTGCTGATAAATATAAAACGAATGCTTTTGAAGCTGAAATTATTTTGGGGATGAGAGGTAGTATGTGTGCACTATTGGATGGGAAGTGCTTTAAAAAAGCTCAAGCTGCTCGGGCAGCAATGTAAACGATTTGCGATGATACGGAGTGATACCCAGTTGTTTGATACCATCGCGATGTGCCTCGGTAGGGTACCCTACATTTGTTTCCCAGCCATAGCCCGGATATTGATTGGCGAGGCCTTGCATCAGATCATCGCGGTATGTTTTGGCAAGCACAGAAGCCGCAGCAATCGAGAAATAAGTAGCATCGCCTTTTATAATACATTCGTGCCGCACATCACGATACGGTTTGAAGCGATTGCCATCGATCAACAATAGCTGAGGTTGCTCCTGTAATTGATCAAGCGCCAGGTGCATGGCTTTGAACGAAGCATTTAAAATATTGATCTCATCGATCTCCGAGTGACTTACTTCAGCAACCGCCCAGGCTATAGCAGCTTTTTGAATGACTTCACGCAATTCTTCGCGCGCTTCTTTTTTAAGCTGCTTGGAGTCGTTGAGTAATTTATGTCTGAATTTTTTAGGAAGAATAACAGCAGCCGCCACAACAGGTCCTGCAAGACAGCCGCGCCCGGCTTCATCGCAGCCAGCTTCGGTTAAATCTTTGGTGAAGGATGATCGTAGCACTTTTCGTTTCGTTATAAGTTATCCGTTACGCGTTATCCGTTAGTTGTTATCCGCGATTCAGTTACGGATAACGATTAACTTATAACGGATAACGCTTAACGTTCCCACAAACTTAAAAGAGATTTGATTTCATACAAAAAAGAAATCAATAGCTTTGAAGTCGAACGTTTGACTTCAGTTAAAAATGTCATTGGCTAATCGCGAAACACATATATGAATCAAAAAGAAATTAAAAATCCCTGGACAACTTTATCGGGTGAAGAGAAATATAGCAACCGTTGGATACAGGTCACCGAATACCAGGTTATCAACCCGGGTGGAGGAAAAGGTATTTATGGCAAAGTACATTTCAGGAACAAAGCGATTGGTGTGATTCCCGTGGATGCTGAGGGCAACACGTGGCTGGTAGGACAGTTCCGCTATACATTAAATGAATTTCATTGGGAGATTCCGGAAGGTGGTGCTCCGCTGGAGGAAGATCCGCTGGATGCCGCAAAGCGAGAGCTACACGAAGAGACGGGCATTGTAGCGAAACGTTGGACAAAGATTGCGCGCCTGCACACCTCTAACTCCGTAACGGATGAAGAAGGTTTTATTTACCTGGCGGAAGATCTGGAATATGGCGCGAACAACCGCGAAGAAACCGAAGCCGATATGAAAGTGTGGAAGCTGCCATTGAAAGAAGCGATCGATATGGTAATGCGTGGCGAAATAACCGATAGCCCCAGCGTTATAGGCTTGCTTACGCTTGGGCGACTGAAGGGAATCTAAATGACCATTCGTACACACCTTCGCGAAAATCTTTACCTGGCCTTTCCCGTTATGCTCAGTAACCTCGGCCACGTGCTGATGGGCGTTACCGATACCATGATGGTAGGGCACCTCAATGCAGAGTCGCTGGCTGCGGCTGGTCTTGCTGTTGTGGTGTTCAACGTGTTCATGCTGTTTGGTATAGGCGTATCGTATGCTATAACTCCGTTGGTGGCTGCGGCTCATGGCGAAAAAGATAACCAGGCTATAACCGAGACACTACGTCACGGGTTAATTATTAACGTCATCAATGCAGCTATACTGATTGGTGTGGTGGAGGTTGGCAAGAATCTGCTATACCACATTAACCAGCCGCCTGAAGTTGTAGAGCGTGCTATACCGTTTTTAAGCATCATAGCATTTTCATTAGTGCCGATGATGATCTTTCAAACCTTCAAGCAATTTGCCGAGGGGATGTCCAACACACGCGTGGCGCTGGTTGTGATGATACTCGCCAACATTCTCAATGTTATACTAAACTATATTTTGATTTACGGGCATTGGGGTTTCCCGGCTTTGGGTTTGGTAGGGTCGGGATGGGCTACGTTTACATCGCGTGTTTTCATGGCCATTGCTATAGCAGTATATATTTACTACATGCCTTCGTTCCGAAGCTTTCGAGGAGGGTTCAAGCTGGGGAATTACTCAAAACGTTTATTCTCGAAGATGCTACACCTCGGTATACCCAGTGGTGTACAATTTATATTCGAAGCAGCTGCATTTGATTTTTCATTGGTGATGATGGGATGGCTCGGTACAAAAACGCAGGCCGCACACCAGATCGCCATAAACCTGGCAACGTTAAGTTATATGATCACCACCGGCCTCGCCACAGCCGCCACCATTCGCGTAGGCTATTTCTCCGGCACGCGCGATTACAAGAATATGCGATTGGCCGTATATACCTTGCTCGGCATGGCGTTACTCCTCATGACTATATTTGCCGGTATATTTATAATCGGCAACAACTGGCTGCCGACTTTGTATATAAATGATCCGGAAGTTATACCCATTGCAGCATCGTTGCTGGTAGTAGCCGCACTTTTTCAGTTGTCGGATGGCACGCAGGTAGTCTGTGCCTCTGCGCTTCGCGGATTGCAGGATGTAAAAATACCATCCGTCTTTATTCTAATTTCATATTGGATCATCGGTTTACCACTCGGCTACTGGCTCGCCTTTAAATCCGGCTACGGAGCCATCGGCATCTGGCTCGGACTTTTCATCGGACTCACGCTCACGGCAATTGGAATGTTCTGGCGACTGCAGGGAATCGTTAATCGTTATCGGTTATCCGTTAATCGTTAAAAGTTAACCGTTATTCGTTAATCGTTAATGGTTGAGCGGCTGGTTGGTATACTATATATCTTTAATTACCTCAGTGCCCCTTTGTGCCTTCTTGGTGTCCTTTGTGCAATTGCATTTAAAAAACGGATAACGAATAACAATTAACGGATAACGATAGCTATATTTCCCTGATTTTCATAAACTAACCATGACAGACTCTAAACCTGTTCGCGCTTCGCAGACAACGATAACCGAACTGATGATCCCTTCGTATGCCAACTTTGGCGGTAAAATTCACGGAGGTATTTTACTCTCATTGATGGATAAAGTAGCTTATGCCTGCGCCAGCAAACATGCCGGTGCATACTGCGTAACCGTAACGGTAGATAAAGTTGAATTTCTTCAACCCGTGGAAGTAGGACAACTGGTATCCATGCATGCTTCTGTAAATTACGTTGGCAATTCTTCCATGATTGTAGGTATACGCGTGGAAGCACAGAATGTAAAGCTCGGCACCATCACGCACACCAACTCGTCATACTTTACCATGGTAGCGAAAGGTGATGACGACAAACCGACCAAAGTGCCTAAGCTTATTCTTGAAACCGAAGAGGAAGTAAGACGATTTGTGGAAGCACTTAGCATGAAAGAAATAAAAACCCGCATACGCGAAGCACTTGACGATGCCAAGTCACAGATAGAACTTCCGGAAGCAAAAGAACTTCTGAAAAACGAACGCTGTATAATCGATATACATTTATTGTAAACACCATGTTCCGATATTTATTCTTCATACTATATATACTCGCTGCTCGTACAGCAACGGCACAAACACCGCTGATCCTGTCACAACGAGACCAGGCTCGTGTGATTGATGAACTGCTGGACGATCGGCTGCGTACCGTTCTTCCTAAACTCATGCGCAGGGAAGGTATAGATATGTGGGTGGTAATATCACGCGAGTATAATGAAGACCCGGTAATTGAAACGTTACTGCCCGCAAACTGGATGGCTGCGCGCAGAACAACCATGCTCGTGATGTTCGATCGCGGTGAAGGAAAAGAGATAGAATATATAGCGGTATCGCGTTATAATGTCGGGAAAGTATTTAAACCTGCGTGGGATCCCGAGCGTGAGCCAGACCAGTGGGCACAACTATCGCGAATCATAGCCGAACGAAATCCGAAGAAGATCGCTGTAAACAAATCCGTGCATTTTGGATTAGCTGATGGTATATCTTCCAACGATTATGATGAGCTACTGAAATCGCTCGATAAGAAATATCAGTCACGCGTTGTCTCTGCCGAAAAGATAGCCATTGCCTGGCTTGAGACACGCAGCGATCGTGAGATGGTAATCTATCAGCAGATATGCCGTATAGCACATGATATTATCCAGGAAGGTTTCTCCGATAAAGTAATTCAACCCGGAGTAACTACTACCGATGACGTAAGCTGGTGGTATCGTGAACGCATCAAGGAATTAAAACTAGACACGTGGTTTCATCCTTCCGTATCGATACAGCGAAGCGAGCCGGACGCCATCTTTACCAAGCGGCCGCAGCCCGTAGTAATTATGCCGGGCGATCTGCTGCACGTTGACTTTGGCATCACCTACCTGCGACTCAACACCGACACACAACAGCATGCCTATATATTGAAAACCGGAGAGACAGACGCACCCGAATACCTGAAAGACGCCCTCGCCAAAGGCAATGCATTGCAGGATATACTTACCAGGAATTTTATACAGGGAAAAAGCGGTAACGCTATTTTGGCCGAAGCGCGCAAACAGGCAATAGCCCAGGGGTTGCGTCCTTCCATCTATACACACCCGATCGGATATCACGGTCACGCAGCCGGCATGACAGTCGGTATGTGGGACATGCAACAGGGTGTACCCGTACAAGGCGATTATCCGCTATATTACAACACAGCCTACTCCATCGAACTTAATGTTACCGTAAACATTGCCGAATGGAAAAAAGATATACAGATAAAACTCGAAGAAGACGGCTACTTCGATGAAAGTGGTTTCCGCTATATCGATGGTCGCCAAACCAACCTGATCACCATCCCCGACAAAGACGCGATCAACCGATAAAGTACACAATCCACATACAGCATATATACTTTACCAAAGGTGAGGAATCATTTCATCACGCTAACGTTCTTATTCCTTACTTCTTACTCGGGGCTTCTTGTTTCCTACTTCTGTTTTAGAATCGAATAATTGACTATTTTTATCTCCCGTATTTCGAATAACAACTTTCAAAATACGGTTGTTGCACGACCATGAAGATACTGCGCGTAATACATACCTGTTATGGCTCGATCGTGTTTGCCGTTTTGTTTTTAATCCTGTTGCCGTTTCTGCTGATACCGATTCTTTTTCCAAGCCAGTTCAAACTTACCGGTATCATTAACCGCTGGTGGGCAAGGCTGCTGCTTTTTTTTGTATTCATCCCGTTCAGGGTTGAGTATCGCAGCAAACTCGATCGCAAAAAACAATATATCTTTTGTCCTAACCATTTTTCTTACATCGATATTCCCACGGCCGGGTTGAATCATTTCAACACCATTTTTGTCGGCAAAAACGAGATTGAGAAAGTCCCGCTGTTCGGCTATATGTATGGTAAACTCCACATTACCGTAGATCGTAGCAAACTGAAAAGTCGTTACACGTCACTGAAGCGATCGCTGGAAGCCATTGACGAAGGGAAAAGCCTGGTGATCTTTCCGGAAGGAGGTATAGTAACAGAACGCGACCCCGTGTTAGGGCGCTTTAAAGACGGGGCTTTCCGCATAGCCATCGAGAAACAAATTGCTATCGTGCCTGTAACCATTCCATATAATTGGATAATTTTGCCAGCCGATCAATTTGTATTGCACTGGCATCCGCTGCGAGTTATTTTTCATGAGCCTGTTGAAACTACCGGTCTCACGTTAAACGATGTGGACGCCTTGAAAGAACGCGTGTTCAACATTATTGATGCGGAATTAAAACAACATTTGGCAAATCTGCCTGTAGCAACGAACGTCATAAACAATGAATATAGATCGCGCCCTGCTGGATAAAATCGCTCACCTTGCCCGTCTTGAATTTGATGAGAAGGATGCCGAGAAGATGATGAAAGACATGACGGCTATTGTGGATTGGGTTGAGAAACTCAAAGAAGTAAATACAGATGGTGTAGAACCACTCACTACCATGAGTCATGAAATAAATGCATTGCGCGAAGATGAAGTGAAAGAACATCTGAGTCACGAGCGTGCGTTGTTCAATGCACCGAAAAAAGATGCTGATTATTTCAGAGTACCGAAAGTGCTTGAATAATCATTTCCTCTCCAGGAGTAAACCCGGAAGATTGTAAAACCTTCCGGGTTTATTTTTTTAAACTTGTAAGCTTAACAAACTGATTCTGTTATAAAATGCAATCACTTTTTTTCTGGAAGAACTGGCTGAAAGATTACCGTTGGACCGGATACATAACGGCTGCTGTTTTTTTCTTCGCGCTTTTCTTTCTTTGGTTCTCGTACTACCAGGGAACGGATGGTGTTATCCATTGGGACACTATACAGGAACAAAAAACAGTTGAGACAACGGTACATACCTTTCGTGTCGGTCCGTTTGTGCTAAATGTACCCGCCGAAAATTATGCACTGGTAGAATACTTCAACGGCAGCAAGGTAGAGCCCAACACTACGGCATCCTATATATTTCTGGCCGTACTGGCCGTAAGTTTCGTTGTATTACTCGCAGTAATTACTGCCATCGAAGGCTTCTGGTATTTTGTAGCCATGGCCTTGTTTATACTTTTTATTGTAAGTCTGCGTCTCGAAGTTTTGGGTATTGCCGGGCAGTTCAATCGTATACCTTCCATTGTTATACTGTTGCTATATGGTATACCAGCGTTTTACTTTAACCGCCTCAGAACATCGGTTGCCTTCGTAACGCGCTTGCTTCTGTTTGCTTTCATAACCGTGTTGCTGGCGCTGGCCGTAGCGTTCCTTTCACACGTTGAATTCCCGCTTTATCATCTTACACTTACAGGATATACTCCGGGACTTATCTTAACACTGTTGTTCATTATTATGGTTGCGCATGAAATACTCGCAACGTTTATTAATGTCGTGAGTCAGGGGTCTTCCAAAAGTTTGCAGCACCTCTCGATTATCAGTGTTATTTATATGGCTAACGTCATTATTACAGCGCTGCATGAGTTGGGCGTTGTGGAGTGGAACTTTGTTTACATCAATATATACCTGTTGCTTACGGTATCTGCAATACTTGGTATATGGGGCTATCGCGATCGCGAACCTGTTTATGGCAACATCTTCCCGTTCTATCCGTTTGGAGCGTACTTCTACCTCGCCATGGGCGCTGTATGTTTCGCTACCACAGGACAACTCCTGGGCAACGCCAACGATCCGGGGCTTAAGATCATTCGCGAGGTAATAATTTTCAGTCACGCAGGTTTTGGTATCATTTTCCTTACCTACGTGTTCTCGAATTATGTTGTTATGCTATCGCAGAATATGCCGGTATACCGCGTGCTATACAAACCTAACCGCATGCCTTACTTCACATATCGCTTTGCCGGTATCATTGCCATGCTGGCGTTTGTGTTCGTGTCTGACTGGAGGAGCTATGTTTACAACGGTATGGCTGCCTTCTATAACTCGGCAGGCGATCTGTATACCCTGCAGGAAAATGATGTATATGCCGAATCGTTTTACGACCAGGGTAGAACGCACGGCTTCAGCAATCACCGCTCTAATTACGCATTGGCTACCATGAAAGGAATGCGCTATAATTTTGAAGGCGCACTGAAAGATTATTCATCGGCTAACTATATACATCCTTCCGAATATTCGCTCACCAATACCGGCAATGTTTTTATCTGGGACAGAAAAGTATTCGATGCCATTCGCGAGTATCGTAAAGCTTATGACATTCTTCCGGGGTCAGGTATCATTGCCAACAACCTGGGACTGGCGTATGCCAAAATTCATAACCTCGATTCGGCACTGGTATATTTCAGCAAGGCACGCGAGCACGATGTATCCAGAGATATAGCGGAGACTAATTTCTTCGCGATGGCAGCAACGGAACTACTTCCGCTACAAGCCGATTCCATTCTGAATGTATTCAACACAACATCAACAGCCACCACGGCCAATGCACTTGCTTTAGCCGGTTTGTACAACCAGCCTATAAAAGTAAATATCGATCCGCTGGCTGAGAAAAGGTTAGACCTGAAATCAGCAACTTTGCTGAACAACTATATCCTGAAAAACGCTACGGCGCTGGATACAACCTTCACGCGGACAGCGTATGCTATAGCGTCCGATTCACTCAACAGCGACTTCAGCATTGCACTGAAAGCTGCACTGGCTTATGCATTCTACCACCAGGGAAATGTAGCGCAGGCGTTAGCTATTCTGGCCGAACAGGTATATGTAGGACAAGCCAACCAGGGGAAGTATAATTATGTAATGGGACTGTGGGCACTCGAGCAGGGTAATCCTGCTATAGCGGCAGAGTACTTTGGCTATGCTGATACGTATGATTACAAGAACGCAAAGTTCTATCACGCTATAGCCCTTACCGAAGCTGGCCTGCTGGGTCCGGCACTGGCCGCTTGGGACACTGTAGCAGCAGGAAAAGAAGAATCGCAGCAGCGCATCGCGGCTACACTGAAAAATATACTTGTACTGCAGTCGCAGGATGCACTGGCCTTAAGTGATGGCGAGAAGTATCAATTCTGCCGCTATCGCATCGGGCTTCGTGATTCGGTGTTGTTCGATCGCATCGTGAACAGCTTCACCAACGCGAACTATAAAGCACAGGCGCTATTGGACATCAGTCGTAAATATTATAGGGCAGAGCAATACGGTCCGGCTATACGCTTTTTCAACCGCATTGCCGGCCTGGAGTTAAGTGATAAAGAGCTATACGATGATGTGCGTCATTTCGAACTGCGCATGCTGGCATCGAGAAAAGAATTACGTCCACTCGCCACACAGATCAACAAAGGCATAGAATTTCCGGCTTCGCGATTACTGGAGAAGACACTATATACGGCACTGCTTAACGAAGCGAACGGTGATACGCTCAATGCTCATAAAAACTTTGAGATTCTCAGCCGGTATAATCCATACTTCGAAGAAGGTATACTCGCTGCCGCGGATTTTTACCGCGCTCGCGATGGCGAAAGTATGAAGCCGTATACGATTCTTTCGGAGGCGATCCAGGTTAATTCAAACTCCTATAGATTGCTTCGGGCGTATGCAGCGGAAGCTGCACGACAGGGCTTTGATGAATATGCTTTGAGCGCGCAGCAACGTCTGCAGGAGCTTGCTCCTTAAAATGTGTTGGGGGTGTTGAAGTGTTGATGTGTTGATATACTCTTAAGGCATTTCTGCTCTTCTACACATCAACACCTATATATAAATAAAAAAGTCAGGTTAACCCTGACTTTTTTATGATATTAGGCGGCTACGCGTTTGGTGGTTTTCTTTTTCACTTTGCGGCCATTTACCTGGGTGGCGTGCTTGGAAGTTTTTCCGTTCTTCTTCGAAGTCTTTCCGTTCTTCTTTGCCTTCGCTTCTTTAGCCCACAGCTTTATGTTTTCACGAATTACTTTCCAGTAGTCTTTACCGTAGTCGACCAGGATTTCTGATCCTGCCGGTATATCTTTAATGGCAACGATAAACGCGCGTACATCTTCTGTTTCGTAATCGCAGTTGTTTTTTAGTCCGGGTACACGTGTTAATCCATTGGCATCATTCGCGTAACGCGCCAGTGCCTTGGGGGTTGGCAATGCGTTGATCACGTGCGAGCGCTTCACATAGAAGATATAGCCGTTACGGCCGTCTTCATCTTTCACATCTTTCCACGTAGAGATCACACCTTTGTATTCCAGTATGCGAGTTCCTTTGGGTATAAATTTCTTGGTGAATAAACCTTTCCCTGCGTTAGGGATCGTTGACTTCTTAACGTAGAGTTGTTTTTCCAGGAGTGCCATTTAAATTTTCAGATCTTAAATAAAAGTGCGTGAAGATAAAATAAATAGCATTCCAAAAAAATCACTCGAAAGACCGCTCGTATAAACATCGCGTCCTCAGTCTCATCACAATAAAGATAACAACGTAGTACGCGGGGCAGGAGTGATGATCTCGTTTATACTATTCAATCGTCACGTATTCGCGTAAAATATTTAAAGAACTGTGCCAGCCAACGATTGTCTGGCCATAAAAAAAGCTTGCTGCCAGATAACGACAGCAAGCTCTCACAACCAGAAATACATAACCCAAACGTTTTTGCCCCGTGAGGTACTTGCCGGAAACAAATTGTTTTTTTTGAATCCGGAAGCTTCCTCCAGTTTAGGTTAATTTGTTAACAGACCGTCCAGCGTAAGCGATACATAGTACAATCCACCAATGGTAGGACCTGCAGCATACTGGATATAGCGGTTATTGAGAATGTTGGTACCTCCAACTTTAACGCTTGTCTTGATAGAGGGTACGCGGTATGTAACCTGTGCGTCAATGGTGCTATAGGCAGGGATGCTGCCATTTGCCAGCGGACTTTCCCACAGGAATGAATCCTGCCATCTCCACACAATATTAAAGCCGAGGTTGGTGATTACTTCGCGGTTTCCGAAAGAGATATTCGTTGCCCACTTCGGTGTGTTAAAGCCGGTAACAAAAACATCTTTCTCTTTATTCTTCGATATGTTGTTATAGTTCACGTTTCCACCGATGGTAAACTTCTTGTAAAAGTTATAGGTGACACCAAGTGATGAACCGTAGTTGTTATACTTCTGCTTGGCATTGGTATATACGCGGTAGCGAACCTGGCGCGGTGTGCGGTTGGCAGCCAGCATGGAGATTACAGCATCGTCTGTACCTACCTGTACTTGCTTGGAAGCATCCGGATATTTACCCGAAGCATCGGCAAGGTATGGCACAGCCACTTCTACCTGTCCTAAAAAGCCCTCGTATTGGTTGGTATAGGCATCGATGTCGATCACCACGGTGTTATCGAACAATACGCTCTTATAGCCTACTTCGAATGAGTTGATGCGTTCCGGGCGTGTAGGCGAAAGGTTGGTTGCTTCCAGCAATGCGCGGTTCTTCAGCGCAGCATCATTCGCAGCCATACCATTTTTAACATCAGCATTTACAGCAGCATTAAATGTATTGATGGATGCAAGGGTATAAGAATTGTCGAGGTAATTAAGACCATCGTTGATATAGGACAGTCCGCCAACACGTCTGATGTTTCCGTTGTTCACGAACGAAAGCGCTTCGAACAGGGAAGGGAATCGGAAACCATTCTGGAATGATGCACGGAAGTTATGTTTCTCGGCTACCGTATATACCGCTGCTATACGTGGATTTACTTTCGGATTGAACTCGAGGTTATGATCCAGGCGAAGTGATCCGAACAGTTTCAGTTTTTCATTGAACAATGTTTTAGTAACCTGCGTGAAGAAACCGTATTTGGTATAGTATACATTGTTACCGAAGCTGCCGTCTTCCAGTGGCGTGTTGCGTTCTGCAACCGGACGAGAGAAATCAACGAAGTTATTTCCATCCGGTATAATTTCATAGATACGAAGATCAGCACCTACCAGCAGATCAACAATCTTTACTTTCTTGGAAAGATCCCACTGCGCATCGGTGTGATACATGCGACTCATCTGGTGAAGCTTGGCGCCACCGGAAGATGTACCGGTAGGCACCGCACTGATGTGATCCCAGTTGTTTATACCTACGATAACATTCTTCATCGAATCAAAACGATAGGTGCCCGGCTCATAGCGACCTGCGTCAGCATTGACGCGTGCTATACGCATAGCTTCTGCCAGGTCTATATCCGGGTTGGCATTCAATGTACTTTGCAGTGATGCCTTGAATTTATCGCGCCACGCATTGTTGGAAAGGTGCGCGAGATCGAGGTTATCTGAAAGTGGCTTGAGGTTGTATGAGTCTCCTGTGTTTTCAAGGGATACATAGGTGCGAACAGAGTAGTTTGCACCTTTCAGTTCAAGCTTGTGATTTTGTACGCGTGTGTTGTTGAGTTGTATTTTGTTACCGCGCTGAAATAAACCATCGAGTAAACCGAAGCGATAGCTATAGGACAATTCTGCGTTGCTACCGATCTTGTAATGGATAGCGGCATCGAGTTTAATATTGTCTACTTTACCGGGCACGAGATCTTTTTCCCAATAGCCGGTTCTGCGTACCACAAAAGATTGATTAGCCGCACCGTTGTAGGTAATGCCACTTACGGTTACAGCGTTACTGCCACTGTCATCACCATATTTATTCCACGCATCGTATGCAGGATGATCGGCAACATTTAATTCAGGATACGAAGGATTGCCGGTACCCGGTGTAGCGTTTGGATTCTGATCCGTCTTGGTATTACCGCGCCAGTCTGTTGCACGCAGATAACTCGCATTTATCTTGAATGCTATTTTGTTATTATATGCTTTCGCATAACGCAACGCTGTTTCGGTTAATACACTCGGATCATAATCTATACCATCAACATGGTTCACACCAGCCTTTTGATATATACTTAATCCCTGGTATAAAAATGGACTCTTGGTAATCAGGTTGGCCATACCGTTGATGGCGTTCATACCATAGAGTGCAGAGGCTGCACCCGGAGTAATCTCAACACTTTCTATATCAAGTTCCGTGGGACCTATAGCATTTCCGAGTGGAACACCCAATGTAGCAGCTTGCATATCCACACCGTCTACTACCTGCACGAAGCGAAAGTTGTTGGGTATATTAAAGCCACGTGTGTTGGGTACTTTGAAGGTAATGCTCGAGGTAGTCATCTGTACACCTTTTACATTTTCCAACGCATCATAAAAGCTTGGAGCAGGTGTTTCCTTAATCGCGCGCAGGTCAAGCTTTTCAATGGCTACCGGAGATTTAAGTTGTGACTCCTCTACACGCGATGCTGTAATAACAACTTCTTCCCCGAGCAATGCACTTGGATTCAGTTGAAACTTTAATACTGTGTTCGGTGCTGTTACTTCAATCTCTTCTGTTTTATACCCGATAAAAGAAGCTACCAATGTAACGGGTAATTGTTTTACAGATATACTGAAATCGCCATTTGCACCCGTTACTGTACCAAGTATAGTACCCTTAACAGCTATATTTACTCCTGCCAGCGTCTCTTGTGTTTCACCATCGCTAATGGTACCGCTGATCAGGTTTTGCGCCTGCGCTATCGTTGTGGCAGAGACAAGTATTAATAAAAGGAGTAGTCGGTGGTAAACGTTGTTCATATAGCAATTTAAGTCTATAGCTTTGGTAGATTTTTGGCAAATCTAGGAGTAATCCCTATTAAATCAATAGACTTAAAAGAATTTTATGAAAATATTGTGGAATTTTTTGCCTAACACACAATAGTAAAGCCTCTGAAGTGCTCCAGAGGCTTTAAACAGGAGGTTAGCGCGACCTGACTATAGTATATCATAGAGTCTAGCTGAACAGCAAAAACGCTACGATCAGCGTAATAATAATGTTGAAACCCTGAGCGATAAGGAAAGCATATAAGGGCTTTCGGCTATTGGCATTGAACAGATCTGAAAACTTTGTTTCAAGCCCGATGCTCGTAAAGGCCAGCACAAACCAGAGTGTTTGTATGCTCTTTAAACTTTCTTTAACACTGCTTACGGCTTCAGCGCTTAATACGAATGAGAAAAGAAGGGAAGCTGCAACGAAGCCAATCACAAATTTAGGAAAGCGCTCCCAGATCACACCGAGCGAAGGCTTGGTTACTTTGCCATCTGCCTGGTCTTTGCCGGTATAGGTCCAATATATACTGATCACAAAGGCTGCAACGCCTAACAAAACATTTTGTGAAAATTTAACGATCGTACTGATCTTGAGTGCTGTTTCGCCTACCAGCGTTCCGGAAGCCACCACCGCACCCGTTGTATCGATACTGCCTCCGAGCCAGGCGCCTGTAACCTCCTGTGGAAACTGAAAGTAGTTCGCGATATAGGGCATGAAGATCATCATCGGAATAGCAACGATGAGTACTAAGGATATAACGTAAGAAAGTTTCTTGGAATCGCCTTGTATAGCACCGGCCGTAGCAATGGCTGCGGATACACCGCAGATAGAAACAGCACTGGAGATCATCATGGTTAACTCTTCATCAAGCTTTAACTTTTTACAGATCCAGTATGCAAAGTACCACACACTCACCACAACGGCGAGTGCCTGAAGGAGACCAAGTCCACCAGCCTTGAGTATATCGGAGAAAATAACTCCCGTACCCAGGAGTACAAGTCCTGTTTTTACAAACAATTCAGTAGAGAGTGCTGCACGAAACCACTGCGGAAGCGGAACGGTATTGCTGATGAGTAAACCAATGGAGAGGCTGAAGATAACGGCTTCGAGGTTCAATGATTTTATAGCACTGTTACCAGCCAGTGCTACGGCTATTACCGTAAGTATATATAGCACCGGAAAAACAAAAAGCATATTTTTTACCGGCTTTCCGATTAGGAGCGTACCAAGTACAGCGATCACGAAACTATAAATGAATTGTGTACCGATCCTGAAGAGATTGTCGCTCGCGAATATCTTTTCGGTGATGTCGTGTCCTTCTTTCCATGAGAAGGATGGTGTTGGTATAGTAAACCAGAGAATTGAAAAAAGAATGGTGATACTTCCCAGCACTACGGCTGTCCAGTCTTCATGTAATACAAATCCTTTTTTTTCGGTTAAGGTCTGTGTTGTAGTACTCATATGTTGGGCGCGTGATAAACTAAGAATGTATAAATGTACTCAACCCGAAAGAACATATGAAAGCAAAAACGGTGAAGCTTCATGAACGGAAAATGTAGCAGGAGAGTGGTTGGTGGCTACGGAATGCACCCAGTGTCTTTTTGAGAAATTCCACCAAAATTCTTTTTAAGACCGGTGCATCCGGAAGCCGTTTGTTAACGGTCAGGAGAGAATCTCAACTCTGCCTGACCAGGTTTTTTATATACCGTGCCTCATAGAGGTCCGGTATATTTTTTATTGTCTACCAAATCTATAGACAAATGTAAGTAACGATATTTTATATGCAAGTATTCCTGCTATAATTTTTTTTTAAATAGTAAGCGCGATCTCTTTTATCTTTTGCAACCGCTGCTCGATATACTGACTGAGCTGATCTACCGGGTTAAAATCAATGCCTTCAATATGTATGCTCCGCGAACTGGTATGCGGACGAATGGCATAGAAATATACCTGGTTCGTTTTTCGGTCTGTAACATATTCAATGCTGCCGGTATCGATCAGTGCTGCATGTGCTATCTTCTCCAGCGTGTTCAGAATCTCCGGCGAAGGTGTAAAGACACTGGCCTTTACTTCAATCGGCCAACGCTCCGGTTCATCACCGGCATGGTATATTTTAACAGCATATAATACGCGGCCATTCAGAATTTCAACCCGGTTGATGTAATTACCTTTGGGCTGAATATACTCTTGCACCAGCCACGACTTATCATTTTGTAAATGCAATTCATCTTTTACAAGCGCATTTACCAGTTCGCTTGTACTTTCAAATCGCCTGGTAACAGCCGGATCGCTGATGCCGTTACTCTTTATAATGATTGGGAAGCGCAATTCGTTACTCGCTGCCAGCAACTGATCGATGCTGCTGACAATACGCGTTTTCGGGAAAGGTATACCCAGCGAAGCAAACAATGCCAGCTGTCGCGAACGCGTACTGATGATTTCCGTAACGCGCGATCCGTTTACGATCTGACTGCTGTTGTGCACACCGCTTACTTTCTCTACATGTTTTACATATTCTACGGTTTGAGCAATACCCAGTGCGTTGTGAGCCAGGTAAGGCGGTGAGCTCATGTCGTTGAACACGAGACTATACGGCACTTCATATTGAGCAGGATCATACAAATGATCTGCCGGATTGATAATTTCATACGCGATTCCCCGGGTCAGTAGTTTTTCAAACAGCGGGTTATATTGTTCAGCGTGGCCGTAGATAATGCCGACCGGTCTTTCAAAAAATGTGAACATGGTTGTAGTTATATTTTTGCTTAACAGTTTTTTTATATAGCGTTTATCAGGCAGCCTTGCGGAATGCCGGAATAAGGTTTTTATGTTTCTTGCTTCCCACCAATGGTAACAAATGCAGGTATAGCGGTGTTGTGCTTTGCTCCGTTTTTGGTTTATACTTGCCAACGATCATCGGTATATACATTACTCTTCTTCGGGAGGCCGCACCCGTCAGCGGTGATGGTGCCACGCGATGCCATATTCTGCCGTCATGGATAACCAGGTCGCCCGCTTTCGCTTCCACCAATACTTCGTCTTTATCACCATAGTTATTCAGATAGTATTTCTTGCGGAAGAGTAAATCCCAGAGACCCTGCTTATGTGTACCGGGTAAAACGCGGAGTCCTCCTTTATCAGCAGTCGAGTCATCGAGGTAAAAACCAATGTTCAGCATCGGTGCTACTTTCTTTCCGTAGAATATATCACGCGCGCTATCAGTGTGCCAGCCCATGTGGTAGAAGTTGCTGCCTTCGGTATTAACATAGTGATTGAATACCACGCCATCTTTTTCTTCGAGGCCGAGACGAGCACCTTCCGGCATTAAAACTTTTAGGGCCTGCAGTGCGGGGTTGTTCGCAAATGCGCGTACTGCATCGCTGTGCTGATTTGTAAATGCGAAACGTTGTACAATAGTGTCACCGTTTTCATCTGTGCCATATTTGATCGGCACGCCATTTACTTTTTGAACATTTGATTTTATCCACTGGCGCTGCACGTGTTCTGTGGAGTTTATAATAGTATCAACAGTTTCCTGCGATGCATAGTTTTCAAAGTGGATGAAACCATTCTTTTGGAAGAACTCTATTTGTTCTGCTGTTAATGTACCTTCGAATGTGAATTTTTTATAAGAAGCCATGATTGTTCAATGTTAAAGGTGGATGTATAGTACATATTTAAAGTGTGTGATGAATTCAGTGTTCATCAACATCGGTATAGTATATGGATCCAGTTCATTTCATACGTTCTTATAGTACAAAATATTCCCAGTGCATTCCCCGTGCGAGGAACGCTTTGTGTGCAAGTCAATAAATTATATAGGGGATTTTGAAAAAGGCGAAATCAACAACAACAGTTGTGCATACAATAATTCATGTTGATAGCCTGTGCGTACATACTACTACGAACGGAGAAATTTTTTCTGTGTTTCATTTGGTTTAAAAATTTTATAGTTCCAATTTTTTTTATTGGTAGGAATTAGCACCTTTTCAACCTGACGATTGATAGGTTGCTAGGGGATCGTTGAGCCTAGTCTCTACTCCCTTCTGTATAAAACCAATCTGGTGAGAATTGATTTGTCTACTAAATCGATAGACAAATATCAGTATTAATCACAAACGTGCAAATCTTTTTTGAAAAAAAATATTTCATTTTTTTTAGAAGCCCGTTATTCGTCATCCGCCATAATGTGTGTTTCGATGTAGAAATGCTCGTTATCTACTTCAAAATGCGTGGCCGACATATTTTTAATGGTCGTGGATTTCCAGGTTGTGACAGGATATATAAATGTATACTGCTCGGGAGTAATGGTTGCTTTTACCGGCATTCTGAAATCCTTTACATCCGCTTGCCAGCGATACGTTACCAACAGATCGTTCCCCTTCTGTTTCAGTTTTATTTCCAGCGTTGGAATCTTCGTATAGTGTAAATACTGCCGGAACAGATAGGTATAGTCTGTACAGGTATATTGGTTGATGAAGCGAATCAGATCGTCAGCCGAAAGTGTCCGGTAACGAAAATGTGCTTGTATAGCCCGCAGTAGATTTATCCACAGCGTATCATTGTCCAACACATGGCGGAATGTGTGCAGCATGGAAGAACCTTTGCTATACATATCGCCAATGTCGTAGTGAATGTGGTTTACATCATATATACCGGTTACCGGTTCGCGGTTACTTGCTTGTTGATATTGATTCAGCATTTCATCCAATGCTTCGTCTTCGCCAAACCGACAGCCTATTACCATCGCTTCAGCATAGGTAGCGAAGGCTTCGTGCATCCACATGTCGGCAATGTCTTTGCAACTGATGGCGTTACCCCACCACTCGTGCGCAGCTTCATGCCACAGTAACGGATTAGTATCGCCCGAGTTGGCTGCTGTAATTTTCCCGATGCACACACCACTCTGATGTTCCATGGGATATATACTTTCCAATAAGGTAAAACCATCGCGTGGAAAAGGATACTTGCCAAAGTATTTCTCAAAGCACTGCAACATCGGCTTCACCTGTTTGAACAGCGTCTGTGCCCTTGCTGTGTTGTACTTCATTACATAGTAATCCAGCGTCAGCGTATCACTATCTATATATACATCTTGCAGATGTTCGTATAGTCCGATGGAGAACGTTACGTTATAGTTGTTGATCGGGTAGCTCACGTACCATTCATAGCGCATATTGTTTCCCGGCATAGGGGTTTTGCGTAGAAGCCTGCCGTTGGATATTTCTGTAAACTGTTCCGGTACAGTGATCCAGATCTTCATGCTGTCAGGCTCATCGGAAAGGTGATCTTTATTCGGCCACCACTAACTTGCTCCTGAACCCTGACACACCACTTGTGCCCACGGATTGCCCAACGAATCTTGATCCCACAGCACACCGCCATACATGGGTATAGACCAATCCGGGACCTGCGGTATGCCTTGATAGTATATAATAATTTCTGCTTCGGCTCCCATTTGCAATTCATGCGGCAGCGTAACAAAAACAGCATTGTATTCGCGCGTATAGGCCACGGGTTGGTTGTGATACAGGATTTTGTCGATCTGCATATTAGCGTACAGGTCAACCTGCATTTTATTGAACGGTGCTGTCGCTTTAAAGCGCATCCTGTTGTTTCCTTTAATAGAATGCTTGTCCATATCCACGGCTACATCGAGGTGATAGAAGGTGACGTCATAACACGAACGCAACGGAGATAATTTTCCGCGCAGCGTATCAGCTCTTGTAAAACCATTTTGCCTGTTCGATACCCGTACCGCTGGTTTACCTTGTGCTGGATTACTTTCTTTTTGTGGATCGACAGCGCTTGTTTTTTTCAGCGAGTCGGGTATAGGCTTTAGTATATTATAGTTTTCCCAGAAGGCGTCATCGGCTTCGTTTCCCGTTAACTGGTTCATCGATGTCCAATTGGAACCTATATTTCCGTTCTCAAATGGTTTTACGCTATCCGTCTTTACATCGGTTATTACAAGGTGCATATCCGCCAGCCATAAGCGGTCTTTCATGTCTCGTTTGTTACTGTTGAGCAGCGATTCCCAATGCCGGTGTGCATAGCTCAGATACCATTTTCCCCGATAAGGTTTATAATGAAATGTATAGCTGAATTTTGAAAAATCAAGTCGCGCACGAATTACCTTCGACATAATGCTATATGCGAGTCCGCCTTTACCATGGCGGTTCAGATAACGTATTCCCTGCGGACTGCATTGAAAATCCATTCGTACAATGGCCATCGATGCCTCATCGATAAACAACTTGGCCTGGATCATCGCTTTGCGTGCACGCTCTTTAGGAACTATCTCAATGACAAGCAGGTCGCGATCGTCTTCACGAATAGTACCGGTATAGTCATATTGGTAATACCGAAAGTTCTCTGCGTTAAGCGGACTAAATTTAGCCCCGTTATATTGTACGAAGTCATCACCCAGTGTACCGCGTGCGCCATTGGCAACATTGCTGATCCAGTTATAGAATTGTGGATCACTGGAGTGATCAATAGTTTTCTTTCTGCCTTTGATGATGCGGACGCGGTCTGCAAACGTCTTGTTCTCACGCATCACTTTGTAAATGTCGAGCACCGATTCATTAAAAGCGAGTTCATAGTCTCCCAGCCATAAATGTTCGCGGTAAAACGCAGTGAGCTGCGCTGCGGACGTATCGTAATTCTCCGGAATTTTTGCGAGTACTTTTTTGATCAGTGAAAGACCGGTCTCAACGTTCACCGTTACTTCATTCAGTTGTATCGCTACCGGTTCAAGGTATAGCCGTAGCGTTGTACGGTTTTGTGATGGAATAGCGGTGTGACTTGTTTTATAGCCGACACTGGACACGACAAGGATGTCGCTAGCGGAAGTCTCGGGAATCTTCAGCACAAATTCACCGGCAGCATTGGACACCGTGCCTGTACTTTGAGCTTTGAGGTAAACACTGGCGAACGGTATAGGCTGATCCGTTTTGGTATCTACAATTTTGCCGGATACAATAACGAAAGATGCCTGCGCAAGAATGTTAAAACTGATTGCGAGCAGTAATGCGAGAAGCGTTGAACGTTTCATGATTGTTTTATTTTTAAACAAAACAATCCGTTTCTATACCCTAAATCTTCTCAAATCCGGATTTGAGAGATATTCGAACGTGTTTTTCTTAGTGTCTCAAGCTGTCTTTCGCAATTGCTGGTTCATATATTCCCGTGGAGACATACCCGCTATATTTTTAAAGGCCCGTTGAAAGGTTGCTTGCGAATTGAATCCCGCTTCGAGTGCCATGCCATAGATAGTGAGATTTCCGTTGCTTTGTGCCATCAGTTTTTCCTGTACCTCCTGCACGCGGTACCCGTTCACGAAATCGTTGAAACTCTTTTCAACATGCTGGTTTAGCACAGACGAGATCGTTTTGGAAGATATACCGGTATGCGCAGCCACTTTGCTCACGGTGAGTTCGGGGTCGAGGTATAGTTTATCTACTTCCATGGCATGTCTCAATTTAATGAGCGACTCTTCTGTGTGCGAGGGATCGGGTATATTCGCAGACGGTATCTGTCGGTATATCTGCCGCGTACGATGATAGCCAGCCAGGGCGATCCAATATATAAAAAAGACCAAGCCGATCTCGATGGGATAATAATATTCCGCAGCATTAAATTTAATAATATGAGGTGCGAGTATCGTCAACGGCCAGGCTATACCTAAAACGATCATGCAGGCGAGTAGTGCTTTAATCCATCGGCGAACAATCAGCTGTGCTTCTTTGGAAATCAACCGAATGGTATCTGACTTCTGTTTTTTTCTGAACACCTGCAGAGTAGCACCCAGGTAAACCAGGAACGTCACAACACTCAACGGCTCTGCATATAGCCAGTACATATTGTCTAACGCATTGGGTGAAATGCTCCCGCGGTAAAGATCAGTTTCCCAAAGAATAATATAGGCAATGGTAACGAAGCGAAACAGGAACTGGAACAGCACAGGAATATAGTGAGGCAACACGTTGCGGGTAACAAGTACCTTCTCCGGGTAAAGCAATGTTGTAACATACAGATATAAACTTGGCCCTATAGCGTAGATCAATACAAATGGAAAGAGATCGAAGAAGAATATATAGCGGTCAAGTCCGGCACTCCAGTTAAAAGTCTCAAAACCATTGTAAGCCAATACCAGCATAAAGATGCTGAGAAACTTCGCGCCTGGATGTTTTTTATTGAACAACAATATCAGGCTGAAGAGTAAACCCTGTAACGCTCCGAACAGAACGAGCAGGTTGATCCAGTGGTAATCAAGTTCCATGTGGTGTGTGGTTCAGGTGCCGTTGCAAGAGCAATAAAGATACCACTTCGAAAAAAAGAAAAGAGCCCGCAGAATCTGCGAGCTCTTTATCCTTGTCGTACCAGGTGTTCAAGGGGTGTTTTGCGAAACCAAATCAATCAATGCGTCTGCTTTTGCAGCAAGTTTTTAAACCAACAATCATCGATCCTGTTTCACCTGGTCTATAGCAAGGGTATCTTTCTGTTAAGGATTGGCTTTGCGTATATATACATTACCGTATTTTGATTCGAAGCTATAGCGCGGACCGTTACCCGGTTTTGCCGAAACATAGGTGTGGAAGTGTTCATCTTTACCGTTCATGTTACCAAACTTGGTATCCAGGTTGGTAAAGATCTCTCCATAGTTTGTTTCTGCGACTAGCTCACCCGTTGCTTTTTCTACCAGGGCTGCATCTACGGCACCGTAGGTTGAGGTAACGGAAAGTGGCCCGGTAAACTCCTTGATCTCTATGGTTCCATAGACAGACTCTACGCGTGTATCGATGTTGCGCGGTACTTTGATCTCTAGCACAATTTCGATATCAACGCCATTGGACGTCATATCAAATTTACTCTTGCCGGTTTGCTGCTTGTATTTATCCAGTTCTTCCTTGTTTTTAAAGGTGATGGTTTGTGTGCCATCTTTAATCGTGTAGAACCGTGGCAGATTTTTCATATCGGCAATCTGGTTACGAATGTTAACTGTATTACCGGACGTTGAAAGGTCCAGGGTAAATGCGTTATCATTCTCTCCGTTATTTATACTTACCGTGCCCTGGATAGAGACTTCATTTTTATCCCAGGTACTAACCCGAACCAGTTCAGGGTAATCGAAGTGCATAACTATATTTTGTCCGGGCTTTACAGCGATCGATTTGTTGATGGCAGTTTGCGCGTATTCCTTCACGGGAATAATAAGCCCGACTATGATGAATAGTATATTGATTTTCATAGCAAGAAGTTTGGGGTGAAGCTGTTCCGATCTATAGCTATATAGATCGGAACAGTCAGGTTTTTATTTCTTCCGGAGGTATACATTGTTGTGGGTAGACGACAGGTATATGTCCAATCCACCACCGTTAAGCTTGCCGCTTACATTGTCGCTATATTTCACCATGTTGTTGGTCTTCTCGATCTCGATCTTGAAATCAGGATCAACAAAGATTTCTCCGTATACGGTGCCTAACTTCAGGTTTGCTTTCAGTGTAGTCGGGAAGGCAACATCCACGTGACCATGTACTGATACGATTGAGACAGGATTCTTTATATTTGGATTCAGTGAAGCATCAATATCTCCATGTACAGTTTTGATGGTCATCGGACCGGTTGTGTTGTTGAGCACAACACCGTTGTGTATAGTTGAGACTTCAATCTCGCCTTCAAAGTTCTTGAACGTTACGCGATCGCCATACGGTGATGTATGTGTGAACGATACGACAACACCTTTTGGAACTTTGATGATCACATCCGGACCATCCATCTTCTTTAACTGCTGTACTTCAATAACACCGCCTTTTTCTACTACCGATAAACCTATACCCGTGTTATCTTCGAGTCCCATGCTGCTGATAGCACGTAATCCTTTGGCACGTTCATCATCATCTTTTTTACCATTGCGTGATGTAAAGATGATCTCGTTGCCTGCATAGCCTTCAATCTCTACATGGTTTACTTCTTTGATCTCCAGGCGGCCTGTGCTCTTGGCCAGTTTATATTCCTGTGCCTGTATAAACCCTGTTATAAAAACCACCAGGGCTACCGTTGCAAATACCTTTTTCATATTTCGTTGATGTTTTGATTTTCTTACTGATTGTGATTTAAGTTTTCTCAGCTTCGAGTTTTTTAGCTGTGAGCTTCGAGTTTTGAAATTGTGTGGGTGTGATTTTAGCATGCTATATATATCTTCATGAAAGTTTCAGTATTCCTGCGTGTGCTTCGTCTTTTACTTCTTTTAGCATTTCTTCATCCGTGGTAATGCGCTGGAGTTCTTTAACGGCACCCTGAGCGCGTATCTCTACCAGTATCCGGATGAGTGCTATTTGTACGATCGGGTCTTTCTGTGTGGTGAGCGAAGCGATCAGCAGCTTGCGTACGTTTTGTTCTTTGTTGAATTTGCTCAGGGCATCCAGTGCGGCTAAGCGTACGTTGGTGTTTGAGTCTTCATTCATTGCGTTGGCAAGTGCCAGTATAATTTCATCGTCCGGCCGATCCATCTTCAGCGCTACCGTAGCACCCAACACACGTTGACTTGCGGACTGATGATTATCGAGCATCGTCATCATCATGGTCTTGGTAGCTTGCATTTCCTTGCGTATATCTGCGAGCTCCTGTTGTTGTCGTTCA
>CBIHOZ010000077.1:0-31496 GCA_966211525.1 uncultured Chitinophaga sp. | reverse complement strand
TAGTGAATAGAGTCTTCGTAGAGGAATTCACGATTCCGGAGTTGCCAGATTTTCAGCATGATAAGAGGATCAGATGGGTTCTTCTTCTGATACATGGTATACCACTCAACGTCCCGATCGTATTGCTTCGCGGCAGATAGAGACTCCGCATATATATACATATCAGCAACCGGAAGCGCCTGTTCTTTTTCAGTCAGCTGTCCATACCATTGTACTGCTTCTGCAAGACGATTCAGATAGAAGTAACACCGCGCAATCTGTAGGTATATTTCATCATCACTTCTCTTTTTTAGAGTTGTTTTGTAGAGATCAATCGCTTTTCTGTAATTCTTCTCACGGAAGTATTCGTCAGCCTTGTCAGCACTTGTTTTAAAAATTGAGAATACAGTTTCCTGTGCCAACGACAGATGAGACAACATTATCGTTAGAAAAAGCAGGATACCATACTTGCTCTTAACCGGTATATCCATAAAGGAATAAAAAAATCAACGTGGCGAAGCCACATTGTCAGTAGAAAAATTAAATATATAGTTAATCAAAAGTTCATGTGCTCCGTTGCCCGCCCGCGAAACCTCGCCGGTACCGTAATCATACGCATACCCTAACTGAAGTTGTGGGGTGACGCGGGCCTTCAATAAAAAATCAATGGACTCCTGTTTGCGATATGACAAGCCCAGCATAAGCGCTTTCTTTATCAGTACACAGGCATTAACATCGTAAGAAACGGGTACGCCACGCATATACTTTATCAGCACACTTGGCTCGAAGTCGAAGATTTCGTTTAGCGGTATACTATATCTTCCAAACAGAAAATACTGAGTTCGTTGCCACGCTACACGGGCTGTATCATTCAATGAAATATTTTCAGGAACTATTTCTGGTACCGAAAGCCCGACATCAAAACGTTCGCTTTTATAGTACAGTCCTGCGCCTACATTAAAAGCCGTATTCGATATAGTTCCGTTAGCAACTTTCGGATCGTTCAGCGATGAAGTACTGCTAAGCGATGCATAATCTGATCGGTGCGCATTTAATCCTGCTTGCAGCCCCATAGAGAGGTATGCTTTTTCAGAAACATGAAGGCGATACGCATAACTACCCTGAAAACTCTGGTTTCTATGAACACCTATTTTGTCATTTACAAGATACAACCCTATGCCTGTACGCCCGTTTGCAAAAGGCGTGTGAGCCGATAAAGTTTGTGTTACCGGTGCTCCTTCTATTCCCGACCACTGACGCCTGTTCAGGAAAGTTATACTCAGTGCTTCGTCACTTCCTGCCAGTGCAGGGTTCAGGACTAGGCCATTAAACATATATTGCGTAAACTGTTCCTTCTGCTGAGCTGGTGCCGCTATGAAAATATATACCAAACAGACCAGCAGGCTGTATCGGAAGCAGTATATAGTATATATCTTTCTTTTCAACATATACTGCTATTGGATTAATTCGATGAATCCCTTCTTTTCCACCCATGCACCTCCTGAACGAATCGATATGGTGAAAAAGTAAGTACCGGTGGGCACCAGTCTGCCATTGGCATCCGTACCTTTCCAGACCACGTGGTTATTATTATAATTTTGCGCGTTAAAGATCACACCACCCCATCGATCAACAACCACTACCTTATTGCCTTCGAACTTGTCTATATTTTCAATGTGCCATTCATCGTTATCGCCATTGCCGTCTGGTGTTATGATCTGCGGAATAGTTAATGCTGCATCGCTCAACCGAACCACAACGGTAAAGCTACACGTTGCAGTGTTGCCGGCATCATCTCTGGCACTGTAGATCACCTGCGTACTGCCTAACGGAAATTGTTTTCCCGATAGATGATTAACATCAAGCTTTGGCTGCGAACAGTTATCGGTGATGGACGGTTCTTGCCACTCTACAACCTGTCCCATCGGATCAGCGGTCGATACGATCAGGTCAGCGGGGCAATCTGTGATCACGGGTAATCCAACATCCTTAACGATTACACGAAATGTATAGGTACTTGTGTTGCCGTCTGCATCTTTGGCTGTGTAAACTACCGAAGTGGATCCGGTTGTAAATTCATCTCCCGGCTTGTGTGTAGATGTCAGCGTAACAGCACCACAATCTGTAAAAGTCGGAGGTATCCAGGAAGCTGACGACTTACAACCGGACTGCGTTGTTACCTGTATATCTTCAAGCTTACTCGTTGCAACCGGGGCTGTCTCATCCTTCACAACAACATTGAACTTACATTGTGTCTGATTACCGTCTGCGTCTTTTGCAGTATAGGTAACTTCAGTCGTTCCGATTGAAAACTCGCTACCCGGATTATGTGAACTTGTTACTGTCACTGCGCTGCAGTTGTCTGTAAAGTTTGGAGGTATCCAATTTACTTTCGCTTTACAATTGTTATCGGCTTTTACAACAACCTGAGCGGGACACTTTGATACCACCGGAGCTGCACGGTCACGAACGACAACATTAAAGCCGCAGCTGGTACTGTTGTTATTGGCATCTGTAGCAACATAGGTAACGCGCGTGGTTCCTACGGAAAATCGCGTTCCCGAGGAGCGGTTACTTGTAAAGGTTTTCAAGTTGCAATCAGCTGCCTGCGGTGCCGGCCATGTTACTACCGCTGAACACGTTGATCCCGCAGAGACTTCGATGTCCTTAGGACACCCCGTTATAATGGGAGCTGCACTATCACCCACGTTCGAGGTACAACACAGATTACCACCATTCCGGCTCCGCGCACTCACGATCGTGAATGCACCGTATTGTGTACTCGGGTCAAACTCCAGCGAACAATTTACACGTATCGCTGTGTGGTAACCACCGTTGACGAAGACCTCTATCTCGTTGTCTGAAAATTTTCCGTTTGATTCTCCCTGGACAGTAAATACTTCTCCAGGTCTTATGGTCTCCCAAAACACAGCGTCTGAACCATCACGAATAAAAACAACGGCATGGCTACTGCCTGTGTATTTTAATGTAAGACGTGAAATTCCGCCAGCACAAGGATTACAATCGTCCTCCGATGGACAATTGCACGACTGTGCACTGGCTTGCCATGAACAATACAGCAACATGGTCGTCAGGATCAACAACGTCCTGCCCAACAGCTTTTGTTGTTCACAAATAAAGACACAGAGAGCCAATCGTGATCGGCTGCGCGTAGGTAGAGTAATGCTCATAAGTAAACTTATGCTATATATCCTAAGATATATCTCGTTAAAATATGCATAGTTTACGCGGTAACAAAATGATCTGCGTGAAAAGTATAGTTCCACACAACTGTAGTCAGTTGAACTGATCCACAATGAGTATAATTTTGCCCATTAGTACAATAATGTTATTGGTACGATTATTTAAGAGTACATCTATCAACAACAATACAACGGTATGGCTACCTTCAAATCCGATAAGAGATATCGTCTTGTTTGAGACAATTCATTACCTGAGCATGAACACTTCAAAAACTGTCAGCAACCTGGTCCGCAACAATTCTGCTTCCCAAAATGCATGCTACCGTACCGAGACCCGGCCATGTGCTATCACCAGCCAGCCAGAAATTCTCAGCGCCTATGTTATGAGGTAACGCATTGAGGTTTGAATTCTCAAATGTCTGTCGCACGCCACCGACAGCACCCTGTGGTCGCCCGGTATATTTATGATACGTACGCGGAGTACCAACTTCATACACCACTACACGCTTGCCAAGATCAGGATATACTTTCCTTGCGAGACCAAGTAAACGATTACCGATGGCTGTCTTCTTCGTTTCATACTCTTCGTTCGTCAGCCCCTCCCATGCTTTGATCGAGCAATGTGTTGATAGCATCACCGCGCGGAATCCCGAAGGCGCACTTCGAATATCACCTGGAGAGGACACTGATATAAACATATTGTTTCCGTCTCCAAACGGCTCATCATAATGCTGCAACAGTTGGTGATGTGTCATTGTCTCACTGATAACTTCTTCTTCCGGGACACCGAGGAACACGACAATAGCACCACCTAACGATTTACGGTCACGCTTCACGAATGAATCCAATCGCTTCTGTATACCAGTCGGAACAATGCAATAGGTAGCCTCTGCGGGAATAGCGCTCACTACTTTCCTGGCTTGAAATATACCTTTGGTTCCGCGCAGGTAAAATATAGTATTGCGCTTCGTTACTTCGTTAACCTTATTGCCGACAACAAGTCTGCCTCCCATTTTCTTATAGTGCACGATGAAGTGTTCCCACAAACCCTTCATGCCGCCGTGCGCACGTTGAAGGCCCGCTCCGCGTATCGTTATACCCAATGCTGCATTGATCAGCGGAGCTTTATCAATTGTGCTGTGTACGGTGTCTTCCACAAGCATACCCAATGCGCTTCGCAGGACAACATCATCCTGGAGGTTAAATTTCTTCAGTGCATCAAGCAATGTCCAATGCAGGTACCGAGCCATTAAAATATTCTGCACACCAACAGCACGTATGGACCGGAGCACGTCATGTATACTTTGCAATGGAAGCTTGATGCCATTTCGACTCGCATTCCAGAAAACATGCGCTATATGATCAAGAAATTTCCAGAAAGCAACGTAATCAGGTGTATTGCCAAATTTTGCAAGACGTTCTGCATTCCATAGTGTCCTATCGTGATGCATGACAATCTCTCTATCGGGAAGCCACAATTTATAGTCAAGAAGATCTGCTTCCGTCAAAGGTATATTTGTACTTCTGAACAGTTCTCCTCCAACACCATCCGTACCAAAATCCACTAATGTAGTGGCACCTACATCAAATGAAAATCCTTTTCGCTTAAAGTATCCGGCACAGCCTCCGGGTTGCCCGTGTGCTTCGAGAATAACCGTTGAAAATCCTTTTGCCTGTAATCTGAGTGCAGTAGCCATGCCGGCAATGCCGCTTCCGATGATGGCGATGTCGTAGGTTGGGATCATTTTAAGTAAGAAGTCAGTAGTAAGAAGTAAGACGTGAGAAATAGAGAGCAAGCTATTCACAATTCACACTTATATACTATGCCATTCGTGGGGTATATTTTGCATGAGCAGTGCGTTGTCGAAGGTGATGGTGCCGGGAGGAAATATAGCTTTGTCTTCAAAGAAGCTTGATGATAGCTCCTGAATATTGAGTGGTTTAACAGACCAGCTTTGAGTCTTCAACTGAATTTGTTTGAAGCGTCCGGGTTTTGTGGATGGGGAATATCCTATAGAACATTCCTGAAAACATTCGGAAGCATGATCAATCGAGCGGAACATGGAATCAAAGGGAAAAGAATTTCCTTCTGTTGCCTTAACCTGTAAATTTGTACGGTGATCAATGCTGCTCACGTTCACAAAATAATGCCCGTTGTCCTCCTTCGTGTCGAATTGTGCTTCGTAGTGCGGCCACGAAAAAACTTTTCCAGCCAGCCATACATTTAGTCTTGAGTCAGTGTCCCTCCTGGGAATATATACTCCACAACGAGTCTGACCGCCTTCACGCCATTGTACGAGAAAACGATGGGCCGCATTCTCAGAGTCAATTTTCAGAAAACCGGGTGAATATTTCAACCCTATATCACGAAGTTTAAGCAGGCATATACCGGCACTTGCATATCCACCAATCACAATTGGCTTTAGAGAATCCGGTAAAATTTTTCGGAGCGCATTCGGATCTACACGGTAGTTGATCAGAAGTCTGCGCGCAATCATTCCACTTAATACAGGTAGTTCCATACGTAGGAATTTGATGTTGACTATAGCTGTATACGGAAGCGAACACGCAAAGTTATCAAACTTTCAGTAAATTTTGAAAGTTTGATATTTATTAATATAACAAAGGATTCAAATAATCAATACACTACAATAATAACCGGAAGCCATACACCGAAAGGTCTCCTTGTGTAAAATCAAGATCTGCAGATCGTTTAAAACCTGCACGTTCATACATTTTCCAGGCTGTCTGCATGGCCATGGTCGTATGAATAATGACCTGCGACACGCCACGCGCTCTGGCTTTATTGATGCACGACTCGGTGAGAAGTTTTCCGATACCCTGACCGCGTACATTATCTTTTACAGCCAATAACCTGAAACCCGCTGCATTCTTCTCCTGTGTCGCTGTTCCCCCGGAACCGTATTGCTTCATATCATTAAAGTATACTACAGCTCCAACAACTTTGTTCGCTGGTGACACCGCGACCAGGAGTTCGGTGTCTGGTTTTTGAGTAAGGTTTCCTACATTTGCTAACATCGTATAGTATGCAGGCTGCTCTGCTTCTTTCGGAAAGCCATCCAGCTGCGAATAGGTATGCACCATCAGCTGTCCTATAGATGAAAACTCATCGGGACGGGCGTTTCGCACTATATATTTATCATGTTCCATAACCTATTTATAGTATAAATTTAGTACGGAGAGATTACCGTCCTCTCCTACTTCCAATCTTTCTTTTCCAGCACAAAAAGATCTTCTACTGGTACCTTGAGTAATTTTGAAATCTTAAGCGCTAATATCGTGGTAGGTACATACTGTCCCTTCTCTATAGAAATAATACTTTGCCTGCTTACACCGGCCTGTTGCGCCAGCCCTTCCTGAGTAATACCCGCTTCTTCACGATACTTCTTTACTCTATTCTCCATTCTTTAGTCCGGTTTTGGAAATATAGAACATGATGAGATATATACCGATTTCAAATATCAATAATCCAAAAGAGCTCTTGATCACTGCACCTTGTAACAGGTCAGCGGAGTCCAGTATAAAATAGATAATACCTGCCAGAAATGCAGTACGAAATGCCCTGAGCCTGCAATCATTTATAAATTCGTCTTCTACCCGCTCCTTCGACAACACGAGCAACAATAGTCCTACTAACATCAGCACGCTGGCAATCTTTCGTCTTGGTTCAGACTGTTCCCAGGTTTCGGGATACAACATCCCGATAATGATCAAACCGACAAAAGAAAGCAAAAGACAGCCAGCCCAATCCATTTGTACTGGCGGGGAATTAATATGGTTTTCATATTGTAAAGTTTACTTTACGTCAAATATACTTTACATTTCAGCAAAAGCAAATTCTTAAAAAAATATTAATCGGCTAACTTCGAACCTCCAGGCTTGTTGCACACACCGGTATACGTGAAAAGTTTTTCTGACGGTGCAACGTGGATATTTCTTTAAACTTTTAATTTTGATTGTTACCCAGCCGTAACGTTGTATATAAATCATTCAACCCAAACTGCACGCTCTATGAGACTAAACTGGCCTGGATCGAATTAAAGGATAAATCGATACTCGTTACAAAGACCTTTGGCAAGGATAAATATTATATACCGGGAGGTAAACGCGAACAAGGTGAGACCGATGAGCAGGCACTCTGCCGTGAAATCAAAGAAGAGCTTACCGTTGATCTAAAGAATGAGACACTTCAATTTGTAGGTGTATTCCAGGCGCTCGCACATGGACATACGGATGGCACGCAGGTAAAGATGACCTGCTATACCGGTGCCTACAACGGCATATTACAAGCTGATTCTGAAATTGAAGAAATCCGATGGCTTCGGTATGCCGATATTGAGCAGGTATCGCATGTCGACAAGCTCATTTTCGATTTTCTATATGAAAAGCAGTTACTGGCCTAGCGTACGGTTTTACTTCGTTCGCTCATATATATCTTCCCAGCCAGGTTTACCCAATAGTTTCAGCGATACAGAGCCGGTTGCTGACGTAATAAATTCGGCCTGTAGCCAATCCGTTGCAAGGAATAAGCTGCCTTCGATGGGCTTCAGCAGAAACGTTCGTCCGTTAAAATCATGGAGATAAAGTTTGCTGTCTTTCAGGGTGATACTAAACTTTCCGTATTCACCAGCATATTTAGTGTATGGCGGATTGTCCGTTGTGGTATCGTCATGAGCCTTAAGCGCACGCATAGACCATTGTATCTGTTTCTTCTTCTCTTCTGTTTTGGCAACATTTAACTGTGTTTCCAGGGCAAGTGCGTGAGCTTTCCGCAGCGCATCATCCGCTGCCACGGCTACATCCGGCACGACTCCGGTTCCCTCCCAGTCAGTTTTCGTAATGTGATTTATCGAGCGCGCAAAAGGTATATCTACAATAAAACCTTGTCCTATATCAACAGGGCCGGTTGGATGTGCGCCACCGCCGGTAGTCTCCCCTACAATTATAGCACGTTTATTCACCTGCATAGCATAGGTAAAATCTTCTGCCGCAGAAAAAGTATTTTTACTGGTGAGTATATATAGCGGCATGGACAACTTCATGGTATCTGCCAATTCCGGCTCCGCCCAAAATTCCATGGTCTTATTTCTTCTTCGCTCATATATATCATTCAGGCGTGTACGTTCCTTATAAAAATAACTGCAGATTTGTTTTACCATCCACGGACTACCACCACCGTTGTTGCGCAGATCAATAATCTCAGCATCTGTATTGGACACAAACCGAAAAGCAGCGGTGAGAGTTGGTTTCGCTTCTTCTATAAATCCAATAAATCCCTGAAAGTGTACATAGCCTATATTTCCATCCAATATCTCTACTTTACGAAATGAGAAGTTTTCTTCCTTCGCACGTTTGATCGCCTCGGTCAGGTCAGGTGGTCCGCTGTTCTTTTGTTGTGCTACCGCCTGTGCTGAAAATTCAGGATCGTAGTGTACACGAAGATGTCCGTCTTTATGAACGCTTTGCAGGTCAGCACCAATTTTATCGGCCAGCAATTTCGGATCCGATATATTCTTATAAACTCCCTTCTTCAATTGACTCTTCAGATAATTCCCCATTACCTGCGATTTATCCGGAAATATATAGATGCGATACAAAGCTCTGTCGAGACTGTCGATTAGAATTTTTGCTGACACCGGCTTAGTCTTTTCAGTTGCCGATTGTGCAAGCGCACTATTAAGAAGCGTGCCGCAGATAATGATATACAGAAAAATATACCGCATAAGCCAAGGGGTTTTGAATGTCTCATTACAATTGTCCAGCCAACTAAAAATCTGTTGTTACATCACGTGTGACGAGTTGCTCTGCGTGTAGCCTGTCCGGTTGAGGGAAAAAATGTTCGGCAATAGACATCTCTCGAACACATGTTTAACCTCTTACAAGTCCGTTCTTAAAAAATATTTTTGTTCGTTTAATTTTTTTCCAACAACCATCCACACGAAAAAAATAAATCGCGTTTCTCAGGCTAATGTTTTAAATCGTTTTCTAACCCTTTTTGCGATCAACGATGAGTCTTCTAACAAACTATAAGGTCGATATTCAAGAATTTTATACCATAATATGGGTGACTTAAATTTATATGAATGTAATCTATTTTGTGATGGATGACTTTTGTTGTGATTCATTTTGTAATAAGTTTGACGCCCTAATTAAATTTTTTTATTAACCCAACTAAGTAGTATGAAAAGAATTCTACTCGGAGTCCTGACCTTGATGTTTGCAGTTGCAACCATCGAAGTGTCCGCTCAGGATCGAACGATTTCCGGGAAGGTTACTTCCGTTGAAGATGGAAGTGGATTACCTGGAGTGAACGTTGTTGTAAAAGGTACAACAGAAGGAACGGTAACAGATGTTAATGGTAACTATAGCGTAGTAGTGCGACCTGGCTATACAACATTAACATTTACATTTATCGGGCTCAAGTCTCAAGATGTTGAGATCGGCAGTCAATCTACAGTTGATGTGCAGATGGAGCAAGACGCGCAACAACTTGCCGAAGTTGTTGTTGTTGGATATTCAACTACCACACAGCAAGCCTTTACGGGTACAGCGAAGGTTGTATCATCTGATAATCTTGCTCGTAAAAATGTTCCGAATATCACACGTGCATTGGCAGGAGAAGTTGCCGGTCTTCAGGTAATTAATAACAGTGGTCAACCTGGAACGGTGTCAACGGTGCGTATACGCGGTTTTGGTTCCGTGAATGGCAATCGTGATCCGCTGTATGTTGTAGATGGAGTTCCTTTTACCGGAAATCTCAATTCGATCAACCCAGCTGATATAGAGTCAACCACTGTTTTGAAAGACGCAGCGGCTACTGCTATCTATGGAGCGCGCGGTGCCAACGGTGTTATACTCATCAACACTCGTAATGGTAAAGGAAAGAACTCTTTTATTGAAGTTGATGGTCAGTTTGGTACCAACATGTCGTTGTTGCCACGCTATGATGTTATCAAATCGCCTGAGCAATATATAGGCCTTAGCTGGGAAGCACTCTATAACCAGGGTGTCGCCGTAAACAATGCAAATCCAGAAGCTTATGCTAACGCGAGATTGTTTTCTGGTGCAGGTATAAACCCTGCTTATAATATCTGGAATGTAGCAAATGGCGCCGAGTTGATTGATCCTACTACAAGAACAGTAAGACCTGGTGTTACCCGAAAATACAATCCTGAAAATTGGGAAGATCACGCCTTCCAAAGTTCAGCTCGTCACGAAGTGAATGTAAAATTTGGCGGCTCAAATGAGAAGACGAATTACTATTCCTCTGTCGGTTATTTGAATGATAAAGGCTACTCTATCAATTCTGACTTCCAACGTTTTTCAGCTCGCTTGAATCTCAATCACGAGGTAAAGAAATGGCTGAACACTTCTTTCAACTTTGGCTATGCTCATTCGAAAACTGACCGCGCTGGACAAAGCGAAGACTCTGGAAGTATATTCTGGTTTGTTGACAATATGCCTCCTATTTACCCACTCTACCTCAAAGACGAAGAAGGTAATGATGTTCCAGATCCGATCTTTGGCGGTCCGCAGTTTGACTATGGCGTAGATCGCGGCTTCGGCGGGCTGACAAATGCTATAGCAGATGCAACCTACGACACATACCGGGATGATCGCAACGAGTTGAACGGAGCTGGCTCCATCAACTTTACGATTATTGATGGATTGACATTTGAAAACCGTTTGGGACTCCAATACTATAACAACAAATATGTTATTAGAAATAACAAATACTATGGTTCATCAGCGTCTCAACATGGCTCAATCTATAATCGCAGAACAGAAATGTTTTCTTACAACTTGTTGAACCTGCTCCGTTACAATAAAAGTTTCGGAGATCATAGCGTTGAAGTTATTGCAGCACACGAAGCTACCGATTGGGAATCAGATGTCACTGATATATCGTCATTCTACCTGGTTGATCCTACCATTGAAGATTTCAACAATGCAGTTGTCTCAAACCCGAACAGTTCTTATACGGAGTCTTATGCACTAGAAAGTTATTTTGCACAAGTGTCATATGACTATAAGCAAACGTACTTCTTGTCAGCAAGTATTCGCAGGGATGGATCATCGCGATTTGTAAAAAATAAATGGGGAACATTTGGTTCAGTTGGTGCAAGCTGGCTAATCTCGAATGAAAGCTTCATGAAAAATCAGGACCTTGTTAAGTCACTGAAACTAAAAACCAGCTACGGTTTGATCGGTGAGCAAGCAGGTATAGGCTATTATCCGGGTTATGATCTTTACAACGTAGACAACCTAAACAACAATCCAGCATTCTCTTTTGATACCAAAGGAAATCCAGATCTTACCTGGGAAACTTCCAAAATGTTCCAGGCAGGTGTTGAATTCTCGTTGGGTAATTTCTTAACAGGTACAATTGACTACTATATTAAGAATACAACCGACTTGATATTTGACAGAAGAGTTGGCCCTTCTATAGGTTATGCGTTGATTAAAGTGAACGATGGAAAATTAAGAAACCAGGGATTGGAATTTGATTTGACTGGTCATCTGTTGAAAACCAAGAATGCCTATATCGACTTGACTGTAAATGGTGAGATACTGAAGAACAAGCTTACAGCGATGCCAATCGACCCTAGCACTGGCGAGCAAAAAATACTCGATGTTCAGGGCAGCTATGGTTGGGCTGTTGGCCACTCGATCTTCGATTTCTATATGCGTGAGTTTGCTGGTGTTGATCCTGTTGATGGCAGAAGTACTTGGACAGTATACTACCAGGATGCCAACGGAAATGGTACAATGGATGGTGGCGAGAATGTAACCTCTATGCAACAGTTCCAGGCACAAAATCCTGATCTTGTTGCTGACCTTGTAAAAACTACTACCAAGTCGTACTCCCAGGCAACACAGTTATATACTGGCAAATCTGCGATTCCGAAAGTAAGAGGAGCTATCAATCTTGCTGCAGGCTATAAAGGTTTTGAGTTGAGTGTGCAAATGCTATATAGCCTCGGAGGTTATGCATACGATGGTGCTTATGCCGCGTTAATGAGTAATGACCAAATTGGTAACAATAACTGGCATAAGGATATATTGAACAGATGGCAACAAGAAGGTGATGTGACAAACGTACCTCGTCTTTCAAGTGAAGCAGACCAGAACGTATCATCATTGTCTACACGCTTCATTACTAAGTCAAATTATTTGATCCTTAACAACGTACGCCTGGGGTATACAATTCCAACAGATATACTGAACGGATTAAAGATCAGCAGTGCCAGCATCTGGATCTCAGGAGACAACCTTTGGATGAAATCAAAACGCGCAGGTTTTAATCCTTCAACGGCTGAAGCCGGAGATTCCGATACTTACCGATACTCACCGCTTTCAACTCTTTCCGCTGGCTTGAGAGTTAAATTCTAATTATTAGCATATTTAAACATTGAATAACATGAAAACAGGTTTTTATATAGCAAGTGTACTCGCTCTCGTTATGCTCTGGGGATGTGGGGACGACTTTCTTGAAAAAAAGCCCAGCGAGCAATTGTCGCAGGAACAAATCGAGGAAGCTTCGAAAACAGATCTCAGCCTGCTTAACGGATATGTCGCAGGTATATATGCTAACATGTATAAAACTGAAACAGGCGGCACAACCAATCATGACGACTTTGGACAGAAAGGCTATGATATATACAGTGACATGCTTTCATCTGATATGGCATTAGGTGCCGTAATTTATGGATGGTATTCTCAAATTGCACGTTATCAGGCTACGAAAGATTATACGGTAAATCCGGCCTACCAACCTTGGAGATACTATTATAGAATTATACAAGGTGCCAACGGTGTGATTGACGCATTAGGAGGAACTGATTCCGTTCAAACGGAGGCAACACAGCGCCATATCATGGGACAGGCCAAAGCCCTTCGCGCCTACGGCTATTTCTATCTTACTCAATTCTATAGCACTGGTTATGGTGACGGCACGGAGCGAATACTGCCTATATATACAACTACTAAAGTTCCAAATCAACCGCTTAGTACGGCAGCACAGGTATATGATTTAATGGAAAGTGACCTTACACAAGCCATTGAATATCTTAATGGATTTACCAGAACATCAAAAGATCAGATTAGTGCCTCAGTTGCAAAGGGCTTGCTTGCATATGTCCTTGCTGCCAGAGGGACCACTGCTGATCTTCAGAAAGTAGTACAGCTTACTGAAGATATAATCAATACTACGAGTTTCAGACTAAATACCAAAGAGGAAGTAACAGCTCAATTTGACGAAACTGGTTTGTTAATTAATCCTCAATCTGGTTTTAACAAAGTGTCAAATCTCAGCTGGATGTGGGGAGTAGACCTAACGTTGGCTAATAACCTTGACTTAGTTTCTTGGTGGGGGCAAGTTGATTTGTTTACCTATAGCTATGCATGGGCAGGTGACCCTAAAATAATCGATAATGGACTATATGAAGCTATACGTGATGACGATGTCAGAAAGCAACAGTTCATAGATGTTTATGGGGATGGGCAATACTGGCCTATAAACAAGTTCTATGCCTCACAAAGAACCAGATACCTTGATGATGATGAAATTGGGGGGCAACGAAGCATTGTTGACGACTATGTTTACATGCGCGTTGAAGAATTCTATCTTTTAAACGCTGAAGCTAACGCTAAGCTGAACAATGAATCCGAGGCAAAACAACGCCTAGCAGACTTATTGGAGAGACGAATAGATGACTATAGCTATATCGATGCACTTACAGGACAAGCATTGCTTGACGAAATTCACTTACAAACCCGCATCGAATTATGGGGTGAAGGAAAAACGTATTTATCTGTAAAACGTAACAAAGTTACTGTCACTCGCGGTGAGAATCACTTGTTCCTCGCAGGGCAGTCTTTCACTTATGATTCGGATGAATTAACGTTCCCTATACCACAAGCTGAAGTATTGAACAACCCTGTATTGAATCAATAATTCATACCATAAGGTATAAAAATGGAAAGGGTGGTTTATAGCCACCCTTTCTTATTTACATAGTTTTTATAGTAAAAAAATTTTTCAGCAACAGCCCGATATATAGTTTCGGATTACTGCGTAACGAACGTAGTGAGGTCTCTTGAGTACGTAAGCGTCAGCAGGTGCATGGCGCGGGTGCAAGCTATATATAGCATGCTTCGGTCAACATCGGTGTTGTAGTTCCGGGATGATGCAAAAGGAACGATCACTTCATCGAATTCCAATCCCTTTGCAAGGTGTGCTGTTGTTACCACAACACCATTGGCAAATGAAGTACTGTCGGGAGTGAGTAGATTTACCCCGGGGCCTTTTATATCGTGATATAGATCTTCGGCCTGCTGCAATGTCTTGCAGATAATTCCCAGGGACTGACGATCAGAATTTCTGAATCGCTCGATCAGGTCTTTGATAGCCTCACCTTCTTCCTGGTTACTGTTATACCGCAGCACTTCCGGTACCTGCCCGTGACGTTCCATAGGCACTACGTTGGGATTGCTGGATATATGCTGTGCAAATGCTGTGATCTCATAAGTAGATCGATAACTCCTGAATAACTTTACCGTATCCGCCTGCGGAAATACCTGCTGTATACCTTCCGCTGAAGAAGCACTGTATGGATTTACCGTTTGACTTACATCACCAAGTATGGTTTTCTTACAGTTAAACAAACGCGACACCACTGCGTACTGCACCGGTGTATAATCCTGCATCTCATCAATAAGTAAATGCTTTACATCATCATACGTCTTAACACCTTCCAACCTGATCTTGCAATATATGAGCGGGAAAACATCGGCATATTCCAATGAACCGTTTGGTCCGAGGCGAAACAGGTGCTCCTGTCCCATCCACTTGTAAAAATCTTTATACAGGTCGAATACATTACCGAGTCTGAACATACGCGGAATGGTTTCCCATATCTGCGCCTTTTCACTACCGGTTAATTTGCGTTTCGTATGACTGCGTACATAGTTCAGTACATCTTTCACCGCTTCCGGGAAACGCTTGAATATAGGGAGACGATGATAGGCGCGTAACCGCTCAATGATAAACGGCCACGGCACGACAATACCTGCTACCCGTATCTCCTGTTCGGCTGCGCCAAAGTAATTATTCTCTACATGGATAAGATAGCGGTTTAGCTGTCCTAAAAATTCAAAGGTGGATTTGAAACGGATACGTTCGATAAAAGAAGAATCATGCTTTTCAAGCAGTGCAGAAACCTGGTCAAAGAAACTTTGAAATTTATACTTGTCTTCCAATAACTCTGTGGCCAGTTCATCCATTCCCATCTCAGGTATATGTTCTTCACCAAGTTCCGGTAATACGTTCGATATATAGTCTGCGAATACCTTATTTGGTGAGAGAATGAGTATATCCTTCGATGTAATGGTCTCGCGGAAGCGGTACAACAAAAATGCAATACGGTGTAACGCGATAGATGTCTTACCGGAACCGGCAACTCCCTGGATGATCATAACCTGTGCAGTCTCATTGCGGATCACAGCATTCTGATCACGTTGAATGGTTGCCACGATGTTCTTCATCTTGTCATCCGAAGACTTACTTAGCTCCTTCTGCAAAATATCATCGTGGATGTTTACCGCGTTCTCAATCATAAACTCCATCTTCCCTTCCCGGATCTTGTACTGGCGTTTCAAGGCCACTTCACCGTGTATGGTACCCGATGGTGTTTTATACCAGGCTTCACCGAGTTCAAAATCATAGAACATCGATGATATAGGGGCACGCCAGTCGTAGATTGAATTTGCACGCTGAGAATCATCTGCGAACGAATAGATGCCTATATATATAGGGCTTCGCTCCTGCCCCGCTATAAAATCGATACGACCGAAATACGGAGAGTCTTTGAGTTTATACAGCTTTCTTTTTTTGGCTACAGCCGACTCCCCCGTAAAAGCCATACGATTAATGGACTGACCGGCTGCCACCATATCCGCTTCGTCCATGCCCGATTGATTCTCATAGATATATTGTTTGTTCTGCCGCAGTTCAGCGGAGAATTGTTTAACGGTATCATCAACCCGTATGAGGGCCAACTGAAGTTTCTCTTTGATCTCTTCAAGGTATTCGCGCTCTTCCTGTTCTGTGCTGTTGATCATCATCACTTGTAATTTCAAAAAAATCGAACCTGCGGCCGCAGGCAAACCGCAAAATTAAAAGTTTATACGCATAAAAAGAATGTTGGTAAGGATTAATCCGATGAAAGGACGCTGCTAATAACGTCACTTCGAGCGTTCGCTTTTAATTCATGTCTGCACAGTCAACGCGAGAAGCCCTGGTCGGAGCACCGAAAAATCGTAACAATATATACTCTGAACAGATGCTCCTGACAAGAGCCTGACATTGGGGTCTCGCGCGGGAAACATGCATTCCATAGGGAAACTGTACGCTCGAGATGACGCTGAACTTTTTCTAACCTTCACTGAACGTTCTTTCCACTCCCAAAAGGAAGGGAATATAAATCGCCCACCGTCATTTAGCAAAACAGGTTATCATCAAACCCATAACCAAACACGAAATGAAAAAACAATCACTTCGGATCCTTCTATCAGCAACGCTCCTGGCAGGATTCACATTCGCATGCAAAGACGAATTACTCGCTCCTGCAGGAGAAGATGCAGCAACATCATCTGTAGCAACAGAGAATGCCAGGCGCGGTAGCCCTGACGTTGACTACCAGGTGAGCCAACAAGTATCCGGAAATACGTGGACGTATACCATTACCAAGAGTAGTGCATCCAAACATCCGGGACATTTCATTATCAACTTCGGGAATTGTGACGATGCAAGCCCGACCCTGGCAAATATAGTCTCGGCCAAAGTCAATGGTGCAGACTGGTTAGGAAAAATAGAAGCCAGTGAAGGAGCGACAGGTTGTATACCTTCATCTTCAAACTTTGTAAAATTCGATGACCTCGACTGTGCCGATCAGTATATAATCGAGTTCACACTCGATACATTATACTCCGCAGTGCCTTCACAAGGGTGGATAAAAGCCGGAAGATCCTGTACAGAGAAAGGATTAATCGCTCCCGGTTGTCGCGGCTATATCCTTACAACTACATTGGGCGCAGATGCATCCATGGCTGGAAAACCATACAATGAATTAAACTCCTATATGAAGCAATATGGATTCGATTACTCAGAGCATCCTAATTGTTCTGGTGGCTATGGTGGGCACATCGATGGTATACATGGTGATGTTGTGAATGATATATACTTTAACAAATCTGTTTTTCGATTTGATATACATATAGACCCGGTGATCGATGGAGACCGTTGCAGCTCCGGCACAGTTGACCGTCAGCGCAACGAAATGAAATCCATTACCAATAACACCACGTGGGCCAAAGTACAAGGTAACTGGAACGAATGGCAGATACTCGAATGGAAATTCAAACTGCCTGCAGGTTTTCAACCAACACAAAACTTCTGTCACATTCACCAGTTAAAAGCACAGGATGGTCCGAATAATGGAAGCCCGGTAATTACAATTACACCGCGCGCCAACAGCGATGGTTCGAACAGACGCATGCAGATTATTCATTCAGTAGACGGTGCCAGTACGGGTAAGGGTACCGTTGTAAACGATATACCGCTGTCTGCTTTTGAGGATGAATGGGTGCAGGTTCGCGAAGAGATGCACTATACGCACAACGGCTATTACTCCTGCAAAATCATCCGCATTCGTGATGGCCAGGTACTCATTGACTATACCGATAGCAACATCGACATGTGGCGCACAGGAAGCTCCTATATACGTCACAAATATGGTATATACCGAAGCCTGTCCGGCGGACGATTAGACCAAAATCCTGTAGGACAAAGTCCACTATTAAAAAATGAATCAATCCTGATAACCGACTTCCGGGTATATGAGAAGAATACGAACCCCGAGCCGGGCGTAGCGCATTGAGATAGCTGTGAGCTATGAGCTGCGAGAATGTAGGGGCCTTTGGCCTCTGGCTGCTGGCTACTGGTTACTGGATGTATATCTGTATAGCGCGTTGCCCGATAGTAGTAACGTAACCGCCAGCAGCCAGAAGCCAGCAACTTGTAGCCTTTTTCTCGCGGCTCACAGCTCAAAGCTCGAAGCTATTTCCCAACGTACTTACTAAAATACCCACACTCGTTAATTACTTCTTTATAGTAGCGTGTGTTCGAGTATTCGGTTTTTAATTTTTTGAAACCGTTCCATGCCTGGAATGCTACTTCGGGTTCGCCCCAGAAGTCGTTTTTGCTGTGGTACTCTTTTGTGTAGAATGCATTGCGCTCGCACTTCGCCATCATATATACACACTTGGCTTTTTGCTCGGCATTGGTTGCTGTGGCAAGAGCTTTCTCGTAGTATTGATTCGCGGTAGCGCAGTTCAATAAATAGCTTTGGTAATATTCATCTATATAGTTACCGTACTGATTGATAATGTCGTTGTAATAGAAAGCTCGTGCGTTACCAAAGTAGGTCATGTTGTAATAAGCGTTACCAAGCAGCAAACTGTTGTTATAAACATCCTGTCCTTTATCGACCAGCGACTGCATCTCTTTCATCTTCTTCAGGAACGATAGCTTGGTATATTTTACTTTTTGTGGTGCGGCATGATCGCAGTCGTGACAATCTTTGATTTTACCGTTGAACGGATTTCCATAGAGCTCGACATTTTTACCTTCCGCTGATTGTTCCATGAAGGCAATGGCTTCGTCAAGTTTACCCGCGTAGGCACTCATCACTGCCTGGTATTCATATATATCAGACAACGTTATTCCATAAATACCTTCCGCCAGTTTTTCCCATGGTGATTTGTTGGCCTTGTGTAAAAATGTTTTCATGGCTTCCGCGTTGGACGCTATCTGATAGAATGTTGTGTTGCCGTCAAACAGTTCTGCAAAGACTACATTTTGCTGGCTTGCATACAACGATGCTATATATCGTTTGCTCCAGCCCAGTGCATTTCTATAGCGGAATACTTCGTCCTCCGTATCTTTCATGTGATATAGCCAATCGAGCTCCGGTAATAGTTTACCTTCCGCTTTCTCATCCATTTTAGTAGTAGCAGACAACGTGTTTATAAGTTTCAGCAAACGAATCTGGTTGGAAGCCAATTCACTCTTCGGACCTTTCTTCTCTGCTTTCTCAATCAGTTGCAAGGCCTGCGCGTTGTTACCCGCGATAATATTGAGATAACCGGACGCTATATTCCACAGATGTGGTTTACCGGTTTTCTCTTCCTTCGCGATTGTATTTACCAATTGAAGTGCGTCTTTATTGATCTGCTCTTTCATGGTTTGCTTATACGCAACGGCAGACTTGAACTCCATGTCGTTCAAACGAACTTCTTCTTTGTTGACAAGTCGCGTCAGCAGATAATCGAGGTGTTCGCTGGCCGGATTCAATTTATATATTTCACGTATTGCAGTTTTCTCGTCTGCATAGTAACCAAACAATGCCCAGAGTCCTGCTTTTTCTTCGGGAGTCTTTGCTAACGCCAGGGATGCCTGAAAATCTTTTTGTTCCTGCGGATGAAAATTATAGGCCGTAACCGTTCGGAGTGCAGGACACTTGTCAAACACCACGCTGTATAGATAGTTGGATGTAGCGTAATCTTTCTTCTTGTAATATACACCTGCTACATACGACAGGCCGCGACAGTATAATACATTCTGTGGAACACCGGCTTTTGTTTTTTCGAAGAATGTTACCGTGCCTTGCTTGTTGCTGCTATAGAAATAGGCCTTCATGGTTTGGAACCAATAGCGGTTCTTCAGAAAAGCATCGCTTGTCTCATTGTAAAGTTTTTCAACTTGTGCGAGTGTCTTGGGATTAACAGCGGGTGCAGGTTGTGTCTCCTCGTAGCTCCACGAATTGAGGGGCGTTGTACTGCTGGTCTCAATATCTTTCGCATAGTATAGAAATTCTACAAAGCCTTTCACCTGGGGGTCTGCACCATTAAGACGCGCATACGGAACTGGTAACTTTTGTTTTTTCTGCACCGCACTATACATCTCTTTCACACGGACGTCTGCGCTGTCGTTCAACAAAAGGAATGAAAGTTCTTTCGTGGTGAATTTACCTTTGAGATATTCTGACCATTCTCCTACTATATCCTCATTAAAACGTGAAGTATAGTCTGCTTCAAAACCAATACTATAAAACACATCCTGCGGAGCGAAGAACAAAGGCGAATACGATTTATCTACATACGTCTCCGGTGTAAAGTTGGAATCATAATCATATCCCCAAAAATAATCCGCACAGGCAAACAGTATACTGTAAGTACCCAAAGCCACAAGGCTACAGAGTACGGCTAATTTTTTGAAAGAATTGGTTCTCATGCTGGTAGTGTTTCAGGTTAAAGTTATCGAGGTCGTAGAATATCAGTTCGCCAGGTTGTCGGGTCATTGCTTTCGAAAGGTCTTCGATCATTTCTTCCAGGTCATCGGGCTTCACCGATTCGATCTTAATGCGATCTCCCTTCTCAAAGTAATAACCCATTTTAACAATGTTGTCCTTCACTTCAAAGAACGGGGGCTGTCTCATTTCAAAATGATCATCCTCCTGAAAGTTTGTTTCGTCAACTTTATTGAGTAAGCCAATCACCGTATTGTTTCGCACATGTATACCCCAGCTAAAAACCGGCAGCGCTATATCCAGTGGCAACGGGTAACTTTTTAAACTCGCAGTATAAAGCTGCGCAGTCGCGCGTTCGTAAATGGAATTCGAGGAATCAGGAGCAATGCGTCCCATATTGTAATACATCAACACGCCACGGTCTACCGCGGGCACACCGGTGTTCCGAAAATACTTTACCTGGTGGAGTCGTATTGTTGCGGAAAGTTTTTTGTTACTCTTCGCTTTCAGCAAGTCGATAAATTTGAAATATACTTCTTTGCTATTCAGAGTCCAGTCGCAGTCAAGCTGGATTTCGTCATAGGCAATGTTATGTCTGGTGTTAATTTGCCGGATATAGGACAATACTTTATCAACGAGATCGTCTATGGCCAGGGCAGGCTGAAGCATTACTTCATTTCGAATATATATTACGGGAATAATGTGGAGATCACCTGGCTGTTCATCAAACGTTATGGCCGACAACGGAACGGGTTGTCCTTTCTGTAACGCTACATCGAAATAGCGTACATATAGTTTGGAGACACCGTTTTGCTCCAGCGTGTACCGTTCATTTGGAGTGAGTTTAAAAACCGTGCGCCAATAGTAAAAAGAAACAGCAGGCTTGCTCCCATCCTCAGGAGTAGTACAGGCCGACAGGATCAAACACAAAGCAAGCAGGTTCGTAATGCAACGCATCTTATAACAACAGCCGGCAAATGTACTAATTTGAAAGAACCCATGCCTACCGCCATGCCAACTTTGAAACGAGTATTTTTTTTCGAAATATTGAGTCGTCAAACAAACAACTGAACATGACCAACACGGGAGACATATCGAATCTGAATCAAGACAATCTTCAGCTTTACCTGCTCAAGCATGCCATTCAAAACACGGTTTATCTGCAGTCCATTCTCAAAAAACAATTCGAACTTCAGCACCTGCTACAGGAAGGAAAGATCGACAGAAATGCCGTGAACGAAGACCTCGCGGAAAAGCTAAGTCAGCTCGATGCCGTTATCCAGAAAGAAATGATGCAGGCGCTTGCCGACATTAGTCCCAAGGGAAAGTGATTCCTCATAAAAAAATTACCTCTCTCCTCTCTCTGGTCAGATTGTTATCAGGCATCGCGACTCGCTCTGCATAAATTATAGTTACAGTAGCTGGCTTACTATATATACTACTTACCAAGCCTGATCACTCTCCCCTCGCGTGCGGATTGTTTGGCAGCTTCCAGTATCTCCACAACGATAAGATTATTCTCCAGCGATGACAGGTCTGTCGGACGAACTTTTATTTCGCCACGTACAACGGCTGCGAGGTATGCGAACGGGTCGCTATAGGACTTTTCATAAGCAGGACTGGTTATATACTCTTCCGGTTTGTTCGCTGCAGATTTTACTTTAGAGCCCTGGCGATCGGCCAGTATATATCCGCGCTCGCCGTATAGCTCCATATCTTTACGACCAAACGGCCAGTTCCAGGATGCCTGTATAATTCCCTGTCCTTCCGGATAGGTAACGATGATTGTTGCATCGTCATCTACACGCGGGTATATATGTGGTTTCAGTTGTTGGGTAACAGCCGATACCGTTAGTGGCTTGGCACCATTCATCAGCCAGGTAAGCAGGTTTGCACCGTAACATCCAAAGTCCATTAGAGCACCGCCTCCGTTTTTAACCGGATCGGTAAGCCAGTTCAAGAACTCCGGACCAACGCCAATTTCCTTGGGGCCTTCATGACCATCGTGAATAACAGCTTTGCGTAATTTGCCGAGGGAGTGATTCTTCAGAAAGATCTCTTCTACTTTCTGATTACTGGTATACCAGGTAGTTTCGTAATTGGTAAGAACAAAAATATTGTGCTTGCGCGCGAGCGATTCGATTTGTCGTGCGTGATCCATACTTACCGCCAATGGTTTTTCAACCATCACATGAATGTGCCGTGGAGCGCAGGCCTTCACAACGTCCAGATGTTCAAAGGTACTGCTGAACCCGGTAACGGCCTCCGGGCGTGTCTTCTCAAGCATCTCTTCCAGTGAAGTATATAGCAGTGTTAGCGGCAATTTATACTGCTTGCAATAACGTTCGCCCAGGGCACGGTCAGGCTCAGCTATACCGGTTATTTCAATGTCTCCATCATCTGCGCGGTCGAGGATCCATCCAACGTGGCCGTGTGTTAACCCGGCTACGCCAATGCGAAAAGGTTTCTTATCCTGTGGCAATGCAATAGTATAGGCAAACACCAGCATGGCGATCGTGAGTATTAGTCGTGACATACGCTTAAGGGCAAAGTATGTACAAGGTAAAGAATACCCGCGAAGTTGCTGCTGTACGAAGGAAGTTATCCTCCAGTGAAGGAATACAGGGATGAGTGGGATTTCTGGAGGATACACGCGCCATTACAGGCCAGGCTCAGACTGACCGAATACAGCGTGTACCCCTCGCGTTGTGTGATCAGTTGATCTTGATATCTTCGACAGCATCGATGCTGAGGAATGACTTCACCTTCGAGAAGAAGGACGTGCGTTGCTGAACAATAACGTATTGATTATTGATGACCTGGACGACCTCGCATCTTTCAACAGTTTTACTGTTGTAAGTAAGTTCGATGGATTGTCGCGCATCCTTCATCAGAGTAAGGATGCTAACCTTTTCCTGAAATGACATCATAGTAACTTTAGTTTGGTTTGTCTCGTGCCGCTCCTGCCGCTGACTATATTTTTCTTTCATCGCTTCTTGGATGTAAAAATATTCGCGCGGTCACGTTGAGCTTGCGTACTATACAAAGGTGCAATCGATACCAGCAGCATGCTCGCCAAAATACAATCATACATAACACTACTGGGTATTCTTATCAATCATGCTGGTTGCGGTGATCAGTCCCGCGGAAGACGTCTGAAGACACTAATTTTTGACACAGACTTACCGTTATACAGATATGTTCTCAGGGTTTCCCTTAGATGAATTAAGTCTCATACGCAGACCTCGTTTTTTTTACACAGATCATTGTTACAACGGTGGGCTACCCGCCAAGCCAAAATTTTCACACGGGCTGTTTTTCTTACACCCGGAATCCCTGGTCTTGAAAAGAATTTTGATTTATCACAGCAAGCTGGCACTGTTCCGCCAGGTGCTATATATACCCACAAAAAAATCAACAGGGAGAGACATAGCGTCCCATCCCTGCCGATCAATCCTAAACTAACATTTACACTATATTCGGTCTAACATGCTCCCGCTCTTGCTGGTGCTTGTTAGCCTGATTAACATGAATTCTGTTTTCTATATTCACAACGCCTAATACATTTTCCGTGAGATCTTCCGCCAGTCGTTTGGCAAAGTGATCTTCCACTAAGCCCGTCAGTATAACATCACCGTTTTTTACTTCCACTTCTATCTCGGAAGCATCGAGATGCGGATCATCACAAAGGAGATCACACACGATCTCACGAATGCGTTCATCCGAACGTTTATAATTTCGAGGACCTTTTCCACGATGGCCTTCACTATATATACCTTCATTTTGCCGGTTCCCTTCAGGTGCAGTTGCCATGGCACCGGTGTCACCACGGTATCGCTGGGTACCTGGCTGATCCCATTCAGCGTGGCGGTTTCTTCGATCTTCATGCGCACTTTGTTCCCGTTCGCGGTCACGTACCATGTTGCCTTGCCTCCTGGACGCGAGGAAGGCCGCTTCTGTTTGGTCTCTGTAATTTCTCATCGCTGCAGTCTGGAAAGATCTGCGATACGCCTTCCTAAAATTGTGCCTGCGATACAGTGCGCGAACCAATGGCTTCTCTTCATCAAAACGATATTCAGGTGAGGAATGCCGTCATCGGTCGCGTCAGTTGCGACTACATCAGCGTCACGACTGTGGCAACATTTATATTCATGCAGGCGTTGTATACATTTCCATTTCTGGTAATTGCTTCGTAAATTATTCGTTTTTGAGCAAATACTATTTATGCGATGGCAATGGGAAATTAAGCCGGAGTCGGCCTGGTTCGAATGGAACTGGAAAGAAATTTGGAGCTATCGTCACCTGTTGTTACGCCTTATCCGCAGAGACTTTCTAACTCAATATCAGCAAACCCTTCTCGGACCTGCGTGGGTTGTAATACAACCGCTGGTTACTGTATTGCTATATGTGATTATATTCGATCGTGTTGTTGGCATTTCTACCAATGAGACACCTCCTGCTCTTTTTTACCTCAGTGGTATCATCATCTGGAATCTCTTTGCCGAATCTTTTTCCGGCACTGTATATACTTTTACTGCCAACGCCCCCTTGTTTGCCAAAGTATATTTTCCAAGGCTCATCATACCATTCTCAGTAACAGCCTCGCACATTATTCGTTTTTTTATACAGTTCCTGTTATTCATAAGCTTCTACCTGTACAATCTGTATACGGGTGTTGTCTCCTTTAACCTGCTACACTGCCTGCTTGCTATACCTTTGGCCATTGTTGTCAGTGCGGGTTTAGGGCTTGGTGCAGGACTTGCGCTGTCGGTATTCCTGGCGAAGTATCGCGATCTTACCAACCTTATTCAGCTTACGGTTCGCCTGCTGATGTTTGCGACCCCGGTGATATACCCACTGTCTATCGTTCCCGAAAAAATCAAAGTCTTCATGGTATACAATCCATTGGTGCCGGTGATCGAATTCTTCCGCGTGGCCTTTTTAGGGCAGGGCACTACATCGGGGATACAAGTCGCTTATAGTATAGCCAGTGTGATCGTAATTTTCTTTGCAGGAAGTATATTATTCAATAAAATGGGTTCGAAACTTATTGATGTTGTTTAATCGCTATATGTATATATCGCTGTTTTCAAATCTGTATTTACCGGCAACAACATGGTGAACGATCCCATCATCCGGGTAGAGAATCTATCCAAGCTCTACCGGTTGGGTACAATCGGCACAGGTTCATTGCGGCAAGATGTACAGCGCTGGTGGTATCAGACTATACTTCGCAGGGAAGATCCTTTCTTTAAAGTAGCCTGTGATAAAGAAACATCACCGGACTTTTTATGGGCTTTACGCGATATAAATTTCGACATCAAAGAGGGTGAAGCATTCGCGATCATTGGCCGAAACGGTGCCGGTAAATCTACATTGCTCAAAATACTTTCGAAGGTGATACGACCGACACAAGGCATTGTGCGGGGTCGCGGACGGATAAACAGTTTGCTGGAAATCGGAACGGGCTTCCACGATGAACTTACCGGGCGTGAAAATATATACCTCAACGGACACTTTCTCGGGATGACGCGCCCGGAGATTAAAAGTAAATTTGATGAGATTGTAGAGTTCTCCGGTGTAAGCCAGTTTATTGATACGCCTGTCAAGCGTTACTCTTCGGGTATGTATGTGCGCCTCGCTTTTGCAGTCGCTGCACATCTTGAACCTGATATACTGGTGGTAGATGAAGTATTAGCGGTGGGCGATGCGGAATTTCAAAAGAAGTGTCTCGGAAAAATGAACGATGCTTCTAAAAAAGAAGGACGTACCATCTTATTCGTAAGCCACAACATGCAAGCTGTTAATAACCTCTGTCACCGGGCTATGCTGCTACAGAAAGGTGCGATGGTAAAAATTGGCGCAGCCGATAAAGTAGTGAACCACTACCTCAGCGGCATTCAACAGCACATGTTGTCGCAACAATGGGCAGACACCGAAACAGCGCCCGGCAATGCAACCATACGGGTAACATCGGTGAAGCTTACACCAGACCTTGACGATCCCCTGCGCCCTATAGATATACGTACGCAGCTTACACTTTCTTTCGAATTCCAGAATTACGAAGAGGGTATAAACCTGGTCACCGGCATTCATCTTTTTACACAAAGCAGCGAATGTATATTTGACGTAAGCTCAAAACCACAGGTATATAGTAAAGGTCTGATTCGCGGAACCTGTATTATACCCGGCAATTTTCTCAATGACGGATCATACTATATTTCGATCATCTTTGTGAAAGATACCACAACGGAAGTATTCTATCTTTCCGAGTGCATCGCATTCGATGTGGAAGACTACCGGGAGAATACCAACTGGTATGGCAAGTGGATGGGCCATGTGCGTCCGAACTTCCCCGTAATTCTTACGCCACTTCCCTCCTTCTCGTAACACTCTATGGAGCCGTTCAAGTCTTATCAATGTATACACCTGAACCTCGCTGTGCAGGAAAAATGGCATGAGCCTTCCTCTCGTGATCACGGGTACTACATTGTACTTTGGTGGAACGAAATCCCGATAGGACACCTCTTTGTAAAACCGGGCGAAGAATTGTCGTTACCGTTGTTTGAGAAACGTGTTACGCATGCAGCCTCCTGGGCATTGCAGCATTATACAGCAAATGCTTCCGCACAAGCGAATACATTATACGATCTGCGAAATGCATTTAAGAACATACTGCCGAACACTGATCATGAACCGGCTATATATGATGTCTCCGTGGTGATCTGCACCCGGGATCGTGCCGAGAGTCTTCATCAATGTCTCAGCAGCCTCACGAGCCTTATACATAAACCCAAAGAAATCATTGTTGTTGATAATGCATCCGCGGATAGTCGTACACATGAGACTGCGCTTGTTTTTCCAGAGGTTAAATATATACGTGAAGAACGCGCAGGACTTGATATAGCGAGAAATACAGGAGCGCGCGCAGCAACGGCTTCCATCGTACTCTATACGGATGATGACACTGTGATTCATTCCCGATGGGTAGCCGAAGTATACCGTACGTTCAACGATCCATCGGTAGCAGCCATGACGGGACTTGTTCTCGCGGCAGAACTTGACACTGAAGCGCAATGGATTTTTGAACGGTACTGGCCTTTTAACCGCGGCTTTGTTGATAAGCGTTATGACCGCGCCTTCTTTGATGCATCGCTGTCAAAAGGTGTACCGGTGTGGACTATTGGCGCAGGTGCTAACATGGCTTTCCGAAAAAGTATATTTACCGCTACCGGATATTTTGATGAACGACTGGATGTTGGGGCTGCCGGTTGTAACGGTGATTCTGAAATGTGGTATCGCGTGTTAGCTTCCGGATATAGTATACTGTATAATCCGAGAGCTGTTGTGTACCACCGGCATCGCGATACGATCATGGGACTGAAGCGCCAGATATTTTACTATATGCGGGGATTTGCTGTTGCCATTCTGATCCAGCACCAGCGGTTCAAACATCGTGGCAACCTGCTGCATTTGTTTGTAGCGCTTCCGAAGTACTATACCTGGCTTTTACTGCGGGGATTCCCCTTTTACCGCGGAAGGTATACAACAATATTCCGAGAATTGCGCGGACTATTTTCCGGTTTAATTTTCTATCTTAAAAATCGAAATACACCTTCTAACAATTCATAAACAAAAACTGTGTCACAGCAACCTCTTGTATCGGTCATCATTCCCTGTTATAACCATGGGCGTTATCTCGCAGAGTCGGTTGATAGCGTTAATCAGCAGACTTATAATAACGTGGAGATTATAGTGGTGGATGACGGCTCGACTGATGATACAAAAGTTATCAGTGAATCGTTACGAGGTATAAAGTATATATACCAGCACAACCAGGGATTGTCTGCAGCCCGCAACGCAGGCTTTCAAAACAGCAAGGGCGATTATCTCGTTTTTCTTGATGCCGATGACTATCTATACCCCGATGCGCTGCGCATCAACGTTGAATACTTGCTGCAAAATCCCGCGTGGGCATTTGTTTCAGGATGGCATGACAAAGTAGATGAATGGAAATACCCGGTAGAAAAAGATGAACTCTCCGTTATAGGAGCTGAACACTATATACATTTCCTACAGGGCAATTATATCGGTATGCATGCTGCGGTAATGTATAGCCGCTGGGCGCTGAATGAATTCCGGTTTGATACTTCACTCAAGGCGTGCGAAGACTATGATCTATACCTGCGTATTGCACGAAAATATCCGGTAGGTTGTCATGATAAGAACATGGCGGCTTATCGCATCCACGGAAATAACATGTCGGCCAGCATTCCATTTATGTTGAAGTCTGCGCTTCATGTACTGGAATCGCAAAAGGTATATTTAAAAAATCAGCAAGAGATACAAGCCTGGAACAATGGACGAACCATCTGGACCGATTATTATACCGGTAAATTAAGAGATATACTTCAGCGCCAGGTATATAAATCCAGGCAGATTCCATCCCGCGCTGACCGCCAGGCGTTACTGCGTCTGAAGACTTCGTATGGATTACAACTCGAAGCGAAGATACTGAAGCTGAAACTGAAGAATGTATTGAAGAAGTCTCTGCCACAGGCTGTAAAAAAGATGTTGTACAAACGGGGTTATATGCATCAATATATACCACCACCGGGTACAATACAGTGGGCTGACCTGGAGCGAACTTCACCGGTAAGCAACGATTTTGGTTACGACCGTGGCGGACCGGTTGATCGTTACTATATCGAAAAATTTCTAAATGACAATAGCAAGGTTATAAAGGGTCGCGTACTGGAGATCGGAGACAATGCGTACACGCTGCGCTATGGCGGGAGTGCTATCACTCAAAGCGATGTATTACATGTTACGCAGGCTAGTGACATCGTAACATTTGTAGGTGATCTTAGTGATGCTCCTCAAATTCCTTCCGATGCGTTTGATTGTATTATACTCACACAAACGCTTCACTTTATTTACGATTACAAGGCAGCGCTCAAAACCTGCCATCGTATTTTAAAAAAAGACGGCACCCTCCTGCTTACCATACCCGGCATCAGTCATATAGATAAAGGCGAATGGAAAGATTACTGGCTTTGGTCGTTTACCGATACATCCATGCAACGGTTGATGCTTGAACTTTTTGAAAAAGATGGAGTACATATCCAAACGTATGGCAATGTGTATGTAGCAACGGCCTTCCTGTACGGTATGGGACTACCCGAAGTCCGGGCAGATTATCTCGATGTACACGATCCGAGTTACCAGGTAATTATAGCGGTTAAAGCAACCAAGTAGCTATGGCTTCATTTCTGAAAAAGATATTCGGTAACAAGAACGATGCGATCGTACTCATGTATCATCGCATAGCTTCCGCACATATTGATCCGTGGGATCTTTGTGTAACTCCGGAATACTTTGACGAACAAGTGCGCTATATCTCCGAAAACTTCAAGGTAGTTACCATGCGTGAATTGACTGCACGTGCCCGGGCAAAGGAGTCACTTCGGAATTATATAGCCATTACTTTCGATGACGGCTACCGCGATAACTTTACAGCAGCCAAACCTGTTCTGGAGAAGTATAACACTCCGGCTACGTTTTATCTTACCACCCGGTTTACAGCAGAGAAGAAATCATTCTGGTGGGATGAGCTCGAACAACTTATTCTTACCACTCCAAAGCTTCCCGAAAAGATCAACCTTCAGATTGGAGACAGTAATTTCACCATGGACCTCGGTCCTTCTCATATACTGTCTGATTCGGCTGAGAAGGAGATCCGCGAATGGCACTACGGACATCCGCTATACAACGCCAGGCTGAAATTATTCTATGACCTGTGGGCGGCCATCCGGCCTTTAGCGATACCGGAACAGCAACGCGTTATGCAAGTACTGCATGAATGGGTTAATACAACTATATATCTTCCGGACTTAATGGATGAAAAACAAGTAAAAGAACTTTCCGGTATAGCGCTGTTTGAAATTGGTGCGCACACAGTAAATCATCCGGCTTTAGGACATCTGTCTCCGGAGGAACAGCGATACGAAATACAGGAGAGCCGGTCGGTGCTGGAGTCGATCATCGGCGAACCGGTCACGGGCGTTGCCTATCCGTATGGCGATCTCAACGAATATACTCCGGGTATAACGCAGAAACTTGGTTTTGATTATGCAGCATCCACGCGTGAAGGAACCGTTACACAGAGCAGCAACCTGTATGATTTACCGCGTTACCAGGTGAAGAATATTCGCGGAAGTGAATTCATTGCAGCACTTCGCTCATGGCAATAAACAATTCATAGCCATGCCTATAGCAAGTCCAACCGTTTCAGTAATCACCTGCTTCTACAAGGAAGAAGGGTTTCTGGAAGAGACCATTCAAAGTGTGATCGCACAAACCTTTTCCGACTGGGAGTTACTTTTAATAGACGATGGCTCGCCCGATACAAGTCCTGCTATAGCGAAACGGTATGCTGATGCCTATCCCGATAAAATTATATACCTGCAGCACGAGCATCACGCCAATAAAGGCGTTTGTAAAAGCCGCAATCTCGGTGTAGCGAAGTCACGGGGAAAATATATAGCTTACCTGGATGCCGATGATGTGTGGTTACCGGGAAAGCTTCAACAACAGCTCCATATCTTCGATCAGCATCCGCAGGCTACTGTACTTCTGGAGGCTTCTGATTATTGGTACAACTGGCAAGCTGCGAACCGAAAGAATGTTATCATACCAATCGGGTGCGATGAGCAGGACAAACTATATCATCCACCGGCCTTGATGTTGCAGCTATATCCGCTTGGAAAAGGCGCAGCTCCCTGTCCTTCGGGAATGATAGTAAAGCGGAGTGTTCACGATCACATTTTATTTGTAGAGGATTTTATTGGACCCACCGCAGTATACGAAGACCAGGCGTTTCTAGCACAGCTATATCTTCATTAGACTATATTTTTGTCGTCTG
>CBIHOZ010000076.1:0-31505 GCA_966211525.1 uncultured Chitinophaga sp. | reverse complement strand
TAAAAATATACCGCTGCTGAATGAGACGGTTACACCGGATGAGATGTACGATGTAGTACAGGCTGCTCCGCAGGAAGTATATGCACAGATCGAAGCGGACTTAAAAGCTGCTATAGCAGAACCGAATCTTCCGAATACAGTTCCGGCTGCATCAGAAGGTGGTCGCGTTACACAAGGTATAGCGCATGCATTGCTCGGTAAAGTATACCTGTATCAAAAGAAGTGGGCGGAGGCAGCAGCCGAATTCCGCGAAGTGAACGGAGCTACACCGGGCGAACTTAACGGTAAATATGGTTATAAACTCATCGATAACTTTGGCGACCTGTGGAAGTCAACAGCCGATGTGAAGTTTAACAGCGAGTCTATTTTCGAAGTAGGCTATACCAGTACATCAGCTGGTGGCTGGGGTTGTATAGCTTGTACCGAAGGAAATATACTCAACATCATGACTGGTCCCCGTGGCTATACTACGAAGACTGCCAATGCACCAGACTATATTTCAGGCTGGAGCTACTTCCCGGTAACACAAAGTTTATTTGATGCGATTCACTACGATCCGCGCTATAAACATACCATTGCCAATCTCGACAGTCTGAAGCAATACGGTATAGCAGACTATACTCCGGGTGCACAAAATACCGGATACTTCCTGGAAAAATTTGCCGGAAGAAAATCAAACACACCGGTAGGACAAGCCGGAGCGCCTGAACTTAACTATCCGCAGAATATGTATGAGATCCGTTTGGCCGATACATACCTGATGGAAGCAGAAGCTTTGGTAATGGGTGGTGGCGATTTGGTTCGTGCTGCTGATCTTCTCAATGCAGTACGCGCCCGTGTAGGACTGAGCGCTGTAGCAGCAACGATGGACAACATCAAACGCGAAAGAAGACTTGAACTCGCGGGTGAAGGGCATCGCTGGTTTGACCTGGTGCGTTGGGGTGATGCTCCAACCGTGCTGGCTGATCGCGGGTTTGTTGCCGGTAAACATGAAATTTTACCTATACCGCTCAACGAGTTGAACAATACAAAACTGGAGCAAAGCAAAGAGTACGGTGGTACACGATAATCCCTAAAGATATCTATGAAAAAGAGTATATATACATTTAGCAAATACTTCGTGTGGTTAGGCATTGTAACCGCCGGAGTATTGACAGCATGCCAGCCTGATGAATTTGAAGATGGTAATGGCAATGGATTAAGCGATCCGGGTGTGTCTGCTTCATTCACGGTTACACCGGTAGCTGGAAAAAACAATACATATGTGTTGGCAGCAAATCAAACCAATCTCATCGGTGTACTGTGGGATAAAGATGATGGCGTTGGTTTTCCGAAGAAGTTAGGTAAAGCTGTCGACACGGTGTTCTACCCGGATGCCGGCACCTATAATATAGTATTGAAAGCCTTTGGACGCGGTGGAGTTTCTGCTACGGCATCACAAACGCTTACAGTTGAGACATCTGACCCCGCTGCCGGTAACCTGGTAATTGGTGGCAAGATGAATGCCGGTGATGAAACCAACTGGCACTTCGTTACCTATAATGCCAACGCTACATTTACCATGATCGATGGTAAACTTATAGCGAGCGGTGGCAGTGGTGGCCACGTAGGTGTATACCAGACTATACAGGTTGAAGGTGGCAAGAAGTATAAGGTTGATATGACTGTTTCCGGAAGCGGAGCAACTGATACCTGGTTTGAGGTATATGTAGGTACTGCTGCACCGGTAGATGGTCAGGACTATAAAGATGGCGGTACGCGTTTAGGATTGAACACCTGGGCCGGTTGTGGTAAAACAGCTTTCAATGGAAAACTGTCTGCCTTATCTTGCTCCGGCACCGGTGGTGGTGTAGTTACCTTCGAGCAGAGTGGTACAGTATATCTTTTCATCCGCACGGGTGGATCGAATTTAGGTACTACAGGTATAGCAATTGATAACGTAGAATTCAGGGGAACAAAATAAAAACCGTTTCTCTTTTGCAATCACAAGCTGCCAGTGTATCATTGGCAGCTTGTTTCAATTATAGGCTAACCAATCCTAATAACTGTGAGGCAGAATTAACCCTAATCATTTCATAACGTATGAAAAAAATTATAGGCACTTGTTGCCTTTCCATCGTGCTGATATTTTTATTTCAGGCACAAACTCCCATCCAACCTGTTACTACGCAGGAGAAAGTAGAAGCGTTGCTGGCCAAGATGACACTCGAAGAAAAAGTAGGGCAGATGGCGCAGGTTACGCTCGATGTAATCACCAAAGGTAAAAATGAATATGTGAGCGATGAACCCCTTCAACTCGACATGGCGCTGGTGCGCAAAGCACTTATCGAGTATAAATTAGGATCTGTACTTAATACCGCGAACAATCGCGCGCGTACTCCGGAGAAGTGGCATGAAATCATCAGTCAGCTACAGGAAGTAGCTACCAAAGAAACACGTCTGAAGATTCCGATTATATATGGCGTTGATGCTATACACGGCACAACGTATACGGCAGGCGCCACATTCTTTCCGCAGCAGATAGGACAGGCTGCAACGTGGAACCGCGCGATTGTAAAGAAAGGTGCAGAGATATGTGCCTATGAAACGAGAGCATCATCTATACCGTGGAATTTTTCACCGGTGTTAGATCTTGGTCGCGATGCGCGCTTTCCCCGCTTGTGGGAAACATTCGGTGAAGATGTATACCTCACGTCCGAACTCGGCAAGCAAATGATTGACGGATACGAAGGCGAAGGCAATGATGTAAAGAATCCATACCGCGTAGCTTCGTGTCTCAAACACTTCCTTGGCTACCAGGTTCCTAATTCCGGTAAAGACAGAACACCGGCCTTTATACCTGAACTTGAATTACGCGAGAGACACTTACCGGCATTCAAGGCAGCGATCGATGCAGGCGCGCATACGGTAATGATCAACTCCGGTCTTATCAACGGAACACCCGTTCATGCAGACTATACTATACTTACCAAATTGCTGAAAGAAGAACTTGGCTTCAAAGGTGTAGCCGTGACCGACTGGAAAGATATAGACAACTTGTACGAGCGTGATAAAGTAGCTGCTACACCGAAAGAAGCAGTGAAGCTTGCGATCAATGCCGGTATAGATATGTCGATGATACCGTATAATTTCAAGTTCTGCGATTACCTGATCGCGTTGGTGAAAGAAGGCGAAGTACCGATGAGTCGTATTGATGATGCGGTAAGAAGAATACTTACACTAAAGTTTGAACTGGGCTTGTTTGAGACACCGGTAACAAACTATAAAGATTATCCGCAGTTCGGCAGCAAGGCGTTTGAAGAGTCTGCATACGTAGCGGCATCCGAATCCATTACACTGTTAAAGAACAGCAACAATGTATTGCCGTTGAAGAAAGGTGCAAAATTACTGGTAACAGGTCCGAATGCGAACTCCATGCGTTCATTGAACGGTGGCTGGTCGTATTCATGGCAAGGTGAAAAAGTAGCTGAGTTTGGTGAGAAGTATAACACTATACTCGAAGCGCTTCAGCAAAAAGGCGGTAAAGATAATATCACTTTTGTGCAAGGTGTGGCCTATAAAGACGATGGTAAATATTGGGAAGAGAAAGATGTAGATATAGAGGCTGCTGTGAAAGCTGCTGCCAAAGTTGACTATATCATTCTGTGTGCCGGAGAAAACTCATATACCGAGAAACCTGGCGATCTGCACGATCTTACACTATCTGCAAACCAGATCACGCTCGCAAAAGCGCTGGTAAAAACCGGTAAGCCTGTTATACTCGTACTGAACGAAGGTCGCCCGCGACTGATCAGCGCTTTTGAAAGAGATGTACAAGGTGTATTGCAGTCCTATTTACCAGGCAACTTTGGTGGCGATGCGATAGCAGATATACTATATGGAACGGTGAATCCGAGCGGTAAACTTCCGTATACCTATCCGATGTATGCCAATACACTGGTAACATACGATCACAAACCATCGGAAGAGCAAAGTAAAATGCAAGGTGTATATGATTATGAATCTGATTTCGCAGTGCAGTATCCGTTCGGGTTTGGTTTGAGCTATACATCTTTCCAATACAGCGATCTTCAGGTAAATAAAACTTCTATCGCTGCGAATGAAAAAATCACGATATCCGTAACGGTAAAGAATACCGGTACACGCGAGGGTAAAGAAGTGGTGCAGTTGTTTATAGCCGATCAGTATGCGTCTATAACTCCGGATATGAAACGACTCCGCGGTTTTGAAAAGATAAACCTGAAAGCAGGCGAATCGCAGAAAGTAACCTTTACCATTGCACCGCGCGATATAGCTTTCGTTGCAAAAGATCTCCGCTGGACGGTTGAGAAAGGTGACTATGAAGTTAGCGTTGGGACATTGAAAACTAAATTTACCCTGAACGAGAATAAGACGTTCGATGATAAAGCATCGAACTTGTAAATAAAGTAGTCAGAAGGAAAAAGGTTAAACAGCAGAGGCCGCTTCATTGAAGCGGCCTCTTTATTTATGCGCTAGTTGTGTGTTGCATCATATACTATATATCAAAATCGATCAACGTATTGATTCTCAGTAACACGAAGTATACTGACGTAGTACAGGCGTATGCGATGGGTGGCATTGTAGAGGTTGAAGTGTAGCGCTTTCAGTGATCTCCGTATAGGGTCAACTATATATTTATGGAAACGATTGTTGTAAAAAACAATGGTTGTACACATTTATAACTAAACCCTATAAACCATGACGCCACAAGTTTTACTGAAGAGAACATTGTTTCTGCTCCTGTTGCTGGGCTTTACACAAGCATATGCACAGAGTCGCCTGCGTGCCGATGGAACACGTATCGTAAACGCATCGAACCAGGAAGTTATTTTGAAGGGTGTTGGATTGGGAGGCTGGCTTTTACAGGAAGGCTATATGCTGAATCCCAGTGGAGGAGGGACGCAAGGGTCATTTAAAAAACGCCTTTATGATCAGGGCCAGACCGAAGCACAGGTCGAAGCTTTCTATCAAAGCTGGCGCGACAACTTTATCACACAGGCTGATATCAACTGGATTGCCGATCAGGGCTTCAACTGTGTGCGTATACCCATGCACTATGATTTGTTTTTAACGCCAGCGCAGCGAACGGTACGAAACAACGTTATTCGAAATTCGGCAAATTATAACACGTATATCAATTCATTAACTGCATGGTATAATAACAATCAGCTCTTTGTCGATCCGAACCTGGAAGGATTTCGAACATTGGAAAACTGTTTGAACTGGTGTGCTGCCCGCGGACTATATGTTATTGTAGACCTTCACGCTGCACCCGGTGCACAGGGTACAGACTCAAATATAGCCGATGCCCTTGTGGGTAATGATCTCTGGAACCGCACTATATTTCAGGACATGACGGTGCGCCTGTGGGAGAAAATTGTGGCCCGCTATATCAATAACAATACTGTTGCCTTTTGGGATCTGATCAACGAACCGAACAACGTACCGCAGAATCAAAGTATACATGCACTCACCAACCGGTTGATCAATGCTATACGCGCACTCGGTGATACACACCTGATCATGGTAGAAGGAAACGGCTGGGGAAATAACTACGACTATCTCGAACCGTTTACATTTACAAATCGCTCCAACCTGGTATATAACGCACACCGCTACTGGATTCCCGAAGGTGATGACTATATACGCGATGGAAATCCCAATCAGATCAATCGCCTCATTAATCTGACGGAGTTCAGAACGCGACACAATGTACCGGTATGGGTAGGTGAGACCGGTGAGAACTCAGACGAATGGCTACGACAAAATGTAGACAAGCTGAATGCAAATGGTATAGGCTGGGCACACTGGACGTATAAGCGCACAAGCTCTTCACCCAACGCTGCATTGCGCAGAATTATAGGACCGCCTTATCTTACCGATGGTGTCTCAGCCATGGCTGGTGTACTGAATAATATAAAGTTTGCCAATACCGTTGTGAATAGCGGACCGCTTGCTGCTGTTGATCCGAAACGCGGAAGCTCAACAACCTGCTCCGGTAGTTATACATCTGTACCCGGCACCATTCAGGCGGAAGCATTCTGTTCGATGAGCGGCATACAAACCGAGAACACTACGGATACTGGTGGCGGACAAAATATAGGCTATACCGATACCGGTGATTGGCTGGGGTATCGTATCAACGTACCGTCTGCGGGTACCTATACTGTTGAGTATCGTGTAGCCAGTGCGAGTGCCGGTGGTGGTATACGCCTGGAATCATTTGGTGGAGCATCTGTATATGGAAGTATCAATGTACCGGCTACCGGTGGCTGGCAAACGTGGCAGACTATATCGCATACCGTTACACTACCAGCGGGCTCACAGGAGATCGGTATAGCAATAACAGCCGGTGGTTTCAATCTCAACTGGATCAGAGTTACAGGCAACACCAGCACCGTGCCTATAGGACAAACGATCTGGCTGCGCGGTATAAACAATCAATATGTTAGCGGTGAAAATGGGACAACGGCGATGAATTGTAATCGTCCATCGCCCGGCACGTGGGAAGAATTTACAGTGGTAGATGCCGGTGGAGGGAAGATCGCGTTGCGCAGCATGAGTAAATATGTATCGTCTGAAAATGGCGCTGCCGCTATTACCTGTAGCCGCACAACCATAGGTGACTGGGAGAAATTTGACTGGGTAACAAATGCCGATGGAAAGGTTTCATTCCGTGGCAACAACGGCAGGTATATATCTTCTGAAAACGGAACAACAGCCATGACATGCAATCGCACAACCATCTCCGGTTGGGAAGCCTTTACCTATGGCACCGGAGCCGCAGCACGAACCGCGGTGGAGGAAGTTGCAGCGAGCAAACTCGAAGAAGACGGGCTCGATGTATATCCCAATCCATCCCCCGGCACGTTTACGGTAAAAGTATCAAAGCCCGCTACGGTAAGCATCATCACAACAACCGGCAAAGTAATTCAGAAGTCTGAAGTGAACGATGTATTACCCGTAGGCAAATTACCGGCTGGTATATATATTGTACGAATGAAAAACACCAAACGCGAAGTATCGAAGAAAATTGTAGTAGAGTAAGGTATATCTCTGTACATCCATAGCAGCGCCTTTTAAGGCGCTGCTGCTGTTAGTATGTTTTGTATTTAGAAGTTCAATATGAAATCCTGCAGGTTCTTATTCCGGTCAAGTTGTATCTTCTTTCGCAGGCGATATCGGCTTATCTCAACACCCCGCACCGATATATTTAAAAGCTGCGCTATTTCTTTAGATGATAAATTCATGCGCAGGTAAGCACTCAATTTTATTTCCTGTGGACTCAACGTAGGGAAGGCCGCTTTGAAGCGATTGGTAAAATCACCGTGCACGCGATCGAAGTGAAACTGGAAATGTTCCCAGTCTGCATCGGCCGATATATTTTGTTCGATGTTGCGTGTAATCTGTGTGAGTTCTTTCTTGATCTCTTCGTGGTTATTCTTCTTGAGTATATGTGCGAGCTGGTTTTTTACACCCGTTATAAATTCATTCTTGTTCAGCAAGTGCATGGTAGAAGTAGCCAGTTCGTTATTCATGTGCTGCAGTTCCGATTCCAGCTTTTCATTTTGCAGACGGGTAATTTCTTCCTGCGATTGCTGCGAGAGTTTTTCGAGCTCGGTATCTTTCTGACTTAACTCTTCCTGCTGCTTCTGTTCCAGTATTTTTTGTTCACGCTGATATTTACGATCCAGTAAATTGAAACCTGTAAACAGTAACGCAATCACCGATATACCATAAATAGAATACGCCCACACCGAGCGATACCACGGAGGAAGTATGGTAAAAGCATACGTTGCCTCGCGACTCACTTCACCATTTACGTTACGTGCATGCACATGAAATATATAGTTGCCCTCTTTGAGGTTGGTATACTCTTTCAACGTTTTATTGCTCCATTCCGACCAACCCTTTTCATAATTTTCAAGATAGTATTGATAGGTAAGATCAGCATTGCCTTCGTAGGAAGTAGCAGCAAATGTAAAGTCGATGGAGTTGCTTGCATAGGGGAGTTCGGGCTTGAAATCTGGTTGTTGCTTATCCGTAATGGAATCGTGTACACTATAATTTCCAAAGAATAAGGTTGAGTCTCCATTATTGGATGTACCAGCCGTACGAATTAAAGTCTGAAATATAGGTGTACGGTTTACCTTCATGGCCGGATCGTAGTGAATGAAACCGTCCTTGGCACCAAACAGTACTTCGTTGTTTTGAAGTATGGCTATACTAACCAGGTCGTCATTCAGGTACTTGCGTATTTTATTGAATACATTTTCTTCCAGTATATATTCCCCAAGGGCATTCTTGCGGAATACACCAATATGATCGCGGCTGATAAAGTATATATTGCCCATAGCATCTTCACGTATAAACCACACCTGGTCGTTCTTGCCGAGGCGGGGCGTGAAGAAATCGTCTGGTATAAAACGATCAGCTTTTGCATCATACTTGTAAACACCGGTGGTGCTGGTGAAGAGTAATTCGTTTCGAACTTTAAAAACGTTAATGAGCAGGTTGGAAGGAAAGCCTTTATCAGCACCGTAGAACTTCACCTGTTGTATACTATCGAGCGATGGACTGAATTTGATTTTATAGGCGCCCTTATAACCGTGTGTTACCCACAAATCTCCGGAAGGATCCTGCGCCATTACCCGCGATGATTCTCCAAACCCTTTCAGCTTCTTTCGAAATTTCCATTGACCGTTAACAAAATCATATACCTGCAGTCCCGCATATACACCTTCAATCAATTGAGCCGGATGATCTTTCAACGACTGAAATACCCATGAGCCCGGCTCGTAAGAAAGACGTATAGCAGAAGCGCCTTGTACAGTAGTAGCACCGTTGTGGTGGCCGATCATAATGTTGTTGCCGTACTCACCGATGTGATATACCTGTCCGCGGGTATTATCGATCAGTTTAAAATCAGCTTTGTCATTTTTATCGCGCACATATACACCGGTATTGGTGCCGAGGTATAATTTGTTGTTGTGCAGGTAAGCGGAATAGCCTGAACCCGGCAACCCCGTTTGTTTATTGATGAACGTAAAGGGGGAACCAAGCTCTACGTACGCAAGACCGTTGTTTTGTCCTACCCACAGGTTATTCAGGTCATCCTCATATATACTCAACACCGTAGGACTTTCAATACCGCGTCCGCTGCCCAATTGCATCAACAGGTTGCCTTCAGCATCAAGCACCAGTAGTCCGTTGTTCTGTGTGCCGATGGCAAAGTTGCCGTTGCGCAGTCGCGTGATGCAGTTTACGATCGATCCCCTGAAAAAAGCCTGCATATCTTCACGCCAGGGCTGTGATATACCTTCGCTATAGCGGTATATCCCTTCATAAAAGGTTGCTACCAGTAAATGGTTGTCGTGCAGCGGAAGTATACCCGCAATACTTTTTCCCTTGTAGAAATCTCCGCCTTTAATCAACCGTATCGAAGAACCCTCCAGCGTGCCGAGCCCGGTGGAGGGCTGGTTCACATATAACTGCCGGTTTACAAGAAACGAATGATCAATGCCGTGTTCAGATTGGACAATCGTGAAGGTGCGCTGGTTGTACACATATATATTAGAGAAGGTGCAGAAGTACACCAGGTCGTTGTCGAGGTACACGCTCCAGGCTTCATCAAAATTTCTGAACTTCTGATCGAGGCTATCGGCCAGCGAGGTGTAGGTGAGTTGGCCGCGTTCGTTGGGAAAGAAATATCCGAAGTCGCCCTGACCTCCCACATAGATCCGCCCGCGACTGTCGATGGCCACGCTTCGAACCTTCGTTCCGTTCTTCACGCCATACACCTGCCAGTGATCCCCGTCAAATTCCAGCAGCCCGAAATTGTTGGCGATGTACACCAGGCCTTGCCGGTTTTGTGTGATGAACCAGTTCTGAATTCCCGCGTGATATTCCACCGGCAGGAAGTTTCGTGTAAACGGAATCCCCGAAAGTGCGGACTGCGCCATTCCACGGAAGCCCGTAAAAAGGAGAATCATGGCGACAAAATTCAGGGTCAACGTGTACGTCAGGAAAGGTAAAATCCTTTTCATGATGAGGTTCGAGACAATTGATGTAGTGTCAAATCTAACTTCCAAAACGTTTGAAATCCACTGAAATTAAAGTTTCTGGCGATGTGATGTAGTTTTGATGTAGCCTTGTGGGCTGGGTTGATGTAGTATTGTTGGGGTAGGATTATTGAATTCTGCCTTCATCCTTGCAAAGTTTGTTGGCGCATTCAAACGTTTTCGGATTTTGAAACTCCGCAAACAGATGCATGAGCACTTTAACCAAATCTAAATTACGCATGAAAACTAAACTACTGGCGCTCTTAATGACGCTGTCGCTGGTCGGGTACGGCCAAAGCCTGTTAAAAGGGCGGGTGACAGATGAAAACGACCAGCCACTACCCGGAGTGAATGTCCTTCTTAAAGGAACATCGCAGGGAACAGTGACTGATGCAAATGGTGAGTATTCCTTAAATAGTGTATCGTCTGATGCCGTGGTGGTACTCAGCTTTATCGGCTACACACCACAGGAAATTGCTGTTGGCGGAAGAACGAATATCGATGTGAAGCTCCTTCCGGATTCCAGAACCCTCGAAGAAGTTGTGGTAATTGGTTACGGAACCACCACACAAAAAGAGTTGACCGGATCGGTTTCAGTTGTAAACGGTGAACAACTCACTTCCCTCAACCCAGTTCGTATAGACCAGGCGTTGCAAGGTCAGGCTTCGGGTGTGCAGATCTCTTCTGCATCCGGTTCACCAGGCGGTGGTCTGAACATTCGCATCCGCGGTCTCTCAACCAACGGTGATAACAACCCACTGATACTTGTTGACGGTGTACCATACTCTTCAGATGGTCTCAATGCGCTGAACCCTTCCGATGTAGAATCGATCAACGTATTGAAAGATGCATCGGCTGCTATATATGGTGTGCGTGCTGCGAACGGTGTGATCATTGTCACAACCAAACAAGGACGCAAGAACGCTAAGCCGAGCCTCGAGTTCAGCGGCTACTATGGGGTTCAGCAAACAACGAAGAAACTTGATCTGCTGTCAGCACGTGAGTTTGCTGTATTAAAGAATGAAGCATTTGCTGCCGGTGGTCAGGCACCTCCATTCTCGAATGTAAATCTGGGTAACGGTACCGACTGGCAGGATGAAGTATTCCAGGATGCTCCCATTCAAAACTATAATTTGAATTTGAATGGCGGTTCTGACAAGAGTACATATTCCATCGGAGGTTCATACCTCGACCAGGAAGGTATAGTAGGTGGCGATAAAGCTTCTTACAGACGTTATAATGCACGTTTGAATTTCACCACGGACATCACTCCGAAATTAACGCTGCAAAATGTATTGCTCTATACACATGAAAGAAGAAAGACCCTTGCAGAGAATGGTATATCTTCTGTGCTCTTCAACACGATCAACGCATCACCGGTAGCAACACCGTATACGAGCACAGGTGACTATGCATTCCTGGAAGATGTTGCCGAAGTGATCAACCCGCTTGCGCAGATCTCCAATACATTCAATGAGTCGCGGGTGAACAAGATTGTAGGGAAAGAAGAACTTACCTATAAAATCAATAATCACTTTCAGTTGTCAGGTCGTGCCGGGTATAACTATGCCATTGTTGACGACAAGACATTCAATCCATTGGTATACTACGGATCAGGCAAAGCACAAAACACTGCGCTTAACGCCAACCTCGATCCGCGCACAATGGAGATCGCTTCCGGTGTAGAGATACCGATCTATAACAACGTGGTAGAAACGCGCACGTCTTATTTCAATTACAACCTCGAAGCGTTCCTGAATTATGACAGAACCTTCATGGACCTGCACAAAGTAAAAGCAACACTTGGTACATCCTTGTTTGCAGATGTAAATAAGAGTCTTACCGGTACAGGCTATAACGTACCGTATAACTCAAACGACTTTGCAGATATATCGGCAACCGATGGTACAAACCTGCTCAACAGTACATCATCCTGGCAGAACGAAACCAGACTGCAGTCATACTTCCTGCGTGCAGAGTATGGTTATGGAAGTAAATATTTACTCTCGGCACTCATTCGCAGAGACGGTTCTTCAAACTTCGGTGCTAACAATCGCTTCGGTTATTTCCCGGCGGTATCAGCAGCGTGGGTAGTATCAGAAGAATCATTCTTCAATACAAACCTGATCGAGTTCATGAAGGTACGCGCCAGCTACGGTGTATCGGGTAACGATAAGATCGGTCTCTTCCGCTACCGTGCATTACTCGGTGGTGAAGGTGTATATCCGTTCAACGATCAGCTTGTTAACGGAGTGGCTATTGGTACACTTGGTAACCAGGATCTGAAATGGGAAACAACCCGCCAGACCAACATTGGTGTTGACCTGAATTTGTTCAACGGCAAAATCGAAATCACAGCCGACTACTATATCAAGAAAACAAAAGACTTGTTGTTCCAACCTGATATCTCCGCTATATCCGGAGCGTACGGTGCTGGTAGCAGTCCTCCCTGGGTAAATGGTGGTGATGTGAAGAACAGCGGTTTTGAATTCCTCATCAACTATAACACAAACATCAGTGAAGACATCCGCTTTAACATTGGTTACAACCTGACCACTATACGCAACGAAGTAACAGCTTTACCTGCTGGTGTGGACTTCTACGAGTTCGGTGCTTTCGGTGTAGGTGGCGGAACGGCTACTCGCATGGAAGTAGGTCAGCCGATGGGATATTTCTTCGGGTATAAAACAGACGGTGTATACCAGACAACACAAGAGATTGCCGAGCGCGGTGTAACACAGGCTGGTGCACAGCCTGGCGACCTACGCTATGTTGATAAAGATGGAAGTACTACGATAAACTTCAGCAACGACAGCGACAAGATGAACATCGGTTCCCCGATCCCCGATGTAATTATGGGCTTGAATGTAGGCGTAAGTTTCAAAGGCATTGATTTCTCGACAACACTATACGCATCACTCGGCAACGAGATCCTGCGCAACTACGAGCGTCAGCAACCTTTGGCAAACTTGCTCAACTATAAATTAGAGCGCTGGACAGGACCGGGTTCAACAAACGAACATCCTCGTCTTACAACCGCTGCCAACAACAACGCAGTTATATCCGATTACTTTGTTGAAGATGGTTCGTTCATGCGTATCAAGAATATACAGTTAGGCTATACATTACCAACTGCGCTCACGGAGAAAATCGGTGCACGCAAGCTGAGAGTATATGTAGCCGCAAACAACCTTGCCACCTTTACGAAGTACAAAGGTTACGATCCTGACTTCTCAACCTTCAACCCGCTGGTGTCAGGTATAGACTATGGTTACTATCCACAGGCTAAAACGTTTATGGCTGGTTTAAATCTAAATTTCTAGACCGATGAAGAATTTCTTTAAAACATCAATATTCGTTGCAGCCACAACCGTGATGTCACTGAGCTGCGATAATTATGTAGACATCAACCCGGAGTACGCGATCGATGCAGATAATTTCTTTAAGAGTCCGACAGACTACGAGCGCGCACTGACCGGAGCATACGATCTGATGCAGACATCATACCTCGATGTATGGATTGGTGAAATTGCATCCGACAACTCGATTGCCGGTGGTGAAAGTGTTACCGATACAGAAGGTTTACACCAGATCGATGCCATGACGCACGGTGGTGTTAACAATGAACTGCGCAGTATATTCCGCTGGATGTATACCGGTATCACCCGCGTAAACTATATCTACGAGAATAAAGATAAACTGGACTTTGAAGGTAAAGAGAGAATATTGGCGGAAGCAGCCTTTCTGCGTGCGTATTATTACTTCGAGCTTGTGAAGTTCTTTGGTGATGTACCGCTGATCGTAGACAAGCGTCTTTCATCCAGTGAGATTGCATCACAGCAACGCACACCGAAGGCTGAAGTATATGCACAGATCGAAAAGGATCTGATCTACGCAAGCGAAACGCTCGATTGGACAACGCCTGTAAAAGGAAGAATTACCAAAGGTGCGGCACTCGCATTGCTGGGTAAAGCATATTTATACCAGGAGAAATTTACAGAGTCTGCACAGGTACTGGATCGTGTTATTAACGAAGGCCCTTACGATCTGTTTGAAGATTTCAGTACGCTCTTCCGTGTTAAAAATGAGATCGGTAATCCTGAAACTGTTTTTGATATCGAGTATGTAGGTATAGAAGGTGGTGGTTATGGCTGCTTTGTTTGTCTCGAAGGTTTTGCGGCTGTAGGTTTCCACGGTATCCGCGGTTATGAAGGCCCTATATATCGCGATGGTAACAGCTACAACTTACCGACACAGGATCTGGTGGATGAATTTGAAGCCGGTGATCCGCGCCTCGAAGCATCTATACTCGACATTGAAGCATTCAAGGCTGCGCAGGAAGATCCGTCTGCAGTGAAGTATGTTGTGGGTGGTGGCGGACACACTGGCTACTATAACAATAAATATCTGAAACGTGCTGATGAACTCGGTGCCGGTGATGATGACCTTACCAGTCCTGTAAACCACAAGGTAATTCGCTATGCCGATGTATTGCTGATGGCTGCTGAAGCACATAATCGGAAAGGTTCTCCGAACGATGCACTCGCGCGTCAATATCTCAACGAAGTTCGCGCACGTGTTGATATGGATCCGGTAAATGTATCGGGTGCCGCCCTGACTCAGGCTATATATCACGAACGCAGAGTGGAACTGTCGGGTGAAGGCTTACACTTCTTTGACCTCGTACGTACTGGCAGAGCTGCTGCTGAGATACAGGGATTTCAGGCAAACAAAAATGAGTTGTTCCCGATTCCGCAAGACGAGATCGACCTCTCGGGTGCAGGATGGAATCAAAACAATGGTTACTAACAAACTTGAAAATATAGTTTATGAAGAAATTAATCTATAACATCCTCTGGATACTAAGTATACAGGTACTCTTGGTTGCCTGTAAGGAAGACGAGGCTGAACTGGCGTCTGTACCGACCGAAGCCGATGCTGCATTTACATTCACCCCTACGAATGAAAATGATAACATCATCAACTTCACGGCATCATCATCAGCGTTTCTGAAGAAGTGGGATTTTGGAAACGGTGCTACGGCACAAGGTGATAATGTAAAAGGTACATTTCCGGTAAAAGGAACGTACAACGTAACGCTCACCGTATATACTGCCGGAGGTAGTATATCACAGACCCAGACTGTTACTATAGCCGAAACAGATCCTACATTGCTGGATATACCGGTATATAATTTCCTGACGGGCGGTAAAGATGCACCTGAAGGAAAAACGTGGGTGGTTGACAAAAATACAAAAGGTCACCTCGGTGTTGGTCCGTCTGCAGGAACATGGCCGGAGTGGTATTCGGCAGCGCCTGGCGACAAGGAAGGTAAGAACCTGTATGATGATGAATTTACATTTACCCTGGCAGGCTTCTCGTATCAGCAGGAAACAAACGGAACTGTATATGTAAACGGTGCATTCGGAAATACATTTGCCGGAGCAGTAAAGGAGAATGGTGGAGATGATTACCTGGCACCATTCAACGGTCCGGATGGCATGACATGGTCATTAACCGAAGTGAGCGCAAACAAATGGCAACTGACTATCAACGGTGGCGGGTTCATGGGATATTACTCCGGTGCAGCTACCTATGAAATTCTGGCGCTCGGTGAGAACGAACTATATGTACGTTCAATACAAGGTAACGTGCCTGCCAATGCGTGGTATCAACGTTTCGTGCCGAAAGGTTACGAAGTGCCGAATGAGCCACCTCCATACAAGATCGATAATATATTCCAGAACTTTGACGGACAGGGCAACTTCACATTCGTGAACGATGGCCAGGGTACAATTGTAGCGTATGATAACCCGGCTCCTGTACCGATCAATCAATCTGCGAAGGTTGGTAAATATACAAAGCCTAACGGCCAGCCTGCTGAATATGCAAACGTACAGATTCCGCTCACATATAAAATGGATATTCGTGCGCGACACGTCTTTAAACTGAAAGTATTTATACCAAGCTACAACGATTATACTACTACGGGTGGCGAATCATGGCAATCGTATAATACACTGCAAAAGCAGGTGTCAGTTAAATTGCAGAACTCAGAGTTAGGTGGTAACGCCTATACTACACAGGCCGAAGTAATTCAGAAGAATCTGCAAACCGACAAGTGGCTTGAACTTACGTTTGATTTCAGTGCTTACGCTGATCGTACGGATTTTGATAAAGTAGTAGTTCAGATTGGTGGCGAAGCAATCTTTACAGGAGGTATATTCTTCCTGGATGATTTCGAATTGCTGCCGGAATAATAAATATATTTATAGAGGGAGATTGTCCCGTGAACGTTTGGCTTCCGGGACAATTTTTCTGAAACTTGGATAAAGGTAAACCGACATGATAAAGAGACTGAAAGCAGCATTTGCCTATATACTTTTCGGTATGATGGTAATGACAGGATGCGGTGGAGATGATGAAGAGCAGACATTAACGTTGCCCTCAAACCTGCAGGTAAGTGTAACGGTGAGTACGAATGGCACGGGACTGGTTTCGGTTACAGCGTCAGCAGCGAATGCTAATTTTTATACGATATACTTTGGTGAAAGCTCATCGGAGACTCCGGTGAAAGTAAACGATGGTAAAGCGACTCATACCTATACATCGTCCGGTAACTACATTGTAAAGGTGCAGGCACATGTAACGTCTTCTGATTTTATTTCAGAATCAAAACAGATTGCCGTTACCGTTGGCTCTGCAAACAACGGTGAAGTAGTTATACCGGCAACCGGGTATAACACACCCACAAGCTATAGCGGCATGACAATGGTGTGGAATGATGAGTTTGACGGAACATCGTTGAATGATGCATACTGGAGTTACGAGTACGGTAACGGAACAGATGGCTGGGGTAACAATGAGCTGCAGTATTATCGCAAGGAAAATACAAGTGTAAAAGATGGTTATCTCGTAATCACTGCCAAGAAGGAGAATTATATGGGCAGCAGCTATACTTCGTCACGTCTCATTACAAAAGACAAAAAGTCTTTCCAGTATGGTCGTGTAGATATACGTGCAGCGTTGCCGAAAGGACAAGGTATATGGCCAGCACTCTGGATGCTGGGCGATAGTTTCAGCACTGCAGGATGGCCGAAATGCGGAGAGACTGATATTATGGAACTGGTGGGCGGTACGGGTAAAGATAATACCGTGCACGGAACGGTCCATTGGGACAATGCCGGAGCTTATGCAAGCCATACGGGTCACTATACATTGAGCAGTGGAATCTTTTACGATGAATTCCACGTGTTCTCGATTGTGTGGACATCATCAAAAATTACCTGGTATGTAGATGATGTTGAGTTCAACGCGATTGATATAACTCCGGAAGGTCTCAGTGAATTTCGCGCCAAGTTCTTTTTCATATTCAACGTAGCGGTAGGAGGTAAGTGGCCCGGCAGTCCGGATGCATCTACGTCTTTTCCGCAACACATGATCGTAGACTATATCCGGGTATTCCAATAACAGTTTATTCCGGGAATTAAAATCATTTATACTTTCTGTATACCTGTACGCTACACGAGTATATAAGAAGCTTATTATTAACACAGTAATTATGCGATTGCTATTTATATCATCAGCATGCCTGATGCTCCTGGTATCGGCATGTAAAAAAAGCCCTGAACTCGTCTGGAGCGATGAGTTCGACTATACCGGAACCCCCGATACTTCCAAATGGAATTACGACCTGGGCGATAACAACGGCTGGGGAAACAATGAACAACAATACTATACCAATCATGAAAAGAACGTTCGCGTAGAGAACGGTAACCTGATTGTTGAAGCGCACAAGGATTCGCTGGAAGGTAAGCCCTATACATCTTCGCGCATTGTCTCAAAAAAGAAAGGCGACTGGAAACATGCGCGCATAGAAGTACGTGCAAAGTTACCACGCGGCAAAGGTACATGGCCTGCTATATGGATGTTACCGACCGAATGGAAATACGGCCCGTGGCCCGCGAGTGGCGAGATTGATATCATGGAGCATGTAGGATACGATCCTGGTGTAGTACACGGTACGATTCACACGGAAGCCTATAATCACATCAAGCAAACACAAAAGGAAGGAAAGATAACCATTGCCGATGCACAGGACTCATTCCATATATATACCATCGATTGGACCACCGAGAAGATAGCATTCGAAGTAGATGGAAAAGTATACCACACCGTAACACGCGACCCGAAAGACGATTTCAAAGGCTGGCCCTTCGATGAACCCTTTTACCTCATCATGAATATAGCCGTAGGCGGCAACTGGGGCGGCAGGCAAGGTATAGATGAGAGTATCTGGCCGCAGCGCATGGAAGTAGATTACGTACGCGTCTATCAATGAGCTGCTAGCTTCTGGCTGCCAGCTGCTAGTTGTGATTACTGAATTTACGTTCTTATTTAAAAGCAACGATTATTAATATAGGTATATATATTTCGGTATAATTACTGGATAGTTTTTTGGTTACAGGCTTGTGGTTGTTAGCTGTTTATTACAAGCCACTGGTTGCAGTTTTCTGCAACCAGCAACCAAAAGCCAGCAGCTATATATAGCCACGAACGCAAAACGTTTTACTAAGTTAAAACTCTACTCACAGCTCGCAGCTAACAGCTCACAGCTCACAGCTAAATTCACTCGTGTCTTTCCAGCAACCAGCAGCTAGTAGCCAGCAGCTATTTCAAAATCCAATCGAGTTCCCGCCATCCACCGGCAGCACAGTTCCGGTTACGAATGATGATTCTTCGGAGGCGAAGAAGTAGGCTGCGTTGGCTACATCGCGGGGTATACCGAGTTTTCCCATGGGCGTGCGTTTTAGTACTTTTTCTTTTCGTTCGGGATCGCTGTTGAGTGCCTTCGCTGACATTTGTGTCTCAATGAAGCCGGGCGCTATACAATTTACGCGGATGTTGGAAGGTGACAGTTCAACGGCCATCGCGCGTGTCATTCCTTCAATCGCACTTTTGGAAGCGGTATAGGCAATCACTTTCGGTATACCATATTGTGATGCCATCGAACTGATGTTGATGATCGATCCGCTCTTTTGTGGCAGCATAACTTTTGCTGCTTCGCGGCTGATCACAAATACACCGAGCACGTTCGTCTGAAGTATAGTCTGAAATTCTTCATCCGTTACATCCACCAGGTCTTTCTTCATATTTATACCGGCATTGTTTACGAGTATATCAATGGTTCCGTAGGTGTCGGTTATATGCTTTATTTTTTGCGGAATGATGGACAGATCGGTAATGTCAAAAGCAAGCGGTATACAGAGTGCCCCGATTTCTTTCGCAGCTTCGTTCAGTTTTTCTTCGTTGCGCCCGGTAATAATCGTGCGGATGTTCTGCTGAACAAATTTATGTGCAATGGCGAGCCCGAGCCCCGAGCCGCCTCCCGTTACAATGGCAATTTTGTTGGTTGTTGTTTTCATGAATGCGTTAGATATAGGAGCGTTCCCATTTACCACTTCGGTTTTATACCGGGGGCAAATGGAAATTCAAGACTTTGATAATATTGAAGTGACTGATCCGGCTTTTCCAGTCCGGAGGGTATATCTTTCTTAGAGAACGTCTGAAAGTATAGCACACATGCATTCCGCCACCAGATGGCTTCCTGATGTTGTATAGCGAGCAGACTGCTCACTTGCTGAAAGCGTTCTGCGTCTACTATACCTTTCAACGTGTTCCACTGCTGTTGCATCCTGCGAACAGAGTCTGCACCCTGGTAATAGCGATAGCATAATTCATCCCAGAGCGTTCGTCCTGATTTTACTTTATAATTCCACGGAACATGATGATACCACAATAAATATTCTTCAGGACAAGCCTCAGGTGAACTGTATATCTTTTGCACTTCCGGAGTATATTGTAGAAGCGCCTTGCTGCCGGTAGCTGTACGGTTGAATCCGATACCATTCTCATCCGCCTGGTGATAATATACCGATGTCCAATCCGCACGTGGTTTATCTTTAATCCACGGAGCCGGACCATAATGATGATTCCATCCCATAATATGATGCAACCCAAGCGGAGTCATATACTGTACCGTTACCTCACGCGAAGCCAGCATCATATCTTTCAATGTACTTACGGGTTTCTCGTCATTGGTAAAGGTAGCGCGGAGCCATTCTTCAGCAATCGTCTCGGATGATAGTGAAGGATTCCATGCCAGTCTTCCCAATGCATACCAGTTTGCCTGCGCAAATGGATGGCCTGTCCAGTTACGATCGTTGCCAATGTTCGCTACACCTGCTATACCGGTGAGCGAATGATTTTCAAGCGATCCATCAACAACATGCGCCACTGTAGAACCTTTGCCTTTTATATAGGTATCGGCATCCAGACATTCTTTAAACAGAGGAGCGAGATATACCAGGTGTGTGGCGAAGCCAAGATATTCCTGTGTTAATTGAAACTCCATCATCAACGGAGTCTTTGGCATGGCACCGAAGAGCGGATGAAACGGTTCGCGTGGTTGAAAATCTATAGGACCATTCTTGACCTGTACAAGTACATTTTTAGCAAACGATCCATCCAGCGGTTTAAATTCATTATAGGCTTGCTTTGCGCGATCTTCCGGAACTTCATTACTATAAACAAATGCGCGCCACATAACGATACCATTGTGCGGAGCCAAAGCTTCGGCCAGCATGTTGGCGCCATCCGCATGATTACGATTATAGTTCTGCGGACCCGGTTGTCCTTCTGAATTTGCTTTTACCGTGAAACCACCGAAATCCGGGATATAGGTATATATTTCTTCAACCTTTTTTTTCCACCAGGCTTTAACGTTGGCATCCAGCGGATCAGCGGTGGAAAGTCCGCCAATCTCCACGGGTGCGCTGAAGCGGGCTGTCAAATATACCTTTATTCCATACGGACGAAATACATTGGCAAGTGCTGCTACTTTTTTCAAATAGGGTTCGGTAAGTACTTGTGCATTGGCGTTTACGTTGGTGAGCACCGTTCCGTTTATACCGATGGAAGCATTCGCACGTGCATAGTCAATATACCGCTGATCAATATAGCCGGGAAGTCGATGCCAGTCCCACAACGAAAACCCCGCATAGCCGCGCTCAACTGTTCTGTCAAGATTGTCCCAATGGTTGAGTATGCGATGCTTTATAGCAGGCGCGCTGGTGACGGCTATATTTTCGATTCGCTGTTGTGTTTGCAGCAATCGTATAAAGTGAAACGTGCCGTAGAGTACACCTATATCTCTATTGGCAGCAATGGCTACACAGGGTTTGTTTTTAATACGCGTTTGCACAATAACAAAACCTTCATCTCCGGCTGCTTTGAGTTTATCGGATAGTGCCAGCGATGCTATAATAGCTGATGACGATGGCGTTCCGATAATGATACTGCTGCCCTGCAGCGTATTGTTGAAAGTAACGTTTGTCTGTAACAGACCTTGCAACGCCTGTTGAAGCTCCTGTCGCGCGAGGAGTAATGTCGATGATTCTTTCTCCAGTACAATCGCCTGCGTGTATACTTTGTACTGATTTATAATGGATGCATCCGTAAGCTTAGTATACCGGAGCCAGAGTTGATAACCATCTTCACTATATACAGTGGATGTAGCAGCGCAAAGCACTGCAGCAAGAAGTACACGGAACATCGATCGGTATAAAATCATTGCATACAGGCTTTAGGTGATGTATAGATTTATTTCTTTCGCAAAGAAGATTCCCGCACAATCAAATTGTGATGCAGCACAATTGTATTGAGACTTGTGCCTTCCTTATTATCAAGTTTACGAATGAGCGTAGCAGCTGCGAGTTCGCCCATCTCTTGTCCCGGATAATTCATCGTAGTGAGATTCGGTTCGATCACTTTTGATAGTGGATCATTATTAAATCCGGCTACGGCAATCTGCTCCGGAATTTTTATACCGGCCTGCTTCAGTGTACGAATGCAACTTACGGCCGTAGTATCGTTGGCCGCGAATACACCATCGGGCAAATCCGGCATTTCCAGTAGCCGTTGCGTTACTTCGGCACCGGCATGTTAAATCATGTTGCAGGGGAATACAAGACTTTCATAATAACGAATAGAATTGTCAACCAGTGCATGGCGATATCCTTTCAGACGATCGGCATATACATTTCGTATAACGCTGCCCGTGATATGAGCAATACGTTTACATCCCTGGCTGATCAGGTGGCTGGTAATTTCGTACCCGGCTTTATAGTTGTCAATAACAATACTCGTGCAGCGCGGATGTTCAAATACGCGGTCAAAAAATATAAGCGGTATACCTTTATTGAGAAACAGGTCGAAGTGATTGATGTCTTCCGAGTCGTACGCCAACGAAACGAGTAAACCATCCACTCTGCTATTATAGAGTGTCTTGATGTTGGCAAGTTCTTTCTCTTTCGATTCGGTGGACTGGCTGATGATAAGATTATACCCGGCAGCATTAGCAACCTTCTCCATCCCCGATATCACAGCCGACATAAAGTAACTATTGAGTCGCGGTACAATAACACCAATCGTATTGCTTCGGCTTCGTCTCAGGTTACTGGCAAAAAGATTCTGCTGATACCCGAGCTCTTTAGCCTTGTCGAGAATTTTTTTACGCGTGTCTTTCTTGATGGCCGGGTGATCTTTCAAACCACGACTAACCGTAGCAGGCGAAAGATCGAGTGCTTCCGCGATATCATATATCGTAATTTCTTTTTGCGTGTTCATGAATCTGGTAGAGGGCAAAGTTTAGCGATGCAAAATACAATTTGTTCTCTGGTCTTAATTCAACGCTGTCGGCAACAATCGTTAATATTTTATTAAATCGGTTGCATTACAATTATCAGCATAATTGCTGTAAAAAGCGTCATGTTTAAATAAATATTTGCAATCGGTTGCATTTTTTAAATCATTATTTCACCTTAGTCATAACAATGATTATTTCCGGATGAAGACAGCTTAAGAGGCGGGTTTCAGATGGTAGAGGGGATTCTTTTGTCTTTTTTCTGCAAACGTTTTCGATACTCAACTAAACTATAACTCTATGAAACAAAAAGCTCTACTAATCTATTATGTAGCGCTGCGAAAGTCTGTCTGTCCTGTCCGGATAAGGCTCTTGCTGCTGTGCGTCTTTCTTAGTTCAATGGCCTCTGCACAAAATGTTGTTACCGGTAAAGTGACCGATGAAAGCAACAACGGTATGCCTGGTGTAAGTATACTTTTGAAGAATACAACCACCGGAACCACGACCGATGCAGAAGGTAATTACTCACTAACTATACCGGCATCCAATGATCCGCAAGTGCTGGTATATTCATTCATTGGCTATCTCACCGAAGAAGAAGCGATTGGTGGCAGAACGGTAATCAACGTAAACCTGCTTCCCAACATTGAGACACTCGGTGAAATTGTAGTAGTGGGATACGGAACGATGAAGAAGACCGATGTTACTGGTTCTGTTGTTTCGGTTAACTCGCAAATGTTAAGTGAAGTGCCTGTGGCAAACCTGCAATTAGCTTTGCAGGGTAGAGCAGCCGGTCTTGAGATACAACGGGTGGGCAGTACGCCCGGAGCCGGAGCAAGAATTCGTATTCGTGGTGAACGTTCCGTAAGCAGTGCTGAAGCGAATGATCCGCTCATCATTCTGGATGGTATACCTTTCGAAGGTGGCAATCTCAACGATATCAACCCGGATGAAATCAAATCAGTAGAAGTATTGAAAGATGCATCGGCCACTGCTATATATGGTTCGCGTGGTGCCAACGGTATCATTCTTATTACTACCAAAAGAGGAACACCTGGAGAGAATCGTATATCACTCAACTCTTACTATGGTATCAGTTCGGTAGCGCGCGAATACCCGGTATATAATGCTGCTGAGTATAGAGCGATGCGCGATACATCTCCGTGGAATGGAGGCTATATGCCGGAAGAACTTGAGTCGATCAACACCGGTCGATCTACCGATTGGCAAGACCTCATGTATAAGAACGGCTATATCACCGATCATAACCTGACGGTTTCAGGCGGTACAGAGAAGAGTCAATACTCTGTAGGCGGTGGATATTTCAAAGAGACAACGGTATTGCCCGGTCAGGATTTCAGTCGTCTTACCTTGAGCCTTACCAACGATCTGCAGATTGGTGAACGCATCAAAATAGGATTCAACAGCATGAATACCTATAGCACACGCAACGGTTCATCCATCAACCCGATGTTCAATATAATTTCATTGAGTCCGTTGATGCCTGCTTACAACGCAGCAGGTGAGATCATCAAAACACCAGCCGGTAACCTCGATGACCAGGCGAATACCTATAGCCCGCTGTTGTTGAAGAGCAATGACAACGACTGGGTTGATCGCATCCGCAGACTTCGTTCATTCAACAGTTTATATGCTGAAGTAAAGATCATCGATCCGTTAAAGTATAGATTAAATGTAGGACTTGATTATCGCCAGGAAGAGAATGCACAGTTCAGAGGAAGCGATAGTTATTTCCGTCCGCTGCAGGGAAATACAGCAAGTGTAAATAACACGGTTGGATACGGATATACGCTGGAGAACTTGCTTATGTTTGACAAGACTATAGCAGACAAACACAGAGTTGGTGTAACCGGACTTTTCAGTATACAGAAAGATCAGACACACAATACGTATGTAGCAAAAGATTCGATCGATCAGGACTTCGTACAGTTCTATAACCTCGGTCAGTCGAATCAGTCTACTACAAACCTTGCTACGTTAAGCGGAAGTGAAACTTCATGGGGACTCGTGTCCTATATGCTTCGTGTTAACTATGCGTATGATGACAAATACCTGTTAACACTTACCGGTCGTGTGGATGGTTCTTCACGCCTTACAGACCGCTGGCATCAGTACCCTGCGGTATCAGTAGGATGGAATGTTATCAAAGAGACATTCATGGAAAACGTGAGCAACGTAGTATCAAACCTGAAGGTGCGTGCCGGCTGGGGTGAAACTTCGAACCAGGCTGTTGCTCCGTATGCTACCTTGGGTGGTGTAACAAACCTCATCTATAACTCCGACTGGAATACCAACAGAAACCTTCCTATACTCTATAACTTCGGAGAGAACGTTGAAGGCGGATATTATGTAAGCACCATTCCAAGTAAGAAACTCGTTTGGGAATTTACCCGCACAACCAATATAGGTCTTGACTTCGGTTTCCTAAACGATCGCATTACCGGTACCATCGATTGGTATAACGCGCAAACGCATAACATCATTTACAATTTACAACTGCCACCAACATCAGGTGTATCGGGTACATACGCTACCAACATCGGACGCATGGAGAACAAAGGCGTAGAGATCTCGCTTACTTCTGTAAACATAGAGACACCAGGTGGATTTAGCTGGAGCTCGGATATAAATGTATTCTGGAACCGCAACAAACTGCTATACCTGCAGGATGGTTTCGAGCGCAACATCGCGAGCGGTCTGCACATAGGCTCCCCGTTGAGTGCTATATATGATTATGAGAAACTCGGTGTATGGCAACTCGATGAAGCAGACGAAGCCGCAGTATATGGACAGGTGCCGGGGCAATTGAAGATCCGCGACATCAGTGGACCAGAAGGTGTACCGGATGGAAACATCGATCCGGATAACGATCGTAAAGTTATTGGCAGCGGCCAGGCTAAATGGCAGGGAGGTATAACGAACCGTTTCAAGTTTAAAGGTTTTGATTTCTCCTTCGTTACCTATGCACGCATTGGCGGAACTATCATCAGCGGTATACATCAGCCAACAGCCGCATACCTTACCAATCTCGATGGTAAACGCAGTGGTTTGAAAGTAGACTATTGGACACCGACCAATCCTACCAACGACTTCCCGATGCCGTCAACAAGAATCACACCTCCGAATGCCGGCAACGCGTGGACAACACTCGGCTACTACGATGCTACGTTTGTTAAGATCAGAAGTATAAATCTCGGCTATACATTGCCGGGCAGTGTGTTGAGCAAGATAGGCGCGCATTCTGTACGGATATATACTACGATGCAAAACCCGTTCGTATTATTCTCACCCTATATGAAAGCAGGTGGTGTAGATCCTGAAGCAACCGGAACCGGAACAGCAGGCTTCGTGCAGAACGGTGGTAACATTCCCGCCCGTGCACTTACCGTTGCTACCAGCACACCGCCTACACGGTCTTATATACTGGGTATTAATTTAACCTTCTGATATATACCATGGCTTGTATGAAACCAGCTACAGAAATATATAGCATGCATAACAAGGTTTCATCGCTTTTGATAATCAAAAAACATCTTCACATGAAATCAATCAGTAAAATATTTTTGATATGCATCACGGCATTGCTCGTGCCCGGATGTAACGATGTCCTGGAAGAGCGCCCCTATACCGCTTTTACTACACAGTACTTTGAATCAGAAGAAGGTCTGAACAGTGCCGTAGTAGCTGCCTATGCCGGTATGCGCTATAACTATGGTCCGGTGGGTGCATTGGACATTACTGCATTCGGTACAGACGAATGGTCGAACGGAGATCAGGCTCTGAACCAGGACTTGAATGTATATAACGTAACCACTACCGATGGATCTATACTCACACCCTGGAACCGTAACTACTGGCACATCAACCTGTGTAATGCTGTTGTAGATATAGCACCGGATGTAGCGATGGACGAAGGCGACAAGAATACGTTGCTTGCCGAAGCGCGTTACCTGCGTGCGAACTATTACTTTCTGTTAGTGTCTCAATTCGGTGCCGTGCCGTTGGACTTAGGTTCAGGTGAATTGAAATTCAACACAGAACCTACTACAGAATTTTATCGCCTGCCGGTAGAGGAACTGTTAGTGAGAAATTACCAGGCGATGATTGATGACCTCATCTTCGCGAGCGAGAATCTTCCGGATCAACGTCCGGTGGCCGCCTTCAGACTTTCGAAAGCAGCAGCACTGCACTTGCTTGCCAAAGTATATCTGCACCGCGGATACTCTGCTGCGAAAGAAGGAAACGATTTTCAGAATGCCTATACCTACGCTAAAAAGCTGATCGATAACCAGGCAACGTACGGAGTGGGTTTATTGGCTGACTATGGTGACGTGAACAAGGAAGGTAACGACTATAACAAAGAGATCATGTACTCGGTAGAGCGTTTGCCATTGAACAACGCTGCGAACGAGATCGGTAGTCCAGGAACAGACTTTGCCAACAAAGCGAATCAGTCCAACAACATGTATAACTGTAATTATCAACAGGCTGTACCGGCTACATACTATAATGCAGACCTTCGCGGTAAATCATTATTTACTTCGCGCGTATTACAATATGGTCGTCCGTTAAGACGCTTTGCACCTACAAAGTGGTTGTTCAATACAGCCTTTTCAGATAAACTGAATGATAGTCGTTTTGATAATTCATTCCGTATGGTGTGGTTGGCTGATACCTGGGAAGAAGAAGGTACAGCTGCGTATGATACCTATGTAAACCATTTGGCTGGTATGGGACTAGAACTTGGTGACACAGCTATATACCTCACCAAGACCGATGCTATAGCAGAGTCGCTGAAGGCACTTTCCGGAGCGAACAAGAAACATTACCTTATCGTAGGTCCTAAGGATTTCTATACATCAACTAACGCTACGTTCCAGGTATATCCGAGTATTAAAAAGTTTGATGCTGTAAAACGTGCAAACTTTAACGATGCATCGGGCAGACCGTTTGCCGTAAGTAAACTTTCAGAAACATACTTACTGGCGGCAGAGGCAGCGATGCAAATAGGACAGACCGATGAAGCCGCAACACTTGTCAACGTGCTGAAGTTAAGAGCAGCTTATCGTCCGGGACTCTCGGCTGAAGAGATTGAATCCCGTTACGATAAAATAAAAGTAGATGCATCGGATATAAGTCTTGATTTTATACTCGATGAACGCAGCCGCGAACTTTGTGGAGAAGGCTTACGCTGGATAGACCTGGCGGTACGTGGTAAACTCATTGAACGTGCATCGCTGCATAATCCGCAGTCGGTAAACATCAAGCCATTCCATACCCTGCGGCCGATACCGCAGAGTCAGCTGGATGCTATATCTGATCCTGATAAAGCCAAGTATCAGAACTCGGGATATTAAAAGAAGATATACCTATATACTTATTTGCCGGCTGCAAATACCGGTTTTACAGAAATGATATATACTATGAAGAATTTCAGATTTATACCCATGGTGTTGCTCGCGTGCGCTGCCGGAATGTATTCCTGCGAGCCAGACCCGATCAATATACAGGCGCAAGGTAATTTTACGGATACGGAAGGACCCCTGAAAAGTGCTGCCGATTTTCCAATTGGTATAGCGATAGACTATACCCCGTTCATGACAGATGCTACGTATAAAAGCATTGTCTCAACAGAGGCAAAGAGCACTACGTTCGGTTATGACATGAAACACGGTGCACTCGTGGATAATGAAGGCGCTATAGATTTTACCAGAGCCGATGCACTCTATGATGCCGCAAATGCAGCCGGTATAGAAGTATTCGGTCATACATTAGGATGGCACCAGAATCAGAATGCAACATACCTGAAAACTGTTGTGGGTGGTGGTGCCGGTTCTGATCCGGTAAATCTGTTGTTGAACGGAGACTTCGAAGCCGGTAGTGGTGATAACTTTACCAACTGGGGAAAATGGAATGGCGCGGCTTCGCTCGTGCAAGGTACCGGTGCGGGTGAAGTACACGGTGGTGCGCGTTCCCTGAAAGTTGTTGTCGCTGCCAATGGAAATCCCTGGAACGTGCAAATGGCGAGTGACCTGTTTAATACGACAGTAGATACGCAGTATAAGATTTCTTTCTGGATCAAGTCTGCCAATGCAGGTGGCGTGATGCGTGTCTCAACCGGAACAACCGCACAATACTCCGGTAATTATAACATTTCAACCGAGTGGTCTAAAATCAGCTGGACTATATCTGCCAAGGATGCCCAAACGCGCATCTTGTTTGATGTGGGAAGTACAGCCAATACATACTATATCGATGATGTAACGGTGATCGATGCTGCTGCCGGTGAAGCGCCAGTAGGGGATGCGTTGGTGCAGGCTGTAAGCAATGCGATGGACAACTTCATTACCGAAACCGTAACGCACTATAAAGGAAAAGTAAAAGCGTGGGATGTTGTGAACGAAGCGATGGCCGATGGTAACAGCGGACTACGCACCAGTGCCAATACAACTGTAGCAGCCGATGCAACAGATATATTCTTCTGGTCTGATTACCTGGGCAGAGACTGGGCACTGAAAGCGTTTCAATATGCGGAAGCCGCAGACCCGGATGCATTGCTCTTCATCAACGATTATAACCTTGAAGCGAACAGCGTGAAGGTTGATTCACTGATTGCCTATGTAGAAGAGCTTCGTGCAAAAGGCGCGAAGATCGATGGTATAGGAACACAGATGCACATCAACATCAATACTTCCTATGCAGGTATAGATCAGGCTTTTCAGAAACTCGCAGCTACCGGGTTGCTGATACGCGTATCAGAACTCGATGTACGTGCCAATCCATTGGATAAAGCTAATTTTGATACCAGTCTTAATCCGTATGCACTCTCGTATCAGGCTGTGATGTATCAATATGTAGTGGAGTCATACCTTAAACATGTACCGCCGGCACAACGTCATGGTATAACCATCTGGGGCGTTTCGGATAAAGACAGCTGGTACGTAACCGTTCAGAATAAAATTGAAGCTCCATTGCTCTTCGATACAAACTATAATAAAAAACCGGCATACTCCGGAGTATTGCAGGCGCTTAAAGCACAGTAATATTTATATATTTATAGTATTACCGCGCAGTTTGTAGCGATACTGGTAAATGGCAAGATCTGAAAAATGATCTTGCCATTTTTTAATCATAACGTATTCATCGAATTATAACACTATGCACCTGGCAAAACTATATATACTTTCTTTCCTGGTCGCTTCGGGTATAGCGGCTTTCGCACAAAAGCAGAATGATATTCCGCATCTTGTAAAGCAAGGTAAAACGTCTCAACTCGTTGTTCAGAATAAACCGTTTATTATACTCGGTGGCGAACTCGGTAACTCCAGTGCGTCCGATATGAAGTATATGGAACCGTATTGGAAGAAGTTTACCGATATGCATCTCAATACAATACTTGCCCCGGTATATTGGGAGCTGATCGAGCCTGCCGAAGGTAAATTTGATTTTAAGTCTGTAGACGATCTCATTGAAGAATCACGAAAGCATAACCTGAAATTAGTACTGCTTTGGTTCGGAAGCTGGAAGAACAGTATGTCGTGCTATGCGCCTGAATGGGTAAAGCTGAATCAAAAACGTTTTCCACGCACACAGGATAAGCAGGGACGCAGTGCAGAAATTATGAGTCCGTTTAGTGAAGCGAACCTCGAAGCTGATAAGAAAGTATTCGCAGCATTAATGAAACACATCCGCCAGATGGATGAGCAGCAGCAAACCGTTATCATGATCCAGGTAGAGAATGAAATTGGTATGCTTCCGGAAGCACGCGACTATCATCCGGATGCAACGGCAGCGTTCAATAAACCAGTACCGCAAGAGTTGATGCGTTACCTGAACAGTAACAAAGAGAAACTCGCACCGGCACTATACGAAGCCTGGAAGAAGAATGTTTTCAAAATGAGTGGTAGCTGGGAAGAACTGTTCGGGAAAAGTCTGGCAACAGACGAAGCATTTATAGCCTGGTACTTTGCGAAATATACCCAGGCCGTTACAGCAGCCGGAAAAGATATATACCCGCTGCCGATGTTCATTAACGCAGCGTTGAACAGACCCAACGTAAAACCCGGTGATTACCCGAGCGGTGGACCACTGCCACACATCATTGATATATGGAAAGCCGGTGCACCTGCCGTTGATTTTCTTTCCCCTGATTTTTACAATCCTGATTTTAAATATTGGAATGATTTATATACACGTGCCGATAATCCATTATTTATACCGGAGATACGACTCGAAGCATCGGATGCTGCCAAGGTATTCTACGCAATAGGACACTATCATGCCATGGGTTTCTCTCCATTCTCTATTGAGTCTGCGGAAGGAACGGTAAAAGAAGCGCTGGCGAAAAGTTATGAAGTGTTGTCTCAATTATCTCCGATCATCAGTGCACACCAGGGTAAGAATACGATGGAAGGTGTGTTGGTTGACAAGACAAATTCAGAGCAGATCGTGAAGCTCGGTAACTATACCTTTACCTTTAAGCATGACTATACGTTAGGCTGGTCGCCACAAGCAAAAGATGAGCAGTGGCCGATCATGGGCGGTCTCATCATCCAGACTGCACCCGATGAATTTATTATAGCAGGCGATGGCATTGTAGTAACGTTTACTTCCAATCTCCCCGATACACCCCTGGCTGGTATAGCCCGCATTGACGAAGGTGAATACAAAAACGGACAATGGGTAGCCGGAAGAAGAAT
>CBIHOZ010000075.1:0-31526 GCA_966211525.1 uncultured Chitinophaga sp. | reverse complement strand
CGGCCACGCTTCAAACGGGAGTATGAAAATGCTGTTTTGTTTTGCCTTTTTGGCGAGTTCTTATATACTATATATTGATACTTTGTATTGTATCATAATGGAATGATGACGTCTTATTCATCTGTAATGCCGTATTGTGATAATTTTTTTAGGAAGCAGCCTAAGTGAGTTCGGTTCGAATCTGTTGAGAAGGGTTCAAAGACGATATAAACTTTGCGCCAGACGAGCAATCCACTTATGTCTGACTTTCCTCTTCTATTATACTTGCCAGCTTACCTGCTACCGCTGATTCAGCAATTGAGTGTGGCAATAATTTCTCATTTTTGTCAGGCAAGCACGGGCAAAGATATATATCTGACGTTTTTGGCTTCATGGCGGTGTTGGCGCTCGTTGACGAAGAACTTTTTGACTATATTTTCGGCCGCATGAAAACGTATAGTGAAGCTCGGACGTCTGTTGAATTCAGAGCCTTTCAGTCAACACCCGGGATCAGTGTAGCAGTGCTACCCAACAGCCCCGATTTTACAATCCTTGCCGCTACAAATGATTTTGTCTCCTTAACCAGACCGAGACATGAGCTACTCGGAGAAAGCTACTTTACGTTGCCTTTAGCCGGACAGTGTGATGCCAGCTTTGCTGGTGTAGAGACATTGAACGATTCATTTACCTATGTGATTCAACACAAAACACCGCATGAAATTAAATCGTTGGCCGGTGGTATACACGAGACCAGATATTGGGATATAAAGAATATGCCCGTTGAAGATGAATCGGGTTCTTTACTATATATCATACACACCATCGTTGAGGTCACAGACAAGTTTCCAACGAAAGAACAAAACGCTTCAATCCTCGAGATAGAGAAAGCATATAGGTTCTTTATGCAAGCGCCCGTTGTATTGGGATTTGTTCGAGGCGAGAACTACGAAATAGAGCTGGCGAGCGATGATCTCCTGCGTGTGTGGAAGGTAAATGCAGACGTGCTCGGCAAGCGGTTATTTGACGTTTTCCCCGAACTTGAAAAACAGGGTTTTCGGGATTTGTTAGATCAGGTACGGCATACCGGAAAGCCTTTCGGAGCGTACGAATATCCCATAACATTTGACCGCTTCGACCATCAGGAGACATACTATTTCGACTTTGTATACCAACCATTTTTTGAAGGTGACGAAACTATAGCAACGGGTGTGATGGCGGTAGGCCATGATGTAACGGCTCAGGTGATTGCCAAAAAGCAATCAGCAGCCAGCCAACAAAAATGGAAAGACCTTGCCAACTCGATGCCCGTAATTGTGTGGACGGCTAAGCCTGATGGTGCACTTGATTTTATCAATGAAAGATGGAGCGAGCTAACCGGACTTGATCAAGTCCAATCCCTGGAGTTCGGGTGGGCGGCTGCACTACATCCACAAGACTATAAACTATGTCTGGATAGCTGGAACACAGCTATACAAAATGCAACGCTATATGAACTGGAAGCACGTTGGCGAAACAAACAAGGTGAGTTTGTCTGGTTGATCAGTCGCGGAATTCCCATCAAGGAAAACGGAAACGTGGTAGCCTGGTATGGAACCAGCACCAACATCGATAAAAACAAACGACTGGAAAGCGACCTGGAAGAAAAAGTGCGCGCTGGCATACAGGATGTCTATGAGAAAAATAAATTATTGGACAGTATATTAACGCATTCCTCCAACGGAATTTCTGTCTCTGAATTAATATTTGATGACGCTGGAAATATAGTCGATGCGCAAACAATTTTAGCAAACGATGCGGCCGTAAAATATATCGGATTGCAAAAAGATTTATACCTCTCCAAACCTGCAACATACTTTGATCCGCATGTGATACAATCTGAATATGGACAGGCGTGTATCCGCACCCATCAAACCGGGGAGCCTTTTATCATGCGATACTTTTTGGACTTTAGTCAGAAGTGGCTTGAGCTGACGGTTTCCAGAATGGACGACATGCATTTGATCCACATCTTTACCGATGTAACACCGATGAAGGAAGCGCAAAGTAAACTCGAAAAGTCACTACACGATTTACAAGTTTTGAACGCAAACCTGGAAGCATTTGCCTATGCGGCATCGCACGACCTGAAAGAGCCCATACGCAAGCATCAGTTTTATACCAACAAGCTCAAAGAAGAACTCAAGCAGATGCTGGAACCCCGGTATATTTCCTTGATTGAAAAACTGGAAGCGATATCAATGCGCATGAGCAAACTCGTAGATGACTTACTCGAATATTCTCAGGCATCGAAGGGAGCTGTTGATCACCAGGAGATTCGTCTGGAACAAATTATCAGGAGTGTACAGGAGGATCTTGAGTTGGAGATACAAAAGCGGCAGGCCGTTATTACCGTACAGACTTTACCGGTGATGACGGGTAACAGCAGGCAGATACATCAGTTGTTTCAGAACCTTATTAGCAATGCGCTTAAGTATAGCAAGCCCGGTTCTGTACCCAAAATCACCATTCGATCCACATCGATCGCGGGCAAAGATGTTACCTATAGTCTTCCGCTCGATGCACAGAATAAATTATTCAACCTTATCGAAGTGCAGGATAATGGTATCGGATTTGACCAGGAGGATGCAGAACGCATGTTCGATGTATTTACCAGGCTTCATAGTGACGCAGAGTATCGTGGTTCGGGGATCGGTCTTTCGATTGTAAAAAGAGTGGTGGAAGGGCATAACGGTTATATTTGGGCAAAAGGAGTTCCGGATGCAGGCTCTGTATTTTATATCCTGTTACCTGCCTGATACGCTTCAATATCTGTATAGTATATATAGTGTGTGTCGGGTATGATGAGAGTGTAATGCAGAGATATAGGCCACATCCTTAATATGAAAAATCAGAACTTCGCTGAGCCTTGAATTGAATAAAAGATATTAACGAATATCTGAAGACCGTAATTGTGGATGATAGATCAACGCTGAAACTGTTTTCTCATTATATTCTAATCCGGCTCTCGAAACCATCAGTCAAACGGACACGTTTCTCAAATAGAACCGGAAGAAAAAGTATAATGATCAGTAGGTATTTCATATTAACTAATACTACTTCTGCGTGGCTGGCTTCAATCACAGGTCAATTCTGTTGTGCGATAGAATTTGTGCGAAAGCAATATCATACTCCTTTAGTCTTTCATTCCTTAGCGTCCGCTTAATGGACGAAAATCCTGCATTTGATTTTACAACCACTTCCACTATATATAGCGGAAGGTATTTTATTCTTGTACATAATCTGAATTTATAATGGGTGAACGAAAATTTAAGCTCACTATGCTTGAGTACTCTAAAGTTATTCTGGCAAAAATCAGTTTTGATAAGAGATTATTTAAAAAAGAATATAGGAAGGCATTCCGATACCTGGATAAGGATGATCGTGCTGCTTTGAAACACTGGGTGCGCGCGCAGTGGAGTATAGTTATGAATACCTGACGCTAACGAATATTTATTTCGCGGTACAGAATGCATGTTTAAAAAACTATACAGGAGCAAGGTCTAAGTATACTGCTCAATGGGTGGTATTATTAACCAGCTATGAACATAATGTTAAAGCGACTGATCATTTATTAACTTGTAGCAGATATCACGTGAAGCTCGAAGATCATGAATCGTAAACCGATAACAACATATCCAGGGAAAGAGCGATACCAACGGCTTGTGAAAGCGAAGTTGTTGATTGATGAACAATATAACAGCAAGCTCTCGCTTGATGTAATTTGCCTGGAAGCGACCATGTCGAAGTTTCATTTCGTGAGACTTTTCAAAAAGATCTACGGTGTCACACCTTTACAGTACCTGATCAATGTGAGAATTTCAGCAGCGAAGACGCTGATAGCATCAGGTGTGTCGATGACTGACGCGTGCTGGCAAGTTGGATTTGAAAGCATCAGTTCGTTCATGGTGTTATTTAAAGAGAAGACCGGCCAGAGCTCTTCATTATATCGGAACGAGCAAATACAGCATGAAATGCTCTTGAGACAAAAAACGACTATGTCGATTCCTTCCTGTCTAACATTCATGCACAAGCGAAAAAAGCAATAATGAAGATAGTGACAGCATATCGACAAAATAACTTTGCCTGAAAGTAAATGATGGTATGAGAAAGGTTATCGTGTCTATGATGGTGTCTGTTGACGGATTTATTGAAGGCAGAGATCCACAGGAATACTGGCACAATTGGAATGATGAAATGAGTGCTTATATGATGGACTTCTTCAAACGTGTTGATTTATTTATATACGGCAGAAAGGCTTATGAAGAAATGATTGCGTATTGGCCTCAACTGACAGACGAGTTCGCAATGGTGATGAACAGCACACCCAAGCTGGTGTTCTCGAAGTCGCTTGCATCGGCATCGTGGAATTCAACGTTGCTTCGTGAAGTTGATCCGGATTACATTAACAACCTTAAACAGGACACCGGTAAAGATATAGTGATCTTTGCGGGTTCCGGTATGGTGGAATCTTTCATGAGACATAATCTTGTGGATGAGTTCAGACTCATTATAAATCCTTTGTTGCTTGGTGGCGGAAAATCTTTCTTTAATAACATACTGAAGGCGATGCCATTGAAATTTATATCCGCACGGACTTTTGCGTGTGGCAATGTGTTGCTGATCTACGAAACGATAAGACGGATATGATAACGAGGTTGACACATACTTTTATATATGTTCTAAATCTGGACAGTGCTATAGATTTCTATACGAAGAAGCTGGGCTTTAAAATTCATGCAGACTTGGTTGTGAATGGAGACAGATGGGTGACGCTCCATTTGCCCGAACAACCTGGAATGGAAATTCTGCTGGTGGTGGTAGAGGAGGGGATGATATTCAAAGCTAACCAGGTAAAGCAAATGACGCAGCTTATAAGCGCACAAACGCTGAGTTATGGTGTGTTTGAATGTGCAGATGTGCGGGCATTTTACGAAGAGAAAAAGATGTTGGGTGTTGAGTTCTGTATTGATCCATATCACAATCCGGAACTTGATGTGTTTGAGGCCGCATTTTTTGACGACAGTGGAAACTGGTTTCGGGTAACGGAGCCGAGATAGGCGTTCTTCCATGACTTATTTAGCGCTATCTCTCCCGTATCGTCAGTAAATATTGAACACAGTATATATAATATACACAAAAGGACAAGCCAATAAACAGTATTTTTCGCAATTAAGAAATGCAATTAATCTGTAGGGTAGCTATACCGTTGTGAAACGACTGACAGCGGTAAGGCAGGAAGTTACTCCTATGTGATTGCATTGAGACTTCATCAGAATAAACCCGGTGCCTAATGTCACTGGCGGAAGTTTTATTATACTTGCGGAAAATTTTATAGAATGAAGTATCTCAATGACGATAGCGAATTGATAACCGTGTTAACCGTGCTTACATTGTTATTATCGTCCATATATGCTGGTGCACAAACAAATTTTTCTATAGCAGCCGGTGTGGCGCGCACAAACCTTAAACACGAAAGCGTGTCGGGAGGACAAAAGTTTTGGGAGCCCAAGACAAGTTATTTCATTTCGTTAAACCTGAGCCGGGATATTTCCGAAGTTGTTGGCTGGCAAGCCGGGCTTGGCTATATAAACGCAGGAGCCAATAGTCTTTTTCTGCGCGATGTTGTTCAAAATGACCACTATATTACCTGTCCTATATCTATTTACTATAAACCTTTTCACTTTTTGAAGATCGGTGCCGGGCCTCAGTTTAACGTATTGCTGAATGAGTCAATAAACACGGAGTTCTTCCCACAATCTTTTAATGTTGGTGATTCTGATCGATTTGACTATGGAGTTGGTGTAAATGCTGAAGCACTGTTTCTCAAAAACATGGCGTTGAACATAAGGAATTATTGGGGACTGAAGTATAATAATGAATATGACTACAACGCCCTATCAAACCCGCCCCCAGGATTCAACACAAATAAGAACGTTTTTCTGACCCTTGGTTTGTGCTATTATTTGAAATAACATATTTACCAATTAAAGATCTCATGCAGGTTGTTTTTTAAGAGACGATAATCAAGGTCTTGTAATTGTGCCGAGAGATCGGATATCTAAATTACCGGAAGTAAAAAGCTTTTATATCTTTAGCGACCCGTTGTATTCTTAACGCGAATATGAACAACGCAAATTCGTTTTTGATTATAGCCTGGCGCTCATATATACATTCTAGGAATCCCTTCTGATCCGATAGAGGGAAGGGGCAGCTTTAAAGTCTGGTACGTCATTTCAGGTATAAACATTTACTTCTCTGTAGTGTTATATAGGATGATGGAAAGTATAAAACGGATAGCGGTAGCAGGTGCTAATGGAAACCTGGGGAGGAAGATCGTCTCTCACCTGGTGGCACGCGGTGTTAAGGTTCGGGCACTGCTTCGGCAGGGAAAAAGGAGGAATGATAGTCACGTTTTCCAGGACATGGGTGTAGAGGTATATGAAATCGATTTTGATAATCCTCTTAGTCTTGTTGATGCGTGTCTGGAATGTGACGTTGTTGTATCGGCATTGTCTGGTGTTCGCGATGTTATTGTTGATGCACAGACAAGTCTGTTAAACGCTGCAGTGGAGGCAAAGGTGAAGCGCTTCATTCCTTCAGACTATTGCATTGATTATAGGAAATTACAATCGGACGATAACAGAAATCTTGAGTTCAGAAAAGAGTTTCGTAAAGTATTGGATCAGGCTCCGATAGAAGCTACATCTGTGTTGAACGGAATGTTTACAGACTTGCTAACGACTGATGCACCGGTAATTTTGTTTAAGCAAAAGCGGATTTTCTATTGGGGCAATGGTGACCAGAAGATGGACTTTACAACGGTGGACAATACAGCCGAATTTACAGCTGCTGTTGCCTGCGACAAGAGTACTCCACGATGGTTAACGATCGCGGGTGATGTTGCTTCGATGCACGATCTTGTGTCCATTGCTTCTGAAGCGACCGGTGAAAATTTCAAGATACTGCGCCCGGGCGGACTCGGTGTTTTTAAAGCTGTTATCAAGTTAGCGAAACTTCTTGCTCCGGGTAAAAATGAACCTTTCCCCGCGTGGCAAGGCATGCAATACCTGTATGATATGTTACGTGGTAAGGTAAAATTTACATCGCTGGATAACTCGCGCTATCCGGAGATAAAGTGGACAAAAATCAAAGATGTTATTTTTTCTAAATAGCTATATATATGCGAAACACGGTGTGCGTTACTGCTTCGTTGATTTGGTGATGGTTGGAAAACCAAGTAAATATAGTCTTGTTGATTTACCCTTAATAGCTCCCTTTTCCCAGCAGTAACCTTTGCTGGGAATTTGTTGTAGAAGAATGTCGAGGTCGGTAAGTGTATAGGTGCGGGCATTTGATACGGCACCATCCCATGCAAACGCGAATGGAATAACCGGAATAAAGTAAGTAAAAATTACTTGCTGCCATGTTAACCCTTTGGTGAAAGGTGTTATAAAAAATGCTGTTATAAAATTTAGAGGTATAGCGATCCACCAGAGAAATATAGGGAAACTATTATCGCTTATTTCAAAGATGCATATGGGTTGCTTACTTGACTGTGCATTGGCGAGTATCTTTGTCGCTATTTCCGGTTTCATGTGATGAAAGCTGCATATCATTGTTCGAATACCAGGCAAATGCCTGGGCACATCGGCAGCATTGATTGGCGTGCTTAAGTATGTTGTTCCGGTTGATGTGATTTGATTTACTATTTTCTTATCAGGGTATAAATCTGTGAGGGTAAGGGTAAGATCGGAGATTTGAGTTTGTTTCTTTATACGCTCAGCAACTTCGGTCATGGGACCACCGCTTCCGGAACATAAATCAACAATGGCAGTCGTAGAAGTAGTGTTGATCAGTCGTAAAAGGAGTTCTGCAATATCTTTTTGTGTATCTAAAATTTTATGCATGACTGCTAACAGCCTGGTGAGACTTGAACGCATGCTATAGGGAAACCATGTTAAGTCTTCGAATTCGAATAGGTGTATTCTTTTAAGTGTCATAGGCGTGCTACGCTTCGCTATTATGTTTGTATACGTTGAGTTTAACGAGCTATGTGTCAGCTGATATTTTTTGTATGTACGCTGGTAGTATAATCCATCCTATATTAGTGATGCGATATCTGTTAACTGGTACATTTAACAATACAGTCGTGTGGTACTCCTGAAGCAATCTAGGTTATTCTCTTGGTATGAATTGCAGCGACCCATTTATTTCCTTTGCAAACAGGACATTGTTGTCTCCCGGCATGCATCGTTTTTGTTTCGCCACAACGGCAACAACTATATAGTCCGGTGCCTGGTATATCTGTGCATTGGTCGTTAAACAGTTCCGGTATAATGGGAAGACCTGGCTTTACATCATCATCGGCATAGAAAAAGATACTGATGTCGCCTGTGGTTTCAATATAGGCTTTCTTGACTTGCCCGAGGTGTTCTATATTTCGTAGTCTGAGTTCAGTAAAGAATTCGTCCTGAGCCAGACTCTCGCGTTCAAACTTTTGCATGGCAAACTTCCCACCGTCTATCAAACATTCTGTTCTTCCCTCCAGGAGTTTTTCAATGAAGGTACTTTTTCCGGTAAGCCAGGTGACAAAGCGGTATAGCACGAGCACTACAACGAATACAACCAGCGCGTGAATGATTCCAACATCTTCGTAGAACATGGGATCTCCGGCAGCCGATCCCAGGGAAATAATAATTACCATTTCGAAAATGGAGAGCTGCTTTACACCTCTTTTACCAGCGAGTTTCAGGACCGCAAGGAGGGTCAGGAACATTACCGTGGATCTTAGCGCCACTTCCAGCAAGAAGTCTGCAGGAGCGTTGTTAAATAAGATTCTTTGCAAATCTAACATGTTTCCGATTTGACCATGGTATATACTGGGTTCTTGTCATGATCGCTTATACTAAATAACAAAAAAGATCATGCCATGTATAGGATGATTTCAAGAATGGGAAGCTGGTTTAAAAGTGCTATTATTTATAGCTATATAAATGCCCGGGGTATATCGTAAATAATACGTGATAGTATTTAGCAGTGACTATATATAGTCAATCTATCATCCCTTTACACAGCAGCGCCTTGAATTCGCGTACAGCAGTTTCTTCTACCACTGCCGATTGAAAGGCACGTACGAACTTAGCCGCGTTCTTCGAATAGGGTAGCATGGGCGGATGTTCTTTATAAAAAAAAAAGACCTTCGCTTCCGAAGGTCTTCTTTTACATTTTGAATCCGGGTAGAACTAGATGCGCTTTACGTTAACGGCATTCAAGCCCTTCTTACCGCGTTCAACTTCATATTCCACTTCATCGTTCTCACGAATCTCATCGATAAGACCTGATGAATGGACAAAAACGTCTTCTTTAGAATCGTTGGGTTTAATGAAACCAAAACCTTTGGCCTCATTAAAGAATTTTACTGTTCCTTGCATAATTATTAATGTTATTTGTATCAAGCTTTCAGACTTCCATATTCATGATAACTACTCTGATCGCTTTTCCGGAACGGAAATGGGAGGAATGATTATTATCTAACAGAATGAGATATTACTAAATCACCGATAACTTAATACGCTATAAAGGTAAGTATAATATATCACATCCACCTTATCTTTTGTTGAAAATACTGATAAAATTTTGCTTCGCTAAACTGAATCATAGTCAGGATATGGGGAGGAACCTCGTATGCTATATATATCGCGTTGCGCTGTTATAAATATGTAGCAGTACTTCCCCAACGATTTTGTAGTGGACAACCAAACTTAATCCATGAACCGGATATCGAGATAAAAAATAACCCCGGCTCAAGGGTGTTAAGGCCGGGGTCTGTAACTACTGCTATACTTTGTGCATCTAACCACGTATTACTTCAGCACTCAGCACATTGGTATTACCGGATGGCGGTGTGCTATATCCGCGCACCACAACGGTATAAACGGCTCCTTCGCGGAGTTCAATATCCGGAAGCTCAAGTGTTTTACTTGCGTTGCCACCGGACGTGATTTCCAGATCGTAAGTTTTAGCATCCACCTGTGTGAAACCTGATCCTTGCTTGAAACCCAGGTCAGCAGCAATAACATTGGATACTCCTTTTTCACCAAGACTAACAGCAGACGCATCGGGCGACAGGTTGATCACACGGACCAAGGCTTTACCGGCTGCAGGCGCGGAAGCCGTATCCGTAAATACAAGCAAACTGGCCTTGTTGTATTCATCCGCTACGAACAGCGAGTAAGCTTTATCGGCCTCCAGGGTTACCGTTGTGTCAACAGCAACATTGCTGGCGCCCCGGGGCGTAAGTTTAATATTGCGGCTGCCGGTATAAAAGCGGAGATAGGCCGTACGGTCTGTATACTCAAAAGGGTAATTGGTGATCTGCCGGTTATCAACGATAACATCCAGCGCTGGCGCGTTTGGAGACGCGTTGTAGAGCGAAACATAGGCGACAGGAACGGGCTGTATACCATCGGTATCATTATCCAGATCACAACTCGCCAACAAAAGGGAAGTACAGACGATTACACACGCCATTCCCACACGAAACAATTGTTTACTGTTCATCGGTTGTACTAATTAGTTATTTAAAAGTTTATTTTGTCCGACTATAAAGGTCGGCACTTGCCTTATTGACCGGAAGGCACCGGTTGTTTGTGAACGTAGTTCGTAGGTAACAGTTGGACTAAGGTTTCCCTATTCTTAATATTACCAGGAGCGAAGTACACCAGACTTTTCAGCGCGGTGCTGCAGAGAAAACGTTTAGCTTTTTCTCTTAGTATATACTGTATCCGATCAGCGACATAAAAAAGAATGTCCTAAAACAACATTTATACTATGAAACAACTGATAAGAACTACGTCATGAACGATCAGAGAACAGAATCGACTTCATGACGGTTCACTGCCCATAAAAACTTTTTGTTGGTTGAATACCAGGTGCTTTTCTTTCCGAAAACGGATATCCGGAGCTTCCAGACAGGATACTATGAGATACTGAAAATTCTTTTTTCAATTCCGGAACGATTATTCCGGTATGTTGTTTTGATTCTGGAACGAATATTCCAAAACAAACTAATCAAAACAAAAATGAAAAAGCTTACAAACAAAGTCGCGGTAGTTACCGGAGCATCAAAAGGAATTGGCTCAGAGATCGCCAAAGGTCTGGCAGCAGAAGGAGCATCCGTTGTTGTCAATTATGCATCGGCAAAAGAAGGCGCTGAAAAAGTGGTTGCCGAGATTGTTAAAAATGGTGGGAAAGCCATTGCCGTGAAGGGTAACGTTTCTAACCAGGTCGATGTCGATCAGCTCTTTAGTGAAGCTGAGAAAGCCTTTGGCGGTGTAGATATACTTGTTAACAATGCAGGTGTATACCAGTTTGGTGCCATTGAAGACGTGACCGTAGAAGAGTTCAACAGACAGTTCAATACAAATGTGCTGGGCTTGCTGCTGGTTACGAAAGGTGCGGTGAAGAAATTTGGTGATAAAGGTGGAAGTATTATTAACATCAGTTCTACGGTAACACGCATTACACCTCCTGGTAGTTCAATTTATACAGCGACTAAAGGTGCCGTAGATTCAATCACACAGGTTTTGTCAAAAGAACTTGGTGCGAGAAATATCCGCGTTAATGCGATTAACCCCGGCATTGTCGAAACAGAGGGCACACACTCCGCTGGTTTTATAGGAAGTGAATTCCATACCAGCGCGGTAAAAGCAACGCCACTGGGACGCACCGGACAACCGAATGACATTGCACCGATCGCGGTCTTTTTAGCATCCGATGATTCACGCTGGCTGACGGGCGAAACCATTATTGCCAGTGGTGGTGTGCGATAATTTTGCTTCAACGAACAACACCTCGTTGTAACGTTTCCTGAAGGGCCAAGAGCCTGTCGTATTTCAAAAAATGAATAGCTTTGCCTTTAAACAGGCGAGGCTTTTTCTGTTATGGCGCGAACAAAGGATTTTGATGAAAGCGAAGTATTGAAAAAAGCTGTATCTCTTTTCTGGCTGAAGGGATACAACGGTACGTCTATGCAAGATCTGGTCGATTCACTCGGTATAAGCCGGTCAAGTCTCTATGACACGTACGGAGACAAGCATACTCTGTTTCTTAAGGCGCTGGAGTTTTATCAGAGTACCTCCGGCAATCAGATGTGCAGTATAGTTACCAACGCAACGTCTGCCATAGACGCCATTCGGGAGCTTCTCGAAATGATCACCAATAATCTGCTGAAGGACAAACAGCATAGAGGTTGTTTCATGGTAAATGCGGAAGTGGAATTAGCACCGCTTGATGCCGAGGTACGAAAGATGATCTGCAAAAATGAAAAGCTGATTGAAGAAGCTTTTCAACTGGCGATACAAAAAGGACAGGCGAGTGGCGAAATTACTAACAAACAGGATGCAAGGGCACTTACCCGTTTTTTCCTCACCACGATAAAAGGTATACAAGTATCCGCTAAATCGACAACTGATAAAGCCTTCTTTGATGATATCATTAAGACCGCTTTATCGATATTGAATTAATCCAACATTCGCTATACATTGTTGTTTGAATAGGACATTGCGGAGTTTAATTGGTTAAAATAATTGTGGTATATATTTTCCAAGTATATATAGGCTCTTTGTTGCTAATCACTTTCAGTAAATTGTCTGTGTAAGTCTCTTTAGGATTTCTGTTGCATTCTCCGCTTCAGGATCTTTTGCTAGTAACGTTACCTGTGCCATTGAAACAATTCGTCTGAGGTCTTCAGGTTTACTTTTATAACGTTGATTCCTTTTCATTTCAGCTGAGCAGTCACGGTTAAATGTTAACGTATCAAATATTTCTTTTTAACGCCTGCAATATTTTTCAGAAAGTATCGGCATCAAAGCTCATCCTTTAACATACACTTAATATTGAAATAAGCATAGGTACATACTAATGCACTAAACTTGACATGTTCTTTCACGGGTAGTCATTTCTGGTTAAAGCGTTATGTTCCACAAAAAGTTAGAAGAGAAAAGTGTATCCGATCTTGTTACGGCACTCCGCACAGGAAGCGAGCCTGCATTCCGCGAGTTGTTCAACCGCTATGGAGGCAAAGTGTTCCGGTATGTGATGCGCTTTGTACCGACCGAGCCGGTTGCCGAGGAACTTATGCAGGATGTATTTATGAAAGTGTGGAACTACCGGGGAAATCTTGATGCTGCACAATCATTCAATAATTTCCTGTTTCGCATCACGAAGAATCACATCCTGAATTACCTGCGAGACACGCAACGCGATGTTGCTCTTAATAAAGAGTACAGGTTGTCACTGTCGTCTTTTCATAATGCTGTTGAGGAGTCGCTGATTCATGAAGAATATATTGAGCTTGCCAACAAAGCCATTGCTTTGTTACCGGATAAGCGCAGGTCCATCTTTATAATGAGTCGTCTGGAGGGCAAGAGCTATGAACAGATAGCCCAGGCGTTGGATATCAGCAAAGACACTGTACGACTCCAGATGATCAAATCTATCAAGTCCATTCGCGAATACCTGCGGCTTCATGTTGATGTACCGATCGGGATGATGATTTTAGGACTCCCATTCTTTTTATAAAAAAAATATTCTTGTGAATAGACCTCTGGCTCTGGTGTTGTGTATTATAAGTAAAGTCAGTCACATTGGAGCAAAAAGATACAATATCGGAAGAACTCATTGCCAGGTTTCTGCGCAACGAAGTCAGTGAGCAGGAGCGGGCAGCAGTGATAGTATATTTGCAGAACAGTGCTCCGGATGATGTAGTGGCGCAGACTATACTGGAGAAAAGCTGGGAACGTGAAGATGACGTAGCAGAGAGATCATACCCCATGTCATATGAGCGTCTGCAATCGCGGCTGAATATTCCGGAACGCAAGCCCTATATATCCGGGCCGGTTGTATATCGTATGGCTGCTTCTTTCCTGTTACTGGCAGCCTGTATATATGGTGTCACAACGTACTGGCAACACGTTTTAAATATTATTGACCCGGTACACTATGTTACACGGGAGACTTACGCTGGACAACGTATGGAATTTAACCTGCCAGACGGTTCGCACATTGTACTCAATTCCGGCAGCAAAGTAACGTATCCTGATAAATTCAGAAATGGAAAACGCGATATCTCGTTGCAGGGCGAGGCATTCTTTAAAGTTGTAAGAGACGAACAAAAACCATTTATAGTGCATACCGGCCACATGCGCACGCAGGTGTTAGGTACTTCTTTTAATATACAGGCGTACCCCAACGAACAGACCATGCGTGTGAGTGTATTGACCGGTAAGGTGGCTGTGTCGCTCTATAAAGATTCCATTGACAGTACACCACAGCAACAACAGTTGCTCACCGTGAACGAACAGGTATATTTTGATCGGATCACTGGTGCATTTGAAAAACAATATGTATCGGCTATGCCTTCGGTAGCATGGACGGAAGGCAAACTCATTTTGCGAAATGCTTCTTTCCTGGAGATAGCCCACACACTGGAGCGCTGGTATAATGTAAGGATCGAACTACACCCGACTACCGGTGAGAGCTGTCGCTTTACGGCAAACTTTGGTGAAAATACAACCCTGAACGATGTGCTGGAGATGCTGCGCATTACAAATCATATTCAATATTCGATTGAGGCCAATAGCGTAAAACTATATGAAGGAAAATGTAATCACTAAACCGGAATAATCATGCAGTAAGAAATATATAGTACATATTATATAGGAGAAAAGTAAAAGAGAACGGAGGTGGACCAACACCCCCGTTCTTGAATGAGTCCGTAAAGACTCATGCTTTCAGGAGTACCGATTAAGATTTAAACCCAAACGCAAGTCAAAAGTATGCAAAAACTTTTACGTGAAACACCTGTTTCTTTCAGGAGCTTCATTATAGTCTTATTATGTACTGGTTTTGTCGTCAGCCAGGCTTTTTCAAATTCCATTGTATTCGGACAGATACGGATTTCCCTGTCACTTCAAAATGCTTCCATTGAGCAGGCACTCGAGGTAGTGCGCGAACGCAGTGGTATCGGCATCACATACAACAACAACGATCTTCCCGGAGATAAACGCGTTACGTGCGATGTAAAAGACGTAACCGTAGCAGATGCCTTGAATCTCATTCTCCAGAAAACAAACCTTAGTTACAAGGAGTATAAATCCAACTTTGTTATTTATACAAAACCGCCCGTTGTAAAGACTGTAAAGACTACCGGCTCGATCAAGGGTACCATTGCGGATGCAGAGTCTGGCGAGATGCTCATCGGAGCCAGTGTATTAATTGTGGGTACATCTTGGGGAGCCTCTACGGATGCTGAAGGAAATTTTAGTATTAAAGAAGTTCCGGCAGGTATATACCAGCTTGCTTTTTCTTACCTCGGCTATGAGAGTACTATAGCAAGAGATATAAAGATTACAGCAGGGGAGACAACTACATTAGATTACAAATTGAAACCGTCAAGTACACAGCTTCAGGATATTGTTATTATTGGCGACAAGGCCCTCTCCGGAAATGTTGTGGAGACCAATGAAGTTTCATTGCTGAATTCCATTCGCAGTTCGTCATTGATTATTACCGGTATATCGGCACAGCAGATTTCTCGCAGTGTAGACCAGGATGCTGCTGATGTGGCGAGACGCTTACCCGGTGTTACCGTACTGAATAATTTTGTGAGTATACGCGGCATGCAGGAGCGCTACAACCTGACGTTCCTCAACGGTATGATCGCGCCAAGCTCGGAAGCCGACCGTAGAGCATTCTCTTATGATATGCTTCCCAGTAACATGATCGACAAGATGACGGTATACCGAAGTCCCGGGCCCGAGTTACTAGCCGATTTTGCCGGTGGTGTTATAAAGATCGAAACGAAAAATACATCGATAGCACGCCAGCTTGAAGTAAATGCTTCGGCATGGTACAGACCGGATTCTCACTTTGAAAAGTACTATACGTATGATGGCGGAGGGAAGGACTGGCTTGGGAAAGATGATGGCTCGCGCGCACTTCCGAAAGATTTTCCTGCAACGGCAGCTATACCCGCAGGAGGATTGGGGTCGCCAGCAACTACACGAGATATTTCCGGGTATACCGCTGATGAACTTGCTGCCAATGCAAATTGGGCAAAGCAACTATATCAAAAATGGAATTTACAAAAGGCGAATGCCGGTATGGATTATCGTGCCGGCATTAATTATTATAATGCATGGAGACTTGGTGGCGTACGCCTTAGCAACCTCACGTCCATCAACACAACACAAGCTACACAAATTGTGCGGCAGGACTTTAAGCCGCAGCGTATTGCCGGCAGTGACGGACGACAACGGGATATAGAATCATACAGTGACACCATCAGCCAGGTAACTGCACGCTGGGGTCTGCTGCAGAACCTGAGTCTTATCGTAAACCCGCGCCATAGCTTTGAATTAAAGGGTATATATAACCGGTTGGGAATAGATGAAACCATTGTGCGCGATGGTATCGATTTAGCAAGCGACTACAATTCATATCTGCGCAAGCTTACCTATACCTATAGAAGTCGCGAGATACTGGCTACACAACTGGCAGGAAGCCATACCCTCGGCACTGATAATTCTCATAAGATACTTTGGTCTGGCAGCTATAGTTTTGCCAATGATGACGTGCCGGCTCAGCGATCGTTATTGTTGTTGCCGGCCAGTTCGCAAGACAATCAGAACCCGGAAGCAAAACGGTATTTAGCAGGCACCGCGTCCAATCCATTTACAACGGTAAACTCCTTGTTTTACTCCAACGGCAAAGAAACCAACACAACGTTCGTGTTAGACTATGAGAAGAAGTATGAATCCGGTTTATTTTTCAGAACAGGTTTCTTCAACGAAAATAAAGAGAAAGATATAGATGCGCGTCTTATCGCCATCAATGGACTTGACTTCTTTTACGAAGGGGCGAGAGTAAATGAATATGAGGCTGAAAAAATATTCAGACCCGAAGCATTCAAGGCCGATGGCACAGGTGCCTATATATTCGATAACGAATATCTCTCGGGCGTATTCAATGTCGAAGGCAGGATATATGCCGGCTATGCATCGGTAAATATACCGCTCATTCAAAAGAAACTACAGCTCTATGGTGGAATTCGCTATGAAGGACAGGACTTGCATTTACGCATACCGCCCAGTGAGTATCTTGAGAATGCAGGCTATAAGGCGGATCTTATCAATCGCTATATAGACTACTGGCTTCCTTCAGTCAATGTAACGTGGAGTTTTTCAGACAAGATGTTACTGCGTGCTGCCTACGGTAAAACACTCAATCGTCCGAACTACCGTGAATTGATTCCGATTACAGTACTTGATCCGCGATTGGACAATATGTCTGTCGGGAATGATACCCTGCAGGACGCGCAGATTCATAACTTCGATCTTCGCTGGGAGTTATACCCGTCAGAAAGCGAATTCGTATCACTCGGAGCTTTTTACAAACGTCTTCACAATGCTATAGAACCATACGCTTACAACGAAGGCAGTCGCGAAATTATCCGCTATGACAATACACCGGAAGCGCGGGTATATGGCGTGGAGGTAGAGGTTCGTAAAAATCTTGGCTTTATACCGGTAAACGGAGAGAGACGTTTGTCCGCTATCGCGAATCTTGCCTTGCTGAAGAGTGAAGTAAAATTCAAAGATGGATTGTTCCCCGATCAGGGCAACGACTTCGATGACTTTCGGGTAGGCACGCGTCCGTTGGAAGGTACGGCATCCTATGTAGTAAATATAGGGCTATATTTTGACCAGGAAGATTGGGGTACCAAAGTATCTGCGCTCTACAATGTATTAGGACAACGGTTGGTCTATGCGGGCACTTCATTCTTCCCCGAGACGTACGAACTTCCACGCCATGTAGTTGACCTTGTCGTTCGTCAGCGACTTACAAAATATCTTGAACTGAAAGCAGGCGTTCAGGATCTGCTCAATCAACCTCGCAAGCTATACCGCGATTATGATCGCAATCAATATTGGGACGATCAGCGCAGAACGAAGTTGCCCAATAAAGATTGGATGTTTCAACAGTATCGTCCGGGCAGTTATTTCATGCTCGGCCTGAACCTGACGCTTTAAAAACTAAAATCCAACAGACACTATATGGAGACCTGATCGCAAATGTTAACCCAACCCAACGTCTGTAGGAAGCAAAAAAAATGGCCCCGATGCAGTCGGGACCATCACACAATGAAAAACCGGAATGCAGTCCAGTTTTAAATAATTATTAAAAGTAAATCAACTCACAATGAAAAACAACCTTAAAGTTTTAGCAGCGCGCGTCATTGCAGGGGCCGCGTTTGCCGGTATGCTTTACGCATGTTCCGATCAACTCGCAACGGATGATTCAAATCTGAAGGATGGATCACTGAGAAGTGCTGATGTTAGTTTGCTCGCTACTCCGGTTGGTCCGTCAACGGCTACAGAGTGTACCATTACTACCATCACAACAAATACTACCTGGTCACCATCAGGCAATCCCTATATCTTATACGGAGATGTGCGCGTTGCCAGCGGAGTAACACTTACTATTCAGGCGGGTACTGTTATCCGTGGTGATAAAGCTTCACGCGGAACGCTCACGATCTTACGCGGTGCAAGAATCATTGCCAACGGTACATCTACCAGTCCTATTGTATTTACTTCTAATCAACCTGCGGGATCACGCGCTTCCAAAGACTGGGGAGGCGTAAATATATTGGGTGCTGCTCCAAACAACCAGGGAGCGAATGTTAATGCTGAAGGATATCCTTCCTGCGTAACAGCGCCTCAGTACGGTGGTACAAACTGTGCAGACAATTCAGGTGTACTTCGTTATGTTCGTATCGAGTACGGTGGAATTCCTCAGGCAACTGTACCGAACAGCGAGAAGAATGGTTTGACTCTATATAGTGTTGGTAGCGGAACAACAATCGACCACGTTCAGGTTTCATTCGGAGGTGATGATGCGTTCGAGTGGTTCGGCGGATGTGTAAATGCCAAGTACCTGATCTCTTATCGTAACCAGGATGATGACTTCGATACTGACTTCGGATATTCTGGTAAAGTTCAGTTCGGTATCGCGGTTCGCGATCCTGCCATCAACGACAACTCTGCTTCTAACGGTTTTGAGTCGGATACAGATGCTGATGGTGTGAACGCTACCCGTACAACAGCACGCTTCAGCAACTTTACATTGGTTGGTCCTTACGATCCTGCGTGTGCCCGTGTCGTTGTAGACAATCCTTCACCAAATCCTCGTTTCCTCGATGGTTTACACCTGAGACGCAACACCGGTATAGATGTATATAACACGATCATTACCGGCTGGAGAAACGCACAGGTATATGCTGAGCCAAGCTCAATTGTATCAGCTGCTTCAGGCGGTGTTGCACTGTCTCACAACACAGCTGTTAAGTCTGCCAATGCATTGGTTCCTGCTTCCGTTTGCTTTATCGAGCCTGCTGCTGCTAACAATGTATGGACGATCAGCGCTACAAACATCTGCGCTGATGCAACAGCATGTACAACGGGCGGTGCCGGAAGTATGGTAACCAACAGCGGACTGAGCACAGCAGCGTGGACATTGACCAACCCGAGTGTAAGACCTTCTACGGCTACAGTAGCTATCCAGACAAATGGTACAAACGCAAATGCTTTAGACGCTTTCTTTACAGCGAACACAACCAGCGCGTCACAAACAACCACGTATTTCCGTGGTGCTCGCCGTTTCGCAGATGACAACGGATGGGACTTTGGCGGATCATGGGTGAACTACGATCCTCAGAATGCTCCTTATCCTAACTAGGCTATAGGTATATATATAGTATAACTGGACTGACATTCTTTCAACTTCCGGCCCCGTAAGGCGGGAGGTTGTTTTCTAAAAACATTTTAACCCCATGATGCTTCGAAAAAATCTTTACCCGTCTTTTTTGAAATTACCAACTCGCATGGCATTGGGCTGCCTGGTATATATAGTATTGCTTTATGTTGTTATTTCCTGTCAGGAGAAAGATGAGTTCGTGCCGCTGAAAGTACATGCAATCGAACCATCGGAAGCAATTATCGGTGACACCATTACAATAGTAGGAGAGGGATTTAGTCCCGGGTATGAGTATAATGAAATATCGTTCCAGGGAGTAAGTGCTCCCGTTGCTCCCTTGAGTACATCTAACACCAGCCGGCTTTATGTACGTGTGCCTGAAGGAGCGGCATCCGGAAGTATACATATCAACATACTGGATGAAGAAACTGCGGATAGCCCACCCGTTACAATTCATGCCCCGGAGATAACCTCTGTCACTCCGGATCACGCGTGGATCGGCGATACGGTTACTATAAAAGGTAAAAATTTTCGCAGTGAACGTGAACACAACGCAGTGAAATTCAATCCGGCAACGGATAATCTAACGGCTACTGTTATCAGTGCATCGGCTACTGAATTAAGAGCAATTGTTCCATCATCCGCCCGCACCGGTACGATACGTGTGCTCGGTTATGCGGGAGTACCCTTTACATTAAATCCGGGAGAGATCGCATCGATCGAACCGTTGCAGGGTGTTGTAGGCGACACCATTTCTATAAAAGGAAAAGGACTGAGCACGAGTGAAACAGCAACGATCATCTTTACCGGTAACAATGCAATCGTCAATTCAATAGAAGAGGAGAGCACGCCACGCCACCTTCGCGTTATTGTTCCACCGGGAGCAACCGATGGTGCTGTGAAGTTTGCTTATAACAATGTTGAAATAACATTCCCCGCTATATTTAAAGTATATCCGCTTATTAAAGATATATCTCCGCGATCCGGTCTTGCCGGTTCGGTTATAAAAATTACAGGCTATAATTTCAGTGCGGAGGCCGAAGAGAACGAAGTGAAATTCAACGGCACAGTAGTACCGGTAATAAGTGCTTCCGAGACTTCACTGCAGGTGAAGTTACCGGCTACTATTTCGTCAGGACCGGTAACGGTTACCGTTAATGGCAGACTTGCTACCGGCCCATCCTTTACCCTTGCGGCCGAAGGCACACCGGTTATTGCCGAGCTTCAGCCGGACCACGGACCGGTAAACAGTATTGTAGTTTTGAAAGGTGAAAACTTCAGTACAACGGCATCGCAAAACGAAGTGAAGTTTGCAGGCAACGCAGTGGCTACTGTACAATCTGCTTCCGCGAAAGAGTTGATCGTACGCGTTCCGCAGGGAGCTGTGTCGGGGCCTATAACCGTGACAAAAGAAGGGAAGACCGGAACAAGTCCTGACTATACAATTTCAGAAAAGCCAGTGCCGGTAGTTCTATCACTTAGTCCGCTTTCCGTTAAACGCGGTGCTACACTAACTATAAACGGAGCAAATTTTAAGACAGTAAAAGAAGAGATCAATATTGGTTTTGCGGGCGTGGGTACATTCAACTATACACCCCTCAGCGCTTCGGAGAACCAACTTATCGTCCAAGTACCTAATGATATAAGTCCTGGCGATTGGACAATCTATGTGGAGCAGGATGGTGAAAGCTCCAACAAGGATAAGACTGTTAAAGTAGAAGGACAACCTGTTATTACTTTACTCGATCCGGCACAAGGTATACCGGGTTCTGTTTTAACAATAACGGGCGTTGACTTTGATCTTATAGAGAGTAATAATCAGGTGAAGTTTGGCAACACCGTTGCAGCATTTGTAAATGCAGGCGATGCCTCCCCGGATAAAGTATTGGTATATGTACCCGATCTTGCACCCGGCACTTATAGTGTTACACTTACCGCTTTTGGAACTGCTTCGGCACCGGTATCCTTCCAGGTAAAACCGAAACCGGCTGTGGTTAAGAATGTATACTATATTGCGGCAGATGATATTGTTACCTCACAGGCTCTTCTCATTAAGAAAGCAATATTTGATCCGCCATCGACACAAACGGTATATAAAAGTGTTAATGCTCCTATTGTAGGCAGTATGCTGGTTGATCTTGTCGGTAGTAAAGTATACCTGGAAGAGAATGGAGCGATCATACGGAGTAATCTGAACAATACCGGCAAAGTTGAGCTGTACGACCTGAATGAAGCGGGCGGCACCTACATCGGTGACCTGAGTCTTGATGCCGTCAATCAAAAGTTATACTGGTCAGGCTCCGGCACCGGGAATATATACCGGGGCGATACCAATGGTTTCGGAACTCCGGAATTACTATACGATGCCGGAGACGGACTGGAGGTTGCGCTGGGTGTTACCTATGTGCCGGACGATAATAAACTATATATAGCCGATCAGAACTATACACAGGGACATCGCATATTGCGCGCCAATGCCGATGGCTCCGGAACACCACAGGTATTGTTTGATGCTACAGACGGGCTGGGAGTGGTGCAGGATGTAAAGATCGATGTGGCAGCCGGAAAAGTATTTATCGAGGATATAGAAGCGTCAGCGTGGGAATACAGGATCCTCAGTGGTAACCTGGACGGCAGTGGTTCGCTTACTGTACTGAAAGTATTAGGCTGGCCGCAGGTTACGGGTATATCGCTGGACACACAGGAGAAGTATATATACTGGATGCAGGTTAATGAAGCAGATCCTCAGTTTGGAAATATATACCGTGCTCAATACAATTTTGCAGTGATTCCGGGTACTGACCCTGCATCATCCGTGCAAACCGTATATTCCAATATCAAGGTGGACGGTGTAACCGGTTTCGTTGGCGGTATAGCAGTTGAAAGCTCTACAGGTGGTGCAGCACAGCGTGCGTCAATGCGTTTGCCATTGAAACTGCGGCCCATGAAACGCAAATAAATATATGTATGCCAGGCTATATTTTATAAACACATTAAATCACAATGAAAAACAAGAGACTTTTACAACGTAAACTTTCCAGGCTATATGCAGTGGTCTGGATGGTGGCACTTTCTTTACTGTTGCCCGCCTATACAAGCATGGCGCAGGTAACGGCAAGCGATTCAACCGCATTGGTGGCCTTGTACAACGGTACGGCTGGAGCAAGCTGGTTCTCCGCTGCAAACTGGTTAACCGGTCCTGTTGGTACATGGCAAGGTGTAACCATCGCGAACAAACGTGTTACTGAACTATACCTTCCATTTAATAACCTGACCGGTGCACTGCCTGACCAGGTGAAGAAGCTTACTGAGTTAAAATTTCTGGGACTGCCCGGCAATCAACTTTCCGGAGCAATACCATCATCCCTCAGCAATCTGAAAAAGCTGACGGCACTGGATTTATCCGATAATAAATTTACCGGCAGCATCCCGGTGTCGCTTACGTTGTTGACCAAACTGACAAGCCTTAACCTTTCGCGCAATGCATTGTCAGGAAAGATCCCTGCTACGATCGGTCTGTTGTATAATCTGACGTACCTGAACCTTGCACAGAACAGCTTCACCGGAAGTATACCGGTGAGTATAGCACTGATGAGCAACCTGAAAGATCTTTTCCTGGAAAACAACCAGCTCTCCGGCACGATCCCTTCTGTTATTGGATTCCTTGAAAAAGCCGAGCAGGTATATTTGTATGGTAACAAATTGTGCGGGCCCATTCCATCGTCCGTTGGCTCTATGGACAGCCTGGTATATTTCAACGTATCAAGCAACCAGTTAACAGGTGCCGTACCTGCTTCCGTAGCATCCCTCAGCAGAATATACCTCTTTAATATTGAGAGCAACCAGATCACCGATCTTCCGAATCTTTCCGGTGTATCTTCGTTGTTCCAGTTGATCGTAGGAAGCAACCGCCTGACGTTTGCTGATATAGAACCGAACATCAGCAAAATGCTTCCGGGAAGCTATGCTCCGCAGGACAGCGTTGGTACTAACAAAACAGTAACAGTTTGTGCAGGCGATTCACTTGTGCTCTCTGCAGACGTTCTGGAGTCATCTCCCAATAATACGTTTGTGTGGTTCAAGACTGACTATACCTATATATCCGATGCTTCATCAAGCCCGGTACTGGTATTGCCAAATGTAACTGCAGCAGATGCCGGTATATATTCTGCCGAGATCACCAACAGCCAGGTTCCGGATCTATACCTGTATAGAAAAGCAATTGTTGTACAGGTAAATGCCTGCCCGGTTACAGAAGCAACTGCGCGTAACGGAGCTACGAAAGTATACCCTGCGCCATTTGAGCATGAAGCAACCGTTGAAGTAACGACAGCGAAAGATGAAAATCTGACACTTGTTCTCACTGATAAAAGTGGACAGGTAGTAGCACAGCTTGCAAATCTCAGGACCAATGAAAGAATTTCCATTGGCGGAGATCTTCCACGCGGGTTGTATTACCTGAAGTCGCAGCATGGAGGAAGAAACGAAGTGGTGCGCATTATAAAGAAATAAATTAACCTAAGCCTGGCTGGAAGGGTGTTGTTGCATCGCACCCTTCCTTCTTTTCAGGGCTTGCTAAACAAAGATATTTTATGAGAGTAACAGGTTTATGTTTTATATACTTAGTCGTGTTTTGCCTGGTGGGTTGTTCTGATAAGAAAGAGCAGCGCGAGTATATATCGGTTCCCGGTACACTTGTGAAAATTATACCGCCGGAGGAATTTACCCTTGCACCCGACATTGGTGGTTTCAAGCATAACAGACTTACAGCGTCCATTATGATACAGGAGAGTCCCAAAGATTTTAAAGCTGTTTCCGATAGTTATACTGATTCAACCCTGATGCGGCAGGGCGGGGAGTTGTTGATCAGCGTTCCGGTAGTAGTAGATAGTACGGATGCCATGCTTTATAAAACTTTTCGTGTATCGCGAGGACTCAATTTTGTACAATGGTCACTGGTCATGAAGATGGAAGATCATGTTGTTACGGTCATCGCTTCGTACCTGAAACAAAACGACAGGGAGTTATCCGGCAAAATAAAAGAAGCGCTCATATCTACACGCATTGATAAAAAGTCTGACCGGAAAAATAGTTTATTGTCCTTTACGATAGAAGGGCAACCCTTGAAGCAGGCAAAGCTGTTACAGGGACCTTCCGTCATGTTTACCGGAAATGGAACATGGAACGATCAATCTATATTTCAACTTTCTTTTTTTGCAGGTCCATCGCTTGAGAATGCAATAGTAGAACGGAATGCTGATTTCGCTATGGGACAACTGCGGAATATATGTGCTGACTGCAGGGTAGAAAAGGATGGACTTACACAAGTATCGATTGATAGCCTTGATGGCTATGAAATTGTTTCGTATCGGAATGATTCGGCAGCCAATACGCAACGATTAAAATACCAGGTAGTATTATTTGAAGACACTCGCTATTATTTACTGGTAGGGACAGCAAGCGAAAATCACAAGGAGAATCTTTCGGTGTTCCGCACGATAGCACATACGTTCAGACGCAGGCACCCGGTGAGTACATAAAGTCCGCACGATTAGTGTATATAGTAATGTGTTGCTAGATCGATCGGTATAAATCTATTCGCAGCGGAGTAATTTTTTACGTGGCAAGTCTTAAAGTTAGTCAGCATCCATAACGTGTCCCGCTTAGCGACCCGGATAGTTTGAAGGCAAATACAAAAGCGTTAGATTAGGAGTACTAACGTATTACCCTATGCCAATCTATATGGATCGCCACGATATCCCGGAAGAGGTTACAGCAGAACATGTAGCACAGATGCACCAGGAGGATCTTAAAGTCGAGCATCTGTATGGTTGCAAAGGGATGACGTACTGGTGTGACGAAAAAAGAAAGATTGCCTTCTGTCTCATTCAGGCTCCCAATAAAAAAGCGATTGAGGATATGCACAATCATGCGCATGGCGATTTCCCGCATGAAATTATAGAAGTAGATACAACGGTGGTCGAGTCGTTCCTGGGGAGAATTGAGGATCCGAAAAATTTAAAGAACACAACGCTCAACATTATTGACGATCCTGCCTTCAGGACTTTAATGACTGTTAAAATCGAAAAATCGCTGTTAAGAAATATTGACAGGGGCGAGGTGAGTGATGTTGTTAAACTGGTAAATCAATCTCTTGAAACGACCATTGCCAAGCATAACGGACGACTGGTCAAACAAAAAGATGATTGCATCCTGGCGTCTTTTGATTCGGTTACAAATGCCGTATGGTGCACACTGGAAAATCAATCATTGCTCAACAGTATACCAGGTTCTTTCAACTTAAAAATCAAAACTGGTTTAAGTGCCGGAGTTCCTGTAAATGAAAAATCAAACATCTTTGAAGACACGATAAAGATGTCCAGATACCTGAGTGAAGTAACGCAGGGATATATAACCGTGACCTCGGAAATTAAGGACCTCTTCGAAAGTGAAAACTTCAATAGCACTATTGATAAATCTATTACAGTGCTTGATTTGAATACTGAAAAGTTTCTGAAATCGTTGATGGAGTATTTTGAGAAGGAATGGAATAATCCAACGTTAAGTGTTGACAGGCTAAGTATAGCATTGGGTTTAAGTAAATCGCAGGCGAATCGAAAATTGCAGACTTTAACAGCAAAATCACCAAATCAGTTTATCCAGGAGATCCGGCTTCAAAAGGCGCTTGCCGCTATCAAACAAAATAACAAGACCATTTCAGAAATTGCTTATGAGTCTGGATTTGCAAGCCCGACCTATTTTTCGCGAGCGTTTAAAAAACGGTTTGGAATATCACCAAAAGAATTTGCCACAGACTATATCCAGACAATAACATACAGCGGTTGATGACTCATTAATGCTATGTTTTGAATCAAAAGTGAATGACGGGCAGTTTTGTTTAGGGTAGGTTTGTGCCGGTGAAGCAATGAACCAGTTAAAAAAAATAAACCCCTATCCAAAATGAACTTACAGAATATCCTGACTGAGCTAGGTCCTGAAATTGAAAGACAAGGCCTGGCCTGCGATGCAGAGAATCAATTTGCCGAAAGAAACTTTAACCTCTTAAAAGAAAAAGGTGTATACAAAGCCTTAATCCCTGCCGACTTGGGAGGCGGGGGTGTACTATATTCGGAGCTCTGTTATTTTCTCAAAGATTTAGCACAACATTGTCCGTCAACTTCACTTACAGTATCCATGCATACGCACCTGGTAGCGGTGTTGGTATTTAAGCATATGAATGGAGATGCCGCAGCAACAAAAACACTAAAGGCAGTAGTAGAAAAAGATCTGATTCTTCTAAGTACGGGTGGTGGAGATTGGGTGTCGTCAAACGGTACATCTAAAAAAGTTGATGGTGGCTATAGGATCACCTGTAAGAAATCTTTTTGTAGCGGATCTCCTATAGCAAATGTTGCCGTTATGAGTTGCGCTTATGACGATGGTAAGAGCGAACAAGTTCTTCATTTTTCGGTTCCGTTAAACAGTGATGGTGTAGAGATCATTAATGATTGGAATGCTATGGGAATGAGAGCCACGGGATCCAATTCCATTAGTTTTAAAGATGTATTTGTTCCGGAAGAAAAGATCACCCTGATCAGAGAAAGAGGGAAGTGGCATCCGGTTTGGGATGTTGTGAGTACATTCGCGTTCCCGGTTTTTATTGCACCTTATGCCGGTATTGTTGAAGCGATTAACAAAAAGACGATAGCATTATTCGCAAAGAAGGATAGTCCGGAGTCTCATGCGCTTTCATGCCTTGGTGAAATGCATAACAACTATCAGATTACTAAAATGGCGCTTGAGAAACTGATTGAGAACGCAAACAACTTAAACATAAAGCCCAGCAGTAATACAGCTGCCGTGGCGCTGCAGGCAAAGTCCATCATAACACAGCATGGCAGAGCTAGTGCTCAGGCAGCGATGGAATCATTAGGCGGTTATTCATACTATCACAAAGCAGGTATAGAACGTCTCTATCGCGATTTGTTTGCCGGTGAATTCCACCCCATGCATGCAAGCAAGCAAAAGGAAATGCTCGGTAATTTTCTGATTGGAAAAACTTTGGCAGGATAGGGAAGTCCTATATCTGTTAAGGATAACGGTAACTATCGCTAAGCCTTTCGTACGTAGATGGATTTGAGTGCCATTGCACCGAAACCATCTACTTTACAGTCAATGTTGTGATCTCCGTTGGTGAGTTTTATGTTCTTTACTTTGGTACCGGCCTTTATAGGTTTTGGCGCGCCCTTCACCGGTAAGTCTTTAATCAATACAACAGTGTCGCCATCTTGCAGCACATTGCCATTGGCGTCTTTCACGATTAGCGAATCAACATCGTCAGCAGCGCCTGTCGTTTCAGTACTGTCTCCCGGATTCCATTCATGGCCGCACTCGGGACACATCATGGATGTACCGGTAGGATATCCGTACGGAGACTGACATTTGGGGCATTGCGTAGATTCGCTCATGTGATAATTTTCTGCAAAGATACCAAAGTGATTCTCTTTTACACAGTACAATAAAAAGTAAACAACTTTTTTAGTAAAACTTTTTTGCTCTGGTATACTTGCCACATCCATGCACCCTTCTATAGGGGCATATATAGTGACAGCTTTGTCTCTTCATGTCTTTTTTGTACGGTTAAATGACGGAGTTGGTATAGAATGTAGACGTTTTTGTCTATAAAATATATACGGTATTGCGATATGTACTTCTTTTACAACGGCTGTCGCAGCGAGTGCGTATGAACAGCGAGCTCAAACTAAAGTGAATATGTAGAGGTATAGCTTTGATTAATTTCAGGAATGTATTGTCCTGATTTAATGTAAGTACGGTTTGTGAGGATATATGGATAAATAGAGATTTAATAGGGGTATTTTATTTTGATTTATTCATTGTCCTCACAAATCGTTATAGGTGGAGCAATGGCTGCGTAGTTGTATATATCAGAGTTTCACTTAGCCTGATAAAAATCTGGTCAAAAAAATGCAACTGTTTTCCACTTCAAACAACCTCGAAAAAATCAAGTTGTGATATTGTTTGTAACGCGCAAGGCTCCATACTTTCAATATTGTATAAGCTTGTTGATTAGTCCTGAAACTTTCAATAGAAACGCTGTCGCCTTCAGAAAATTGGTAATGAAGTTATCATCGGCCCATAGCCATGCCGTTGTGCAACTTTCATTTTTCTCATGCTGATCATCTGTCAATTCAGATATAATATGCTCCATGCATCAGAAATGGGCTTGTCTCAAATCCATTTATTCTTATTTTGTCAGGCATTGATTTAAACCTGATAAGTAAAGCTTATGCGATATATTATTCTCTTCATATTCATTTCGTTTGGGACACTGCATGCACAGGTAAAAGTAGATCTCACGAACTTCAGCAGGAAGAATGGTGCTACGGCATCCGTGAAAGGAGATATTGTAACATTATCATGGCCCGCCGGAAATGGCAAAACCGGAAAGATCATGCTTGATCTTTCGGCAACGCAACCTGTTTTCAAAAGTATAGAACTTCAGGAAGGAAAGAGCAATCATCAGATCGCAAGAGCACTGGACCCGGCATTCGTTCTCACCGTTGGTAAACGCGACCTGGTATCACAAAATGGATGGAATATATTCTTTGATAAAGTTCCGAACAAACCCTTCAAGGCACATAACATCGAGTTTATCAAGCAATCGGCATCTGTTCGCTCGGAAGGAACCAGAACGGTGATCACTATTGGCTCAATGAAAGCTCCGGACTTCAGTGGAAATTTTGAGATCACTTTATACAATGGTAGTCCTTTGCTAAATATAGCTGCGGTGATGACCACCGGAAAGGATTCGACAGCGATTTTGTACGATGCCGGTTTGATTTCAAAAACTGCCGCATGGGAGAAGATCGGGTGGAGCGATACACGTGAACAATTGCAGTCGATGAAGCCTGCACTCAATGACAGCTCGAAAAATTTAAAAGTCAAGTATCGGACTATAGTAGGAGAGAACAGTGAAGGAAGTCTTGCTGTGTTTCCTGCACCTCACCAATATTTCTATCCGCTTGACGAAGCATTCAACCTGAATTTCGTTTGGGCAGGAAATCAGTATCGCAAAATGGTTAACGGTTATGGCATCGGCATTCGGCAGGATCTGTATGGAGATCGAAGATTTGTTCCGTGGTTTAATTCTCCTCCGGGAACAAAGCAGCGACTAAATTTTTTCGTATTGCTGAATGCAGGAAATTCATCGGCCGCACTGGAAGAAGTAAAGAAGTTTACGAACAACGATCGCTTCAGTTCGTTACCCGGATACAAAACATTAACGAGTCATTTTCATAATGAGTTTATCATGAAAGTTGTGCTGTCTGGCAAGCCGGTGCCAGAGGCACCAACGTTTATAGATGTAATGAAAAGGAGTGGTGTTGATATTATTCATCTCGGAGAGTTTCATTATACAGCACATGCTACTGGTCCTGATAGTCTTCGTCTGAAAGAACTTCATGCGTTGTTTGAACAATGCGACCGACTCTCCTCTAACGACATTCTGCTGCTTCCCGGAGAAGAGCCGAATGAATTCTTTGGCGGACACTGGATGAATTTTTTTCCGAAACCTGTTTACTGGGTCATGTCCAGAAAAGAAGGTATGCCATTCGTAACGGAAGATCCGAAGTATGGAAAGGTATATCGCATTGCCAATGAACGCGAGATGCTTGAGCTGTTAAAAAGAGAAAACGGTCTCGCCTGGACAGCACATGCGCGCACGAAGGGATCAACCGGATATCCGGATAAATATAAGTCAGCTGAATTTTTTAAAGATGAACATTTCCTCGGTGCAGCATGGAAAGCGATGCCCGCAGATCTGTCACTTCCATTCCTGGGTAAACGTGTTCTTGAGTTGATGGATGATATGAATAACTGGGGCGACCGTAAGAAAGTGTTGGCCGAAGCTGATCTTTTTACTATTGAACCTGAGAACGAAATGTATGCGCACCTCAACATCAACTATCTGAAACTAGATAAGCTTCCGGAATTCAAAGACGGCTGGCAGTCTGTGATAGACGCGCTGCAACAAGGTAAATTCTTTTCGTCAACGGGTGAAGTGTTGATTCCTGAATTTACGGTTAATGGAAAATCATCAGGAGAAGAGATTACGTCCGGCAGTAAAGTAAATGTCAGCTTCAAACTTAAATGGACTTTCCCGATGAATTATGCAGAAATCATTTCCGGTGACGGAACAAAAGTATACCGGGAGAAAATTATACTCAATCAGACGCTTCCCTTCGGTGAACAAGTCTTCAATAAATCAATTGATCTCACCGGAAGAAAATGGGTGCGGCTCGAGGCTTGGGACATTGTTGCAAACGGAGCGTTTACACAAACCGTGTGGATTAAATAGTTACTCTCTATGGCTTGCTTGAGACACGTTCAATGACACCCTGTTAACTGCAGAAGAGTTCCGCAGCAAGTACATGCACGTTTCTATAGTATATACCACCCGGTATATATGTATACTTGTTGTTTGTACGTATATCCAGCAATGGTAACAAGGATAGCGAATAACTTATAACGATTAACGATTAACGGCTAACGGCTAACGGCTAACGGCTAACGAATAACGTTCGATATTTACCCAAACGGTTGTGAAGTTCAGCATCACGCTTTAAAATTGTACGTTGCTCAGTTACACAAACCCCCAGTACAGCTATGCA